>NZ_JBIAIY010000005.1:348628-444367 GCF_042871665.1 Micromonospora sp. NPDC005686
TGTTGTGGGGGGGGCCCCGCCGCCCCGGGACCCGCCCCCCCCCCCCCCCCCCCCGGGGGCCGCCCCCCCCCCCGGGGGGGCCCGCCCTCGCCATTTGCGTGCCACCGACGGCTCAGACGGTGTCGAGCACCGACGTGACAGCGGCCGGGTTCACCTCGGCCTGGTTGGCCAGCAGGACGAGCCGCTCGTCCGAGTCGGGCAGCCAGGCGGCGAACGCCTTGTAGCCGCCGTTGTCCCCCGAGTGGTGCACCGCCCGCCGGCAGGCCAGCGGGCCGACGAAGAACCCGTAGCCGTACGCCTCCCCGGGCCGGCCGGTCGGCGCGTGCGGGGTGGTCAGCGCCGCCACCGAGGCCGGGGTGAGCAGCCGGCCCCGGCGCGGTACGTCGAGCCAGGTCAGCAGGTCCGCAGCGGTGCACCAGACGTCACCCGCGCCCATGCTCACCGTCGCCAGGTCCCAGGACGGCACCGGACGGCCGTCCTCGTGCCCGACCGCCACGTCCGGCCGGTCGTCGCCCGCACCGGCGAAGCTGCCCGTCATGCCCAGCGGCGCGAAGACCTCCTCGGCCAGGAACCCGGCGTACGGCCGCCCGGCCACCCGTTCCACGGTCCGGGCCAGCAGCACGTAGCCAGGGCTGCTGTAGTGCCACCCCGTCCCGGGCGGGAACAGCGGCGGCAGCGCGGCGAACCGGCCGAGCAGCTCGTCCGGCTCGGCCGGCCCGTGCAGGTCGACAGCCGGGTACTCCTCCCAGTGGCCCAGGCCGGAGGTGTGGGTGAGCAGATGGTGCAGCGTGATGCCGGACCACTCCGGCGGCGGCGTGCCGGGCAGCCACCGGGTGACGGGGTCGGTCAGGCGCAGCGCGCCGCGCTCGGCGAGCAGCAGCACCGCCACGGCCGCCATCTGCTTGCTGATCGAGGCGATCTGGAACCGCGTGGCCGGGGTGCACGGTCGGCCGGACGTCTCGTCGGCCGCCCCGACGACCCGGTCCACAAGGAGTTCGTCGCCCCGGGCCAGCAGCAGCACACCGCGTTCGAGGAATGGTGTCGACATCTGCGCGAGCCTAGGCACGCGACGCGGGTGCCGCAGTCCCGCGGACCCGCACCAGCGCGTTCACCGGGCACGCCGGCCGCCGCCCTCGTGCGTCAGCCCTTCTCCAGGTATTCGGCGCGTTCCTCGTCGACGAGCGCGGCGACCGACGCCGCCAGCGCCGGATGCCGGGACAGATCCGGGTCCTCCTCGACCAGCTCGATCGCCTCGGCCCGCGCGTCGCGGATCAGCTCGGCGTCCCGCAGCAGCGACAGCAGCCGCAGGTGCGAGCGGCGGCCGGACTGGGTCGCGCCCAGCACGTCGCCCTCCCGGCGCTGTTCCAGGTCGAGCTCGGCGAGCTTGAAGCCGTCGGTGGTGGAGGCGACCGCGTCCAGCCGCTCCCGCGCGGAGGATCCCTCCACCGCCTCGGTGACCAGCAGGCACAGACCGGCGGCCGAGCCCCGGCCGACCCGGCCGCGCAACTGATGGAGCTGGGAGACGCCGAACCGGTCGGCGTCCAGCACGATCATCACCGTCGCGTTCGGCACGTTCACGCCGACCTCGACCACAGTGGTCGCGACCAGCACGTCCAGCTCGCCGTCGGCGTACGCGCGCATCACCGCGTCCTTCTCGTCGGCCGGCAACCGCCCGTGCAGCACCCCGATCCGCAGCCCGTGCAGCGGCCCCTCGGCCAGCAGCGGGGCCACCTCGGTCACCGCCAGCGGCGGGCGCCGGCCGTTGTCGTCCTCCCGCGGCGCCTCCTCGTCCGACACCGGACCCTCGCCGATCCGGGGGCACACCACGTACGCCTGGTGGCCCTTCGCGACCTCCTCGCGCAGCCGGCGCCAGGCCCGATCGAGGAACGCCGGCTTCTCGGCGGCCGGGACCACGTGCGAGGCGATCGGCGAGCGGCCCTGCGGAAGCTGGGACAGCGTGGAGGTCTCCAGGTCGCCGTAGACGGTCATGGCGACAGTGCGCGGGATCGGGGTGGCGGTCATCACCAGGACGTGCGGCGGCTGCTCGGCCTTCGCGCGCAGCGCGTCGCGTTGCTCCACGCCGAAGCGGTGCTGCTCGTCCACGACCACCAGGCCGAGGTCGTGGAAGTCGACGCCCTCGTACAGCAGGACGTGCGTGCCGAGCACGATGCCGGCGCGGCCCTCGGCCACCTCGGCCAGCGCCCGGCGCCGGGCCGCCGCGCCGAGCGAGCCGGTGATCAGCTCCACCCTCGTGGCGTCGTCGGCGGCACCCAGCTCACCGGCCCGGCCGAGCGGCCCGAGCAGGTCGAGGATGCCCCGGTGGTGCTGGGCGGCGAGCACCTCGGTCGGGGCCAGCAGCGCGGCCTGCCCGCCGGCGTCGACCACCTGGAGCATGGCGCGCAGCGCCACCACGGTCTTGCCGGAGCCCACCTCGCCCTGCAGCAGCCGGTGCATCGGGTGCGCCCGGGCCAGGTCGGCGGCGATCTCCCGCCCGACGACCTGCTGGCCGGAGGTCAGCTCGTACGGCAGCCGGCCGTCGAACGCGTCCAGCAGGCCGCCCGCCTTCGCCGGCCGGGCCCGTCCCGGCGACGCCGCCGCCCGGTGCTTGCGCTGCACCAGCGTGAGCTGCACGGCGAACGCCTCGTCCCACTTCAGCCGGCGGCGGGCCCGGTAGAGCGCCTCCTTGCTGGTCGGGCGGTGGATCTCACGCAGCGCGGTGCCGATGTCGGCCAGGTTGCGGGTGGCCCGCACGGTGGCCGGCAACGGGTCCTCCGGCGGGGTGAACGTGTCGAGCACGACGCGGACGCAGCGGGCGATCACCCAGGTCGGCACCGCCGCCGCGGCCGGGTAGACCGGGATCAGCGCCCCGGCGAACTCCTCGACCTCCTCGTTCGCCGCCGCCTCTCCCTCGCCGCCCTCGCCGAGCAGGACGTACTCCGGGCCGTTGAGCTGCCGCTTGCCCCGGAACTCGGTCACCTTGCCGGCGAACAGGCCCCACCGGCCGGGTCGCAGCTCCCGCTCCCGCCACGCCTGGTTGCCGAAGAACGTGCAGGTGAGCAGGCCGCCGGAGCCGTCGCCGACGGTCACCTCCAGCAGGTTGCCGCGCCGCTGGCGCATCGGGCGCACGGCGGTGCGCTGCACCTGGGCGAGCACCGTGACCTGCTCCCCCACGTCGAGCGAGCGGATGTCGGTGTGCTCGCCGCGCTCGTCGTACCGGCGCGGGAAGTGGTAGATCAGGTCGCCCGCGGTGTGCAGGTCGAGATGCCCGGCCAGCGCCTTCGCCGTGCGCTCGCCGACCAGCTTCTTCAGCGGCGTGTCGACAGTGGCCGCTTCACCCGTCATTCGACCCCCACCAGGAGCGGATAGTGCGGCTGACCGCCCTCGTACGCCTGCACCTCGACGAACGGCCACGCCCTCTCGACGTGCGCGCGGACCCGGTCGGCCAGCCCGGCCGGCGCATCGGCGCCGCAGAGCAGCGTGACCAGCTCGCCGCCGCCACCGAGCATCCGGTCGACCACGGCGGTGCAGGTGTCGACCAGATCCTGCCCGATCAGGTGCACCTCGCCCTCGACCAGGGCCAGCACGTCGCCCGGGCGGGCCGGTCCGGCGACGGTGAGCGCCTCCCGGGCGGCGTGGCAGACCTCGGCGTACCGGCAGGCGCCGGCCGCCTCGGCCATCGCGATCACGTCGTCCTCGAACCGCCGCTTCGGATCGCGTACGGCCAGCGCCGCGAGCGCCTGCACCGGCGAGCGGGTCGGCACCACGCTCACCTTCACGCCCAGGCCGTGCGCCTCCCTGGCCGCCGCGCTCGCCACCGACTGGGTGTTCGGGTCGTTCGGCAGCACCACCACCCGGGCGGCGCCGGTGGCCCGGATCGCGTCGAGCAGCTCGCCGGTGGACGGGTTGGCGGGCACCACCACGGCGCCCTCGGCCGCGAACAGCTCCGCGATGCCCGCGCCGGTGGCCACCACCACAGCGGCCCGTCCCTCGGGCAGCGGCGCCTGGGGTCCGGGCGCCGGGGCGGCCCGGTCGGCGAAGCGGGTCACGCCGATCCGGTGCGGGCGGCCGGCGACCACGCCCGCCTCGACCGCCGCCCCGATGTCGTTGACGTGCACATGCACGTTCCAGGTGCCGGCGCCGTCGCCGACGATCGCCAGGGAGTCGCCGAGCGCGTCCAGCTCGGCGCGCAGCCGGGCCACCGCCTCGTCGTCCGCGTCGAGCAGGTACTGCACCTCGTAGGCGTACGCGTCGGAGCCGCTCTCCCGCACCGCGGTGGCCGGCGCGCGGCGGACGGGCGGCGCGGGCGCCGGCTGCGCCGGGCTCTCCCCCGTGATCACCTCGACCAGCGCGTCCAGCAGCAGGCACAGGCCCCGCCCGCCGGCGTCGACCACGCCCGCGCGGGCCAGCTCCGGCAACTGCTCGGGGGTACGCGCCAGCGCGTGCGCCGCCGCCTCGGCGGCGGCACCGGCCACGGCGCGCAGGTCGTCGCTGTCCGCCCGGCGGGCCGCGTGCGCCGCGGCGGAGACCACGCTCAGCAGCGTGCCCTCGACCGGCCGGGCGACTGCGGCGTAGGCGGCGGCGGTGGCGTCGGACAGGGCGTCCGCGAGCTGCCGCCCGCGCACCGCGGGCACGGCGGCGAGTGTGTCGGCGAGGCCACGCAGGATCTGCGAGAGGATCACGCCGGAGTTGCCGCGTGCCCCGAGCAGCGCGCCCCGGGCCATCAGCCGCAGCGCGTGCCCGTGCGGGGTGTGCCCGTCGTCGGGGAGCGTGCCGAGGTTCATGGCCAGGGCCTGCTGGGCCGAGGTGAGCGTGAGCACCAGGTTGGTGCCGGTGTCGCCGTCGGGCACCGGGTAGACGTTCAGGTCGTCGATCTCGCCCTGGTGGGTGCGGAGGGCGGCCAGCCCGCTCGCGCACCAGCGGCGTACCGCTGCGGCGTCGAGGGTCTCCAGCACGTCGGGAAGCCTACTGGCGCGCACCGACACGCGCCGGGGTCGTCCGCCGCGTGTCCGCCCCGGCGGACGGCCCGGCCGGGACGCCGGTACGCTGGGTGGGCTCGCGAAAGGGCCGGTTGGGCGTACCGACTGTCATCGGGTAACCTGACCAGGTTGCCCGGGCAGCGCCTGGCGGCGACCTCATGAACGTTTCAATCCCAGGAGTATCCCGTGGCTAGCGTGTGCGACGTCTGTGGCAAGGGGCCGGGCTTCGGCCACAACGTGTCCCACTCGCACCGGCGGACCAACCGCCGCTGGAACCCGAACATCCAGTCGGTGCGTACCCCGGCCGGTGGTGGCACCACCAAGAAGTTGCAGGTCTGCACCTCGTGCATCAAGGCCGGCAAGGTCACCCGCGCCTGACGCGGTAGCGCCACCGGAAACATCGTCGGTCGCCGGCGGATCCCTTCGGGGGTCCGCCGGCTTCTGTCGTGTGTCCGGCAACCCGCCGCACCCACCGGCTCGGTATCGGCCGAGCCGCCCTGGCACCCCTGACCGACCGCCCGGTGACCTGCTGGAACCAGCCGGTTAGGGTGCTGCTGCGCCGGCCGTCCGGTTCCGGCGCGAGCCGTGGGGAGGTGTGACCGGTGGACCTCGATCTGGGTCGCGAGCAACTGGTGGTGGTGGGCGCGTCGTTCGGCTCGCTGAGCTGGTTCGACCAGGAGCTGCCGCCCGGCAGCGTGGTGCTCATCGAGGAGCCGGACGTGGCCGCCCGCCGCGACCTGGCCCGGTTCGCCGACCGGCTGCCGATGATCGGGCGCCTCGTCGTGGCCGAGTACCAGACCGGCTTCGACGCGGACGCCCTGCTCGCCCGCGAGCCCGGCCTCGCCGACGCCCGGCTGGTCCTGCCCGGCCTGGAGTACGCGGTCGGCGCCACCGCCCGGCTCGCCGAGCGGCTCGGCCTGCCGGGCGCCGGGGTGGAGGCCGCCGACGTCTTCTCCGACAAGCACCGGATGCGGCTGCTCGCCGACCGGATCGGGCTGGCCAACCCGGCGTACGAGCTGGTCGACGACCCGGCGCGGGCGGTGGAGTTCGCCGAGGCGCACGGCGGCCGGTGCGTGCTCAAGCCCACCCGCCGCTCGGGCAGCCTGGGCGTGCAACTGATCACCGAGCCAGCCGAGGTGCCGGCCCACTGGGCGGCCAGCGCCGCCCCGCCCGACCCGGCCGAGGCCACCGAGCGCGGCCTGCCCACCGGTGTGCTGGTGGAGGAGCTGCTGGTCGGCTCCGAGCACAGCGTCGAGCTGCTGGTGGCCGACGGCGAGGTGATCTTCGCCAACGTGACCGACAAGCGGATCGCCGGTGGCCGCTACCCGGTCGAGACCGGCCACACGGTGCCGTCCGCGCTGCCCGCCGCCGCGCACGACGCGCTGCGGTCCGCCGCGGTACGCCTCGCCGAGGCGGCCGGCTTCCGCAGCGGCATGCTGCACAGCGAGTGGATCCTGGTCGACGGCGTGCCGACGCTCGTGGAGTGCGCGGCCCGGATGCCCGGCGACATGATCACCGCGCTCATCTCGATCGCCTACGAGCGGGACGTCATCGAGGCGTACCTGCGGGTGCTGCGCGGCGAACGGCCGGCGCTGCCGGCGCGGGCCAGCGGCGCGGCGGCGATCGAGTTCCTGATCGCGCCGCCCGGCCGGGTCACCGCCGTGGACGGCAGGCGCGACGCGCTGCGCGTGCCGGGCGTGCTCGACGTGCAGGTGGAGACGAAGGTCGGTCAGATCGTGCCGGAGCTGCTCTCCTCGGCGCACCGCAGCGGGCACCTGATGGCCTGGGGCGCGACACCGGACGAGGCCGCGGATGCCGTACGCCGCGCCGCGAGCGAGATCCGCATCTCGGTGGGCTAGAGGGTGCGGCCGTACGACAGGCAGCCCGGGGCGTCCTTGTAGAAGCCGAAGTTCGGGATCCGCTCGTAACCGGCCGAGGTGTACATGGCGATCGCCTCGGGCTGCTTGTCGCCGCACTCCAGCACGATCCGCTTGCGGCCGTGGTCGCGGGCGGATCGCTCGACCGCGGCGAGCACCGCGCGGGCCACGCCCCGGCCCCGGGCCGCCGGGTCGGTGTACATGCGCTTCAGCTCGGCCGTGTCGTCGCCGTCGCCGTGGCTGCGCCAGCCCCCGCAGCCCACCGGCCGCCCGTCCAGGTAGGCGACGAGAAACGTGCCGTCCGGCGGGGTGAACTCGGCCGCGTCGACGGGGGTCTCGTCGCCGCTGCCGCCGTACCGGGCGCCGAGGTCGGCCAGCGCCGCCCGGATCAGCGCCTGCGACTCGGGCGCGTCGAAGCGCCGCTCCCGGATCTCGATCTCGCTCACCGTGCCAGGTTACGACCGCCGCCGGCCCGACCCCGGCCGGGCGGCCCGGGGTCGGACGCAGATCACTCCGGACCCGCTACTCCGCTCGCCTGAAGTGGTCCCAGCCGCGCGGGCCGCTGTAGGCGGCGCCGTCGACGGTGACCCCGGCACCGTCGGCCACCCGCCCGACCGGCTGCCATCCGTCGGGCAGCGCGGCGTCCCCGGGGAACGTCGCCGCCAGCGCGTGGTCCTCGCCGCCGGCGAGGACCCAGGTGTACGGGTCGACGCCGAGCGCCTGCGCCGCGTCGCGCATCTGCCGGGGCACCTCGAACGCGTCGCGGTTCAGGTCGATCGCCACGCCGCTGGCGGTCGCCACGTGCCCGAGGTCGGCCAGCAACCCGTCCGACACGTCGATCATGGAGGTGGCCCCTGCCGCTGCGGCAGCCGGTCCGGCGGCGTACGGCACCTCGGGGCGGCGGAACGCCTCGACCAGCAGCCGGGGCGTGCGGAAGCCCCGGGAGAGCACGGTGTAGCCCGCCGCCGACCAGCCGGTGCGCCCGGCAAGCGCCACCACGTCCCCCGGCCGGGCGCCGGAGCGGACCACCGGGGCGCGGCCGGCCAGGTCGCCGAGCGCTGTCACCGCGACGGTGAGCGTCGGGCTGCCGGACATGTCCCCGCCGACCACGCTCGCGCCGACGAGCGCCGCCTCCGCGCCCAGCCCGTCGGCCAGTTCCTCGGCCCAGGCCGGGTCCAGCTCGGCCGGCATGCAGAGCGCGACCAGCAGGGCGGTCGGGGTGGCGCCCATGGCGGCGATGTCGGCGAGGTTCGCCGCCGCCGCCCGGTGGCCCACGTCCCGTGCCGACGACCAGTCCCGGCGGAAGTGCCGCCCCTCCACCAGCACGTCGGTCGAGGCGACCACCCGCCGGTCCGGCGCGGCCACCACCGCGCCGTCGTCGCCGGGGCCGAGCAGGCAGTTCCGTCCCTGCGCCAGCCGGGCGGTCACCCGGCCGATCAGGCCGAACTCGCCGACATCAGTGACAGTCATTCCGTTCCCTCGCTCCGCTGCGTCGTTCCGCACGTCCCACCCCCACCCGTACCGGCGTGTGCTCGCTCACCGCGTCCGACCGGCAACCGATAGGGATCACGGCCGCTCAGTACGGTAGTTTCACCCTTCAGGTCGCCCGGAGGCGACGGACGGAGGTCGAGTCGTGGTACAGGCGTACATCCTCATCCAGACCGAGGTCGGCCGGGCGCGTGACGTGGCCGGTCTGATCGCGGATCTGGCCGGCGTGGTACGGGTCGACGCCGTCACCGGGCCGTACGACGTGGTCGTGCTCACCGAGGCGAACACCGTCGACGAGCTCGGCAAACTCATCGTCAGCAAGGTGCAGATGGTGCCCGGCATCACCCGCACCCTCACGTGTTCGGTGGTGCGGCTGTAAGTGGACGAGAAGGACACCTCCTCTCCCCGCCGGGACGGCGGCACCCGCCGTGCCGCGCTCTGGGCCACGCTCGTCGCGGTGCCGGTGACCGTGGCGGTGGCCGCGTTCACGTTCGCCAAGCTCGCCCCGGAGTCGCCGGAGGCCGAGCCGAGCGCGTCGGCGAGTCCCCGGGCGCAGTCCAGCGCGCCGGTCGAGATGCCCGCCCCGGCGCTGGCCGAGCGCCCGACCGTGCTCTGCCGGGCCCTGATGTCGCAGCTTCCGGACCGCGTGCGTGACCTGCCGCAGCGTCCGGTCACCGCGGGCCCGGAGCAGAACGCCGCGTACGGCGACCCGGCGCTGACGGTGGCCTGCGGCGGCAGTCCGGCGCAGTTCCCGCCCACCGACGAGGTGTGGACGGTCAACAAGGTCTGCTGGCACGCGGCCGAGGAGGCCGACGCCACGGTACTGACCACCGTCGACCGGGAGACCCCGATCCGGGTCCGGGTGCCGAAGTCGTACGAGCCGCCGCTGCAGTGGGTGACCTCGATCTCCGACACGATCGTCAGCTCGGTCCCCTCGGCGAAGCAGGCCCCCTCGGGCTGCTCCGCCTGACGCCCGGCCGGCCGGTCAGCGGCCGGCGCGGCGGTGCAGGGCAGTACGGATCAGACGGTTCACCAGCTTCGGGTACTCCAGCCCGCTGGCCGACCACATCCGCGGGAACATCGACGTCGGGGTGAAGCCCGGCATCGTGTTGATCTCGTTGAGGTAGACGTCCATCTGCGGGGTGACGAAGAAGTCGACGCGGGCCAGGCCGGAGCAGTCCAGCGCGGTGAAGGCCCGGGTGGCGTAGTCGCGCACCTGCCGGGCGACCGGCTCGGGGAGGTCGGCCGGCACGTCGTACTCGCAGACCTCGTCGGCGAAGATGTACTTGGCCTCGAAGTCGTACCAGTCGCGGTCGCCGATCATCCGTACCTCGGCGAGCACCGACGCCTCGGGAGCGCCACCCGCCTCGCCCTCCAGCACGCCGCACTCGATCTCGCGGCCCACCACCGCGCTTTCGACGAGCACCTTGCTGTCGATCTCGCGGGCGGTGACGAGCGCGGCGTCCAGGTCGGCCCAGTCGTCGACCTTGGTGATGCCGAACGAGGAGCCGGCCCGGGACGGCTTGACGAAGACGGGCAGGCCCAGGCGCTCCTTGTCCTCCTCGCTCAGCGACATGCCGGCGCGCAGCACCGCGTACGGGCCGACCGGGATGCCCTCGGCGGCGCAGAGCTTCTTGGTGAACTCCTTGTCCATGGCCGCGGCGGAGGCGAACACGTTCGCGCCGACGTAGGGGAGGTCGGCCATCTCCAGCATCCCCTGGATGGTGCCGTCCTCGCCGTACGCCCCGTGCAGCACCGGGAAGACCACGTCCACGTCGGCGAGCGCCACCGGCCCCTGGGCCGGGTCGAGCACCATCAGGCCGCCGAGGGCGGGGTCGGCGCGCAGCACCAGTTCGGCGCCGGAGCCGGCGGTGATCTCGGGCAGTTTGCGGTCGGCGATGGCGAGCCGGCTCGGGTCGCCGTTGGCGAGCACCCACTGGCCCTGCCGGGTGATGCCGACCGGGATCACCTCGAACTCGTCCGGGTCGAGCGCGGCCAGCACGCTGCCCGCGCTGACGCAGGAGATGCCGTGTTCGGGGCTGCGGCCGCCGAAGACGATCGCCACACGGGTCTTACCTGGGGTGGTCATTGTCACCTCATCGTTCGCGGCTGCGGCTGGCCGTGCTCGCCGGTGGCGCTCACCCGACTGACCTTACTGTGCGTTGCCGCAAGCGGTGGTCGTTACCCGGGGAGAGGCGGAGTCGCGTGGCAAACGGTCAAGGTGACATATACGGGGAGTAACGGAACGGTGCTCACCAGGCCGGGTGCCGGGGCCTGCGGCCGACCGCGATGACCTTCACCCGCTGCCGGCCGGCCCGCACCATGCCCAGCGCCATGAAGGCGCCGGCGATCCGGTCGGCCGCCTCCCGGCTGCTCGCGCCGACCACCTGACGGCGGCGCTCGGGACTGGTCCGTTCGTCGCGCCACGCACTCGGACGCACGTCGGTGAGGACCACGAGGAACCTGGTCATCGCGGATCCCCCCCGTCTCGTGGGGCCAGCAGGGGCACGCGGCGGCCGGATCGTGGGGGAGTAAGAGATCCGGCCACCGCGCGCCCCGTCCCCTCCGGTCGCTCACCGCCACCGTCGCCACGACAACCGACGGTGAGGACGCCGTCACACATTGGCATGTTTACAAGCATGAATGCAACTCTCATCGACTTTCTCTCATGCCCGCTTTCCCAAAAGATGTGCGACCATCGATACATGGCGCCGAAGACCGCCCGGGCCCGACGGCTCGGCATCGCCCTGCGAACCCACCGGGAAGCCGCCGGGCTCACGCTGGAAGCCGCGGCTGACGAGATCAACAGCACCCGGAGCACGCTGTCCCGCTACGAGAACGCCCAGACGCTCGTCAGTCCCGCCACCGTGCGCGCGCTGCTGACCAGCTACGGCGTCGACCCGGCCGACATCGCCGCGGCGGTGGAACTGGCAAAGGACGCCCGCAAGCCGGGCTGGTGGGTCTCCTACTCGTACCTGCTGGACCGCCGCACCATCGACTTCATCGCGCTGGAGGCGGAAGCCACCGGCATCGCGAACTTCGAGCCGTCGGTGGTGCCCGGTCTGCTCCAGACCGCCGACTACATCCGCGGGGTGATGCGCGGCGGGCCGCACACGCTCAGCGACGAGCAGGTGGAGCAACGGGTCCGGCTCCGGCTGGATCGCCAGCAGCGGCTCTCCGGCGCCGAGCCGCCGATCCTCGACGCCATCATCGACGAGGCCGCGCTGCTGCGCCCGGTCGGTGACCGCTCGGTCATGTCCGGCCAGCTCCAGCACCTGCTGAAGACGATCGAGCTGCCGAACGTGACGGTGCAGGTGATCCCGCTGGCCGCCGGCTACCACCGGGGCACCCGGGGATCACTGCACATCCTGGAGTTCGCCGACCCGGAGGATCCGATCATCGCCTCGGTGGAGACCGTCGCCGGGCAGATGATCCTGGACCGGCCGGGTGACCTGCGCACCTGCGTCAAGATCATGGAGCACCTGCGGACCGTTGCGCTGAGCCCGGCGGCCAGTCGGGACCAGCTCCTCCGCCTGGAACGAGAGGTGACCAGATGAACGGCACGAACCGCGCCGCCCCGGCGCCGGCCGGCTGGCGTAAGAGCAGCCACAGCGGCGACGAGGGCGCCTGCGTGGAGGTGGCCTCGCTGACCGGCGCGGTGGCGGTCCGCGACTCGAAGGATCCGGCCGGCCCGGTGCTGGTGTTCGCGCCGCGCGCCTGGGCCGCGTTCACCGCCGCGCCGCCGGGCGCCTGAGCGGTCCGCGTCAGCCGAGAGGGGCGGCGGCGGTGCGGGTGCCGCGTACCGCTTCCAGCGCCGCGATGGCCACCCCGCGCGCCCCGGCCATGTCCCGGTCCGGCACCAGCGCGAAGGTGGAAACCGCCCGCTGCTCCTCCCGGAGCACCGTGTGCTCGGCGACGGTGGCGAGGAACCAGTCCCGGAACTCCGGCGCCGCCTCCACCACACCCCCGCCGACGAAGTACGCGTGCGGATCGGTGAAGTTGGCCGCGATGGTGAACAGCCGGCCCAGCGCCTTCGCCTGCTGGGTGAACACCAGGCGGGCCAGCGGGTCGCCCCGCTCGCCGTATCCGCGCAGCAGCTTCGCCGCCCGGTCCGGCTCCTCCGCCGCGAGCGGGTGCTCCGGGTGCCGGGCCAGCCAGTACGGCAGCAGGTTGCGCCGGATCGCGGTGAGCGAGGCGACGCTCTCCGCGTCCCCGGTGAAGCCGCAGGCGCAGACCGGCGCCGCCTGGTCCGGCTCGACCAGGCCGTCCAGCGGGATGTGCACGTGCCCGAACTCGCCGGCCATGCCGGCCGCGCCGCCGACCACCCGGCCGGACTCCACCACGCCGCCGCCGAGTCCGGTGCCGACGATCGCCGACACCGACGACCGGGCCATCGCCGCGGCGCCGAAGTGCACGTGATGGGCGTAGAGCGCGGCGGCGTTGCCGTCGTTCGCGTACACCACCGGCAGGCCCAGCCGCCGCTCCAGCGCGCTGCGCACGTCGAAGCCGCGCCAGGCGGGCTGGGAGAAGTTCGTCGAGCCGCGGGAGGAGATGACGCCGGTGGCGCTGGCCGGGCCGGGCGTGTCCAGCCCGACCGCGCGGACCAGGTCACGCGGCACGCCGGTGTGCGCCAGCACGCCGTCGAACGCCCGCGCCAGCGCCTCCACCGCCGCCTCCGGGCCGGCGCCGACGTCGCTCGGGATCTCCAGCAGCCCGTCCACCAGGAACCGGCCGTCGACGGTCAGCACCGTGGCGTTGTCGCTCGTGCCCCCGTTGTCCAGCCCCACCACCACCGGCACACCTGCGCTGTCCACCGCCACCGCCTCCCGCCGCGCCTGATCCGAGGCTAGTTCCCGTCCTGGCCACCCGTCACGCCCCCGCGCGGACTCCCGTAGCGGTCAGCCGGGACGGCGGGCGGTGACCGCCGTGGCGTCCCACTCCTCGTCGCGTACCACTTCCGGGTCCAGCCCGGCGGCGGTGAACACGGCGCACAGCGACGGGGCCTGTGCGGCGCTCGCCTCGACCACGACGTGCCCGCCCGGGGCGAGCCACTCGGCCGCGCCGGAGGCGACCCGGCGCAACACGGCCAGGCCGTCCGCGCCGCCGTCCAGGGCCACCGGCGCCTCGTACAGGCGTGCCTCGGCCGGCAGCGAGGCCACTGCGGCGGTCGGCACGTACGGCGCGTTCGCCACCACCAGGTCCAGCCGGCCACGCCGGCCGGCCGGCAGCGCGTCGTACAGGTCGCCCTGGTAGACCGGGACGCCGAGTGGTTCGAGGTTGCGCCGGGCGCAGGCCACGGCCACCGGATCGATGTCGGCGGCGGCCAGCCAGCGCGGCGCGAGCCGCTCGTGCAGCACCACCGCGGCGGCGCCGGAGCCGCAGCACAGGTCGAGCACCGCCGGCGCCGGCCCGGCCAGCGCCGCCGCCGTGTCGACCAGCAACGCGCTACGACGGCGCGGCACGAAGACCCCGGGGTGTACGGCGATCCGCCGGCCGCAGAACTCGGCCCAGCCGAGCAGGTGCTCCAGCGGCAGGCCGGCGACGCGACGGTCGACCAGCCGGGTCAGCGCCGGCGCCGAGTCGGCGGCGGCGATCAGCAGGTCCGCCTCGTCCTCGGCGAAGACGCAACCGGCGGCGCGTAACCGCCGGACGAGGGCCGGACGATCGGGAGTGAATACCGTGGATGCCATGGCAAGCCTTTCGGGAAGCGCTCGTCGGCGCCCCCGGCGTCGCCTCAGCTCCGAGGCGACGCGGACTCGGAGGGAGCGCCGGTCCTCTGCTTGGGAATCGGACTCACCTCCTCGGGTCGGGGCCGCACGGGCCGTGGCTGCCCGTCACCATAGCCCAGCGGCAGTCGCGCCGTCAGCCCGCCGCGTCGAGCGCGGCGGCCACGTCGGCGAGCAGGTCGGCGGTGTCCTCGACGCCGCAGGAGAACCGCACGAAACCCGGTGTGGTGGCATCGCCCCACTGGGCCCGCCGGTCGGCCGTCGTGTGCAGCCCGCCGAACGAGGTCGCGGCGGCCACCAGCCGGGAGGCGCCGAGGAACCGGGCCACCCGGCCCTCGTCGCCCAGGTCGAACGAGAGCACGCCCGGCACGCGCCGCATCTGGGCCGACGCGACCGGGTACGCCGGGTCGTCCGGCCGGCCGGGCCACCGCACGCCGGTGACGTCCGGCCGGGCCGCGAGCAGATCGGCCAGCGCCCCCGCGTTCGCGGTCTGCCGGGCCAGCCGCAGGTCGAGCGTGGCCAACGAGCGGTGGGCCAGCCAGCAGTCGAACGCGCCCGGCACCCCGCCGGTGGTGGTGCGCCAGGTGGTCGCCGAGTCCCGCAGCCCGGCGTCCCGGGTGACCAGGTAGCCCAGCAGCAGGTCCGAGTGGCCGGTCAGCGCCTTGGTGCCGGAGGCGACCACCACGTCCGCGCCGAGATCCAGCGGGCGCTGCCCGAGCGGCGTGGCGGTGGTGTTGTCCACCGCCACCAGCGCACCGGCGGCGTGCGCGGCCCCGGCCACCGCCCGCACGTCGACGACGTCCAGGCCGGGGTTCGCCGGGGTCTCCAGCAGCACCAGCCGCACACCCTCGAACGACGGGTACGGCCCGGCGGTCGGCACGAGCACCACGCGCACGCCGAGCCGCTCCAGCGCGTCGGAGGCGAACGAGCGCACCGCGTAGTAGCCGTCGGCGGGCAGCAGGACCGTGTCGCCGGGGCGCAGCAGGGCCAGCAGCAGCCCGGTGATGGCGGCCTGCCCGCTGGCGAAGACCCGGCAGTCGCCGCCCTCCAGCTCGCCGACAGCGGTCTCCAGCAGCCGCCGGGTGGGGTTGTCCGGCCGCCCGTACTCGTCCGTCGCCGCCGACGGGCCGCGCTCCGGATCCAGGTGGTACGGCGCGGCGAAGACCGGGCCGGGCAGGAACGGCTGCCCGGGTACGGCGTCCGGCAGCCCGGCGTGCACGCTGCGCGTGCCGTCGCCCCAGTGCTCGCTGCCCATCCCGGCTCCCCTCACTCGTACGACTCGGGCTTGGCGGTACGGCTCATCAGCGCGTCCACCGCCAGGCGCGGATCCATCCCCTCGTGGCAGATCCGCTCGATCTGCTCGGTGATCGGCATCTCCACCCCGTGCGCCCGGGCCAGGTCACGGATGGCCAGGCAGCTCTTGACGCCCTCGGCGGTCTGCCGGGTGGCCGCCTGGGCCTGCTCCAGCGTCTCCCCCCGCCCCAGGTGCTCGCCGAAGGTGCGGTTGCGGGCCATCGGCGACGAGCAGGAGGCGACCAGGTCACCCATGCCGGCCAGCCCGGCGAACGTGATCGGGTCGGCGCCGAGCGCCACGCCCAGCCGGGCGGTCTCGGCCAGGCCGCGGGTCATCAGCATGGCCCGGGTGTTGTCGCCGAAGCCCATCGCGGTGGCGATGCCGTACGCCAGGGCGATCACGTTCTTCACCGCGCCGCCCAGCTCGCAGCCGATCACGTCGTCGTTCGTGTACGGGCGGAGGTACGGGGTGCGGATGGACGCCTGCACCAGCGCGGTCCGCCGGCTGTCGGTGCCCGCGACCACTGTGGCGGCCGGCTGCTCGGCGGCGATCTCCGGGGCCAGGTTGGGCCCGGAGACGACCACCACCCGGTCGGCGGGCACCCCGGCGGTCTCCATGATCACCTGGCTCATCCGCTTGGTGGTGCCCAGCTCGATGCCCTTCATCAGCGAAACCAGCGTGGCGTCCGGCGCCAGGTACGGCGTCCAGTCGCCGAGGTTGCCGCGCAGCGTCTGCGACGGCACCGACAGCACCACCACCTCGGCGCCCTCGATCGCCTCGGCGGCGTCGCCGGTCGCGGTCACCCGCTCGGGCAGCCGCACGCCGGGCAGGTACTCCGGGTTGTGCCGCCCGGTCCGGATCGCCTCGGCCACGGCGGCCCGGCGGGCCAGGACCGTGACGTCCCGCCCGGCGTCGGCGAGGATCTTGGCGAACGCGGTCCCCCAGGAACCGGCGCCCAGCACGGCGACGTGCCCGCTCATTCGGTGACCTCCCGGATGCCGGTGCGGGCGGGCCGCTGCCACAGCGGCGGTGGCGTGCCGCCGCGGATCTCCGCGACCAGATCCCGGATGCGCAGCATGATGGTGTCCGTCATCTCCTCCAGGATCGGCCGGGTCGGCGTGGCGCCTGCCCAGGGGCTCAGGTCCACCGGCGGCCCGGCGATCACCGTCACCGGGGTACGCGGGCGCAGCCCGAACCGGGCCGTACGCGGGTCGAACATCCGTTCCGGGCCCACCATGGCGATCGGGACCACCGGGGCGCCGGTGGCCAGCGCCAGCCGGGCCGCGCCGGTCTTGCCCTTCATCGGCCACAGGTCCGGCTCGCGGGTGGTGGTGCCCTCCGGGTAGATCACCACCGCGCCCCCCTCGGCCAGCGCGGCGACCAGCTTGTCCAGCGACTTGACCGCCTCGACGGTGTCGCGCTCGACCGGGATCTGCTGGCACCGGTGCAGGATCCAGCCGACCACCGGCACCCGGAACACGCTCGCCTTGCCGAGGAAGCGCGGCCAGCGCCCGGCGTCGTAGACGAAGTGCGCGACCACGAGCGGGTCGGCGTGCGAGATGTGGTTGGGCACGAGGATCACGCCGCCGTCGTGGCGCAGGTGTTCCATGCCCCGCCAGGCGCGCCGGGTCCAGACCGTCATCAGCGGCTTCACCAGCACCACGGCGAGCCGTCGCCAGAACCCCAGCCTCCGCCGTGCCACTGTGCCTCCTCGATCCGCCACGCGCCCCGGGACAGAATCATGCCTGTTCGCCCCCGCTGCGGCCAGTGCGGGTACCGGCGCTCTCCGCTGGCAGGATGGTCGGCGTGTCTGAGGCCCGCTGGACCGTGGTGACGCCGGTGAAGCGCCTTCCGGCGGCGAAGAGCCGGCTGCGGGGCGCGCTGCCCGGCGTACCCCATGAGGAGCTGGCGCTGGCCCTGGCGGCCGACACGCTGCGCGCGGTGCGGGCGTGCCCGGCGGTCGCCGGGGTGCTCGTGGTCACCGACGACCCGCGGGTGAGCGCGGCGGCCGGCGCGGCCGGCGCCCGCGTCGTCGGCGACCCCGGCGGCGGGCTGAACGCGGCGTTCCGGCACGGCGCGGCAGCGGCCGGGCCGCGCGCCGCCGTGGCCGGCCTGACCGCCGACCTGCCGGCGCTGCGACCGGCCGAGCTGGCCGCCGCGCTGCGGGCCACTCACGGGGTACGCGGATTCGTGGCGGACGCCCCGGGCGCAGGCACGGTGCTGCTGGCCGCGCCCACCGGGGCGGCGCTGGCGCCCTGCTTCGGGCCGGGCTCGGCCGCCGCGCACGCGGCGAGCGGGGCGCTGCCGCTGGCCGGCGACTGGCCCAGCCTGCGCCGGGACGTGGACACCCCGGCCGACCTGGCCGACGCCGCCGGGCTGGGCGTGGGGCCGCACACCGCCGCGCTGCTGGACCGGGTCGCCGGAGCGGTCCGGTACGGTGCTGGCATGCAGGGCACGGTGGCGACCTACGACGCGTCGACCCGCAGCGGCGTGCTGCTGCTCGACGACGGCACCGAACTGGCGTTCCCGGCCCGCGCGTTCGACGCCTCCGGGCTGCGGTTGCTCCGTTTGGGGCAGCGCGTCCGGATCGAGCGGGACGCCGACGGCGAGGTGGTCCGGGTCACCCTGCCGACGATGGCGTGAACAACCTGGCCCGAGTTCATTTTCCGTTCACCCTCTTCGGGGAATCATGAGGTGGTGAGCACCCCTCGCGAGCACCCCGACAGCCCGCCGCCGATCCTCGACCCCGGCACGCCCCGCAACGGCAGCCCCACCCGCGGCCAGGACGGGCGGTTCCGCCCGACCCGGCCCCCGGAGGAGCGCCTCGGCGCCGATCCGGACGCGGCCGGCGCGACCGGGCTGGACGAGCCGCTCGACCCGGTGGAGGGTCCCGGCCCGGCCGACGAGACCGCTGCGGACGCCGGCCCGCGGGCCGCGCCGCCGCTGCCGGAGGACCGCTTCCTCAACCGGGAGCTGTCCTGGCTCGACTTCAACGCCCGGGTGCTGGCGCTCGCCGAGGATCCGCGTACCCCGCTGCTGGAACGGGCGAAGTTCCTGGCAATCTTCGCCAGCAACCTGGACGAGTTCTACATGGTCCGGGTGGCCGGGCTGAAGCGGCGGCTCTCCGCCGGCCTGCCGGTACGCGGCGGTGACCGGCTGCCGCTGCGCACCCAGCTCGAACTCATCACCGAGAAGGCCGCCGGCCTGGTCGCCCGGCACGCCGCCTGCCTGGTCGACGACGTGCTGCCGAAGCTCGCCGCCGAGGACATTCGCATACTGCGCTGGAGCGACCTGGACGACGCCGAGCGGGAACGGCTGCGCACGTGGTTCCGGGAACACATCTTTCCGGTGCTCACCCCGCTGGCGGTCGACCCGGCGCACCCGTTCCCGTACATCTCCGGCCGGTCGCTGAACCTGGCCGTGTCGGTACGCGACCCGGACGGCGGCTCGGAGCTGTTCGCCCGGGTCAAGGTGCCGAACAACGTGCCCCGGTTCGTCCGGGTGCACCGCGACCAGCCGGGCGTGCGGTTCCTGCCGGTGGAGGACCTCATCTCGGTGCACCTCGGCCAGCTGTTCTCCGGCATGCAGGTGGTCGAGTGCCACCTGTTCCGGGTGACCCGCAACGCCGAGGTGGAGGTGGACGAGGACCGCGACGAGGACCTGCTCCAGGCGCTGGAGCGGGAACTGGCCCGGCGCCGGTTCGGCCCGCCGGTACGCCTGGAGGTCGCCGCCTCCGTCTCCGACCGCATGCTTGAGCTGCTGGTCCGCGAGCTGGACATGGACGGCCACGACGTGCTGCGCGTGCGCGGCCTGCTCGACCTGTCCGCGCTCTGGCAGGTCTACGGCGAGGCCGACCGGCCCGACCTGAAGGACCCGCCGTTCGTGCCGGCCACCCACCCGCGGCTGGCCGAGGGTGAGGTGCCGCGCAGCGTCTTCGCCACGCTGCGCGACGGCGACGTGCTGGTGCACCACCCGTACCACTCGTTCGCCACGAGCGTGCAGCGCTTCGTCGAGCAGGCGGCGGCCGACCCGAACGTGCTCGCCATCAAGCAGACGCTCTACCGCACCAGCGGCGACTCCCCGATCGTGGACGCGCTGGTCGACGCGGCCGCCGCCGGCAAGCAGGTGGTGGTGCTGGTCGAGCTGAAGGCGCGCTTCGACGAGGTGGCGAACATCGGCTGGGCGCGCACGCTGGAACGGGCCGGCTGCCACGTGGTGTACGGCCTGGTGGGGCTCAAGACGCACTGCAAGACCGCGCTGGTGGTACGCCAGGAGGGCAACCAGATCCGCCGCTACTGCCACATCGGCACCGGCAACTACCACCCGAAGACGGCCCGGCTCTACGAGGACTTCGGCATGCTCACCGCCGACCCGGAGATCGGCGCCGACCTGACCGACCTGTTCAACGTGCTCACCGGCTACAGCCGGCAGACCGCGTTCCGGCGGCTGCTGGTGGCGCCGCAGGGCATCCGCAGCGGCCTGATCGAGCGCATCGACCGGGAGATCGGACACGTCCGGCTGGGCATGCCCGGGCTGGTGCAGTTCAAGGTGAACTCCCTGGTGGACGAGGAGATCACCGACGCGCTCTACCGCGCGTCGCGGGCCGGCGTGCACGTGGACCTGCTGATCCGGGGCATGTGCACGCTGCGGCCGGGCGTGCCGGGGCTGTCGGAGAACATCCGGGTCCGTTCGATCCTCGGCCGGTTCCTGGAACACTCCCGGATCTTCCGGTTCGGCAACAAGGGCGACGCCGAGTTCTGGATGGGCTCGGCCGACCTGATGCACCGCAACCTGGACCGCCGGGTGGAGGCGCTGGTGCAGGTGAGCGACCCGGTGGCCCGGGCCGAGCTGGACCACGTACTCACCGCCGCGTTCGATCCCGGCGTGGACGCGTTCGAGCTGGCCGCGGACGGCACCTGGCACCGCCGCGCCGGGGACGGCGACACGGCGCTCACCCACCTTCAGGATCTGTTGCTGCGCCGGGTCGGCGGAAGGGCGGACTGAGCGGACCGTGGCGCGTGGCGGGCGGACATACGGTGAGCGGGTGAGCGACGACGAACCGGTACGGATCCGGGCCGCCGGCGGCGTGGTGTGGCGCCCGGGTCCGGCCGGCGTCGAGGTGTGCCTGGTGCACCGCCCCCGGTACGGCGACTGGTCGCTGCCGAAGGGCAAGCTGGATCGCGGCGAGCACCCGCTCGTGGCCGCCGTCCGCGAGGTGGCCGAGGAGAGCGACGTCCGCGCCGTTCCGCAGGTACGCCTGCCCACCGTCCGCTACCGCAGCGAGGGCCGCGCCAAGGCGGTCGACTACTGGTCCATGCGGGCCGTCGGCGCCGGCGGTTTCCAGCCCGGCACCGAGGTCGACGACGTGGCCTGGTTCCCGGTCGACGACGCGGTACGCCGGGTCGACTACCCGCACGACGCCGAGGTGATCGCGGCGTTCGCGGCGCTGCCGCCGGTCACCGCGACGGTGCTGCTGGTCCGCCACGCGCACGCCGGCAGGCGCGGCACCTGGACCGGCCCGGACCACGGCCGCCCCCTCGACGAGCAGGGTTGGGCGCAGGCGCGGGCACTGGTCCCGCTGGTGACGCTGGTGCGCCCGGCGCACCTGTTCTCCGCCTCGGCCCGGCGTTGCGTGCAGACGCTGGACCCGGCGGCGGCCCGCCTGGACCTGCCGATCGAGGTCTGCGGCGACTTCGACGAGCCGGTGCCGGGCCAGCAGGCCGAGGAGTGCGCGCTGGCCGCCGCGGCGCGGCTGACCGCGCTGGCCCAGGCTGTCGGGACGGCGGCGGTGTGCAGCCAGGGCAAGGTGATCCCGGGCGCGCTGGAACGGCTCACCGGCCGCGTGGACGACGACTTCACCACCGCCAAGGGCGGCGGCTGGCTGCTGCCGTTCGCCGGTGACCGGCTGGTCCTCCCCGACCGGTTGTGAGGCGGGCCGCGGCCGACGCCTGTTGTCGCGGCGGGCCGCGGCCGACGCCCGTTGTCGCGGCGGGCTCCGGGTCGTGCGGCGTCGGCTCAGGGCAGCGTGACGGTGAGCGTCACCGGGAGGTGGTCGCTGGCCCCGGTGCGCGGCGCGCGTACCTCGGCGGCGGTCAGGCCCGGCGAGACGAAGACGTGGTCGATCTGGGTGCGCGGATCGTCGGCCGGGCTGGTCCGCAGCGGCCGGGCCGGAGCCAGCGCGTCCACCAGACCCGCGCCTGTGAACTCGGCGAACGCCGGATCGTCCGGCTCGGTGTTCAGGTCGCCGCCGACCACGAGTGGACGGCCGTTCGCGTACCGGCGGGCGAACTCGGCCACCTCGCGTGCCTGCTCGACCGGATCCCGGCCGGGCGGCGGTTGCAGGTGCGTGGCCACCACAGCCAGTTCCCGGCCGCCGAGGTCGAGCGTGACGCCGAGAGCCTGCGCACCGGTCGGCGCACCGTGCGCGGTCAGCCGCCGGGTCTGCCCGGAGCGCGCCGGGAAGCGGCTGAGCACCGCGTCGCCCCAGACCGGGTCGGCGGCGGGCGCGAAGACGTACGGCATTCCCAGCCGCCCGGCCAGCAGCGCCAGCGTGTCGTGGCCGCCGTTGAGCCACCAGCCCCGGTCGACCTCGCTGAGCAGGATCACGTCCGAGCCGTGCAACTCCCGGGCCACCGCGTCCAGGTCCAGCCGGCCGTCCAGGCCGAATCCCATCCGGATGTTGTACGCGGCCACCCGCACCGCCGCCGGTGCGGTGGCGGCCCGGGCGTTTGTCGGTGGCACGTGCAGTGTGGCGGCGAGCCCGGCCAGCGCGGTCAGGCCGCCCAGGGCCGCCACCCGGACCAGGGTGGGCAGCACCGGGGCGGATGACGTCGCGCCAGGCACCGCCGGGACGGACCGGAGGGACGCGCCGACCGCCACCAGAGCCACCAGGAGGGCCGTGGCCACCGGTGCCCACCCGTTGGGGTACCCCAGGTCGTAGGCGGCGTAGTAGGCCACCGTGGCCACCGCGAACACCAGCATCCCGAGCGCCGCCGCCCGCCCGCGCCGCGCCCCCGCCCGCACGTCGCCGGCGGGCCGCTCGTCGGCGGCGGCCGAGTCGGCGAGCGCCAGGCAGCCGCCGAGACCGGCGGCGGTGAGCAGGTACGCCGGGACGAGGCGCCCGGTCACGAACAGCACCGAACCGGCGAGCAGCGCCAACGGCCACACCACCCGGGCCAGGCGCAGCGGCGCCCGGAACAACGCCGTCGCCAGGAACAGCAGCACCGCGAACGCGCCCGGCAGGACTCCGTTACCAGGGCGGGCGAGTCCGGGGAAGTCGGGCGATCCGGTGCCGGCGGCGGCGTTCCACAGCGCCGGGGCCAGCGCCACCTGGCTGGCCAGCAACAGTGCCGGCCCGCACAGCAGCCAGGCCCGCCGGCCCGGGGTACGCATGTGCGGGGCGGCGTCACCGTCCCCCACGCCCGCCGACGCGGCCGGCCGCCGACGCCGCGCCACCGTGGACGCGGCCAGGAACGCCGCCACCAGCAGGGCGCTCAGGCTCCAGCCGAGCGCGCCGCCGCGCCACACCAGATCCTCGGTGCCCAGCAGGGCGTGCCCGACCGCGTTGCCGGCAAGGCCGAGCGCCAGACCGGCGGCCGGGCGGGGCACCGACGCGGCGACGGCGGCGAGCCAGACCAGGCCGGCGAGCAGCCCGGCGCAGGCGAGCCAGAGCTGGGCCGGGCCGCCGGGTTGCGCGGTGAGCGCCAGCCGGGCCGCCGCCAGCACACCCGCGGCGACGAGTCCGACCGGGCCGGAACCGGCACGGCGGACCAGGGTGGGCGCGGCGAGGGCGAGCAGGAACCAGCCGAGCGCGAACGCGCCGAGCAGCTCGGCGGGCGTCTCGGCGGCCCGCCCGAACAGGGTGATGACCGAGGGCAGCCAGACCCGCAGCACGTCCAGCAGGACCGCGATGCCCAGCGCGAGCGCCAGGGTGGAGAGGTGACGGTGCCGC
Organism: Micromonospora sp. NPDC005686; assembly: GCF_042871665.1. Classification (NCBI taxonomy): domain Bacteria; kingdom Bacillati; phylum Actinomycetota; class Actinomycetes; order Micromonosporales; family Micromonosporaceae; genus Micromonospora; species Micromonospora sp. NPDC005686. The sequence goes on from NZ_JBIAIY010000005.1 coordinate 371,941, forward strand.
ACGGGGCGCCTCTTCTCGTGACCGACGGGGGTGTTCGGCACGGCGATTCTGCGGCGCGGGGCGCCGGGCGGTCAACGCGTACCCATGCGAAAGGGCGTCCACCGCGAACGGTGGGCGCCCTTTCGTGGGTCGTCCGGTCAGCGCCGGGTGGCGGCCTTCTTGGCCGGCGCCTTCTTCGCGGGCGCCTTCTTGGCCGCCGTCGTCTTCTTGGCCGTGGCGGACTTCGCCGCGGTCGTCTTCTTGGCGGCGGTGGTCTTCTTCGCCGCGGTGGACTTCGCCGCCGTGGTCTTCTTCGCCGCCGTGGTCTTGGTCGCGGCGGCCTTCTTCGCCGGCGCGGCCTTCTTGGTCGCGGTGGTCTTGGTGGCCTTCGCCGCCGTGGTCTTCTTCGCGGCGCCGGTGGTCTTCTTCGCGGCGCCGGTGGTCTTCGCCGCCGTGGCCTTCGCGGCCCCGGTGGTCTTCTTCGCCGCGGCGGTGTCCTTCGGCACCTTGCCGCTGGCCACCATCTCCTTGAAGCCCGCGCCGGCCCGGAACGTCGGGACGGAGGTCTTCTTGACCTTCACCGCCTCGCCGGTTCGCGGATTGCGCGCTGTTCGGGCTCCCCGGACGCGCTTCTCGAACGCTCCGAAACCGGTGATCGCCACCTTCTCGCCCTTGGTGACCGCCGCCTGGACCTCAGCGAGAACCGCGTCGAGCGCGGCCGTCGCCGTCTTCCGGTCCCCCAGGCGAACGGCGAGCGCCTCGATGAGCTCGGCCTTGTTCACGACTTCCTCCCGATTGTGCAACTGACTCGACGCGAGCCATTCTGCGCGCACGGTATGCCCTGTGCTGCCTGGACACAAACATTCGGTGGAAAAAAGCCCTTGTGTCGCAACGGATTCGCCCCCACCGGATGCATCCGGTGGGGGCGAGAAGCGGTCTGGGGTCAGGCTACCGACGGCAGGAACGACGGCCGGGACGCCTCGAAGGCACTGATCTCGGCCTCGTGCCGGAGGGTGAGTCCAATGTCATCCAAGCCCTCCATCAACCGCCAGCGGCTGTGGTCGTCCAGCGGGAAGGCCCAGGTGGCATCCCCGGCGCGGACCTGGCGGGCGGCGAGGTCGACAGTGATCGGAGTGCTCGGCTCCGATTCCACGAGGTCCCAGAGTTCTTCCACGGCCTTCAATTCCAGCTCTACCGGAAGGAGGCCTTCCTTGAGCGAGTTGCCCCGGAAGATGTCGCCGAAGCGAGGCGAGATGACGGCCCGGAAGCCCCAGTCCCGCAGCGCCCAGACGGCATGCTCCCGGGAGGACCCGGTGCCGAACTCGGGACCGGCGATGAGAATCGACGCGCCCGAATGGGCGGGATCGTTGAGCACGAATGACTGCTCCTCCCGCCACGCGCTGAACAGCCCGTCGGCGAAACCGGTCCGGGTCACCCGCTTGAGGTACACCGCCGGGATGATCTGGTCGGTGTCCACGTTGGATCGGCGCAGCGGCACGGCGGTGCCGGTGTGGGTGGTGAACTTGTCCATCTCTCGGCTGCCCTTCTACAGGTCGGCGGGAGCGGCCAGGCGGCCGACCACCGCGGTGGCGGCGGCGACCGGCGGGGACACCAGGTGCGTACGCCCGCCCCGGCCCTGCCGTCCCTCGAAGTTGCGGTTGGAGGTCGAGGCGGAGCGCTGGCCCGGCTTCAGGGTGTCCGGGTTCATGCCCAGGCACATCGAACAGCCGGCGAAGCGCCACTCCGCGCCGGCGTCGGTGAAGACCTTGTCCAGCCCTTCAATCTCGGCCGCCTCCCGGACCGCGGCGGAGCCCGGGACCACCAGCATGCGTACGCCGTCGGCGACCCGCCGCCCGCGCAGCACCTCGGCGGCGGCCCGCAGGTCCTCCAGGCGGCCGTTCGTGCAGGAGCCGACGAACACCACGTCGACCGCGAGGTCGCGCAGCGGGGTGCCCGGGGTGAGGTCCATGTACGCCAGCGCGCGCCGGGCGGCGACCCGCTCCGGCTCGGTGACGAACTCCTCCGGGTCCGGCACCGTGGCGCCCAGCGGCAAGCCCTGCCCGGGGTTGGTGCCCCAGGTGACGAACGGCGTGATCCGGCTCGCGTCGAGCGTGACCTCGGTGTCGAAGGTCGCTCCCTCGTCGGTGGGCAGCGTCCGCCAGTACTCCAGCGCCGCGTCCCAGTCGTCGCCCTGGGGCGCGTTGGGCCGCCCCTTCAGGTACGCGAACGTGGTCTCGTCCGGCGCGATCATGCCCGCCTTGGCGCCCCACTCGATGGACATGTTCGCGATCGTCATCCGCCCCTCCATCGAGAGGTCGCGGATCGCCTCGCCCCGGTACTCGACGATGTGGCCGCGCCCGCCGCCGGTGCCGACCTGCGCGATCAGCGCGAGCACCAGGTCCTTTGCGGTGACGCCGGGCGCCAGCTCGCCGACGACGTTCACCGCCATGGTCTTCGGGCGGGCCTGGGGCAGCGTCTGCGTGGCCAGGACGTGTTCGACCTCACTGGTGCCGATGCCGAACGCCAGCGCCCCGAACGCGCCGTGAGTGGCGGTGTGCGAGTCGCCGCACACGATCGTCATGCCGGGCTGGGTGAGGCCGAGCTGCGGGCCGATGACGTGCACGATGCCCTGGTTCTCGTCGCCCAGCGGGTGCAGGCGGATGCCGAACTCGGCGCAGTTGCGGCGCAGCGTCTCGATCTGGGTGCGGGAGGTGGGGTCCGCGATCGTGAGCAGGTCGCCGCGCCGGGAGCGGAACGCCGGGTCGTCGTACCCGGTCGGGGTGTTGTGGTCCTCGGTCGCGATCGTCAGGTCGGTACGGCGGACCCCGCGCCCGGTCAGACGCAGCCCGTCGAACGCCTGCGGGCTGGTCACCTCGTGCAGCAGGTGCAGGTCGATGAAGAGCAGGTCCGGCTCGCCGGCGGCGGAGCGGACCACGTGTGCGTCCCAGACCTTCTCGGCCAGGGTCCTCGGTTGAGTGACTCCCACCATCTGGACATCCTAAATTCTGGGAGGTAAATTTCGGCTTGTGGGACACAGTATGAGCGGTGTCGGCGTTCTCGACAAGGCGGTGGTCATCCTGGCCGCCTGTGTCGACGGCGCCAGCCTGGCCGAACTCGTTGAACGCACCAAGCTGCCCCGGGCCACCGCGCACCGGCTGGCGCAGGCGCTGGAGATCCACCGGATGCTCGTCCGGGACACCCAGGGGCGCTGGCGCCCGGGTCCACGCCTGGGCGAGCTGGCGAACGCGGCGCCGGACGTGCTGCTGACCGCCGCCGAGCCGCTGCTCGCCGCGCTACGGGACGCCACCGGCGAAAGCGCCCAGCTCTACCTGCGCCGCGCCGACGAGCGGATCTGCGTGGCCGCCGCCGAGCGCGCGAGCGGCCTGCGGGACACCGTCCCGGTCGGCTCGGTGCTGCCGATGACCGCCGGTTCGGCGGCGCAGATCCTGCTGGCCTGGGAGCCGCCGGAGGCGGTCATGCCGCTGCTCCCCCGCTCCAAGTTCACCGGCCGCACGCTGGCCGAGGTGCGGCGGCGCGGCTGGGCGCAGAGCGTCGCCGAGCGGGAGGCGGGTGTGGCAAGCGTCTCAGCGCCGATCCGCGATCGCACCGGCCGGGTGATCGCCGCGATCAGCATCTCCGGCCCGATCGAGCGCCTCGGCCGCCGCCCCGGCGAGCGCCACGCCATGGCCGTCGTCCGAGCCGGCCAGCGCCTCTCCGGCCTCTGACCCACCCCACCCCTCGCGTTGATCATGAAGCTAGCGGCATTTTTGATCTCCCCGACTGCCGCTACCTTCATGATCAACGGAGCAGGGCGGGGAAGGGCGGGAATGCGGAACGGCCCGCCTCGCTCGACGCGAGACGGGCCGTTCGATGAACGTAGCCCCGACCGGATTCGAACCGGCGCTACCGCCTTGAGAGGGCGGCGTCCTGGGCCGCTAGACGACGGGGCCAGGCACTTTTCGTGCTTCACCGCCCTGCCGGGCGGCGCGGCAGTAGTCTAGCGGCATCGCGTCCGGCGTCACGCGGAGGGGGTCACCCCCTGCGCACGTGGGCCGGACAGCAGAAAGCCCGCCCCGGAAGACGGGACGGGCTGTCGGTGCTGTAGCCCCGACCGGATTCGAACCGGCGCTACCGCCTTGAGAGGGCGGCGTCCTGGGCCGCTAGACGACGGGGCCAGAACCTTCATTGCACTCCGACAGTGTGAGCTGCCGGAGTCCAGCGGCCGAGGATTCTCGCGAAACCTCGGTTGCGCTGGGGTACCAGGACTCGAACCTAGACTAACTGAACCAGAATCAGTCGGGCTGCCAATTACCCCATACCCCATTGGCCCCTTGCGGCGCCGGGAATGAACTTTACCCTCCCGGTGCCGACAGGCCAAATCCAACCCCTCGAAACCCACCTGACCAGCGGAAACGAGGCATCGGACCGAATCAGGCGACCGGGACGACAGGGTTGCTGAGCTCCCCGATCCCCTGGATGCGCACGGTGACGGTATCCCCCTCGGTGAGCGGGCTAACCCCCGCCGGCGTGCCGGTCAGGACCACGTCGCCGGGCAGCAGCGTCATGACGTGCGAGATGTACGACACCAGCCCCGGTACGTCGAACACCATGTCCTTGGTCCGGCCGATCTGGCGTACCTCCATCTCCTCCGGGTTGCGGCCCACCTCACAGCGGATCTCCAGGTCGCTGACGTCGAGCCCGGTGGTGATCCACGGCCCGATCGGGCAGAACGAGTCGAAGCCCTTGGCGCGGGTCCACTGCCCGTCGGAGCGCTGGAGGTCCCGCGCGGTCACGTCGTTGGCGCAGGTGTAGCCGAAGATGGCCCGCTCCGCGGCGGCCCGGTCGGCCCGGCGGGCGCCCGGGGCGCCGATCACCACGGCCAGTTCCGCCTCGTGCTCGACCTGCTTGGAGAAGATCGGCAGCCGGATGGCGTCGCGCGGGCCGATCACCGAGGTGGACGGCTTGAGGAAGAGCAGCGGCTCCTTCGGCACCTCGCTGCCGTGCTCGGCGGCGTGCTCGGCGTAGTTACGGCCGACACAGACCACCTTGCTGGGCAGGATCGGTGACAGCAGCCGGACGTCGGAGAGCGCCCAGCGGGCGCCGGAGAACTGGATCTGTCCGAACGGGTGGCCCTCGATCTCGGCGATGGTCAGGCCCTGCGGCCCGGCCTCCGGCTCGCCCTCGACGACCCCGAACGACATTCCCTTGGCATGAGCGAAACGAGCGATACGCACCCGGCCAATCTATCCCCGCCCGGCTGCGCCCGGTGACAGGCGGCATGCCCCGGCCGCCGCGCCCCGCCCCGCACCGGCCGCCACCGGCCCCGGACCGGCACGAGCCGGGCAGGGTACGCGCGATCGCGCCGGACGTGGCGGGAATGGCGGCTTCGTACCCGCCCGGCGGCCCCCGGCCCATAGCTTCGGGTCCGGAGGTTCGTTGGTATGCCTGCATCGAGACGACACCACAGGGCCCTGGCAGTGCTCGTGAACTGCCTCGGCGTCATCGCCGCCGTACCGGCGCTGTCCCCGGCGACGCCCCGCGCGGCCGCCGCCCCCGCCCATCCGGCCCCGCCCGCGGCGGTCGTCCGCGGTGCCGCGGCCACCCCGATCCCGACCGGCGTGCCGGCGGTGCCCCCGGCGGTGCCGACCACCGGCCCGGCTCAGGTCCGGCCGACGATGCCACCGGTCAGCGTGGCGGTGGGCGCGTCGGGCACCCCGGCGCCGGGGTACCGGATCGAGGTCCGCAACGCCGGCACGGCACCCGTCGAGACGATGGTCCGGCAGGAGCTGCCGAACGGGTCGCGGGCCACCACCGTGACCGGCGGTGGGCGGACCACCCGGCCCGCCGGGGCAAGCGCCGGGGAGGTGACCTGGCGGCTGCGGCTGCCGGCCAAGAGCACCACCACGTTGCACACCGCGCTGTCGGTTCCCGGCCCGGGCCGCTCGGTGACCGCGCCCACCTGCGTCTACGGCACGGACGGCACGCGCCCGTTCGACTGCGCCACGGCCATCTGGGTGGGTGCCGCGACGGCTCCGGCGGCCCAGATCACCGCCGCCCCGGCCTGGCGGCGGCCGCCGGTGCTGCTCGCCGCGTTCACCGCGCTGCTGGTGGTCACCGCCGGCGTGCTGTGGTGGGTGGTCCGGCGCCGCCGGCGCACGGCGGCGGGTAGCGCCGCGCCCGGCGCCGTGGTCCGCGGCACGACGGCGCACACCGGTACGCCCGGAAGCGGCGCGATGCCCACCGGCGCCCCCGCAGGCGGCGTGCCCGGCCGCGGCATGCCGAGCGGAGGCGGACCGGGCCAGGGGCCGGTCCAGCGGGGCACCGTCTATCCGCGGGCGTCCGTTCCGTCGCCTGCGAGCCGCCGTGGAAGGCCGCCGGTCTGGCTCGTGGTCGGCGTGGCGGCGGCGGTGCTCGCCGGCGTGGTCGGCGCGGCGGCCTGGTCGGCCACGCAGCGGGTGGCCGCGATGGACACCACCAAGCAGCCGACGAGCGGGGCGTGGGTGGGCAACAGCGTCACCGGCGCGCTGGGCCAGCCGCTGCGCGAGAACGCGTTCGAGTTCACCGTCTACCGGCTGAGCTGCGGCGCCGACGTGCTGCCGCCGGCGGCCGGCGGCGGCCGGCCGTGCCTGGCCACGATCGGGGTGCGCAACCTCACGTCCGAGGACCAGACCTGGCACGGGCAGTTGCAGCGCGCGTACCTGCCCAGCGGGAACTGGGTGGCCGCCGACGAGGACGCGACCCGGGTGGCGAACCTGGGCCGGGACGTCTTCGCCCAGCCGGTCACCGCCGGGCGGCGGGTGCTGCTGCCGCTGGTGTTCATGATGCGCGGCGACGAGCCGCCGAAGCGGCTGGAGCTGCGCAGCGGCGTCTTCTCCGCGGGCGTGCGGGTGGACGTGGCGTGATCCGGGCACGGGCGGCGGTCGTACCCTGGGGTGTGTGACCGCCGCCCTCGCCCCCGCGCTCGACCTGGCCGACTGGCAGGCGCGCAGGCACGCCCACGAGGCGCGGGTGGACGCCTGGCTGACGCCGCATCTGGCCCGCCGCCGCGCCGGGGTGAAGCACCCGGTGGAGGACTTCCTGTTCACCTACTACTCGCACCGCCCGGCGCAGTTGCGCCGCTGGCACCCGGGTGCGGGAGTGGTGCTGCGCGACGCCGACGCGGCCGTCTTCGGCCCGGACTACACCGCGAGCGCCGCCGGGCTCACCCTGGACACCGATCGGGTACGCGCGCGGCGCGCCGAGTCGATCGCCTGGATCCGTACGCTGCTCGCGGCGACCGCCGCACGCCCGGCGCAGCTTGGCTGTTTCGGCATGCACGAGTGGGCGATGGTCTACCGGCAGACCCAGGAGCAGGTGCGGCACAACGCCTGGCCGCTCCGGCTGAGCCCGGCGGCGACGGCGGCGGTGGTCGAGGAGCGCGGCGTGCGGTGCAGCCACTTCGACGCGTTCCGCTTCTTCACCGCGCCGGCCCGGCCGCTGAACGTGCTCCAGCCGACCCGGGAGGGTCAGCACGCGCTGGAGCAGCCGGGCTGCCTGCACGCCAACATGGATCTCTACAAGTGGTCCTACAAGCTGTCGCCGCTGGTGCCGTCGGAGCTGGTGGCGGACTGTTTCGCGCTGGCCCGGGAGATCCGGGCGCTGGACATGCGGGCCAGCCCGTACGACCTGGCCGACCTGGGCTACCCGCCGGTGCGGGTGGAGACGCCGGAGGGCCGGGCCGAGTATGCCGCCGCCCAGCGCGAGTTCGCCGAGCGCGCCGCCGGGTTGCGGGCCCGGCTGCTGGCCGGGCTGGACCGGGCCGTGCCGGCCGGCCACCGCTGAGCGCGGGACCGGCCGGCGCGGGGATCAGTTCGCGGCGCAGGTCAGCGCCGGCACCGGGTTCGGGACGGCACCGTCGGCCAGGAACCCGAACGTGGTCTGGGCGGCCGGGGCCAGGGCGCCGTTCCAGCTCGCGTTCCGGGCGGTCACTGTGGTTCCGCTCTGCGTCACGTCCGCGCTCCACGCCTGGCTGATCCGCTGGCCGCCGGTGAGCGGGAGGCTCACGGTCCAGCCGGCGATCGGCGCGGCGCCGCCGTTGCGGACGGTCACCTCCCCCTGGAAGCCGCCCGGCCACTGGCCGGCGAGGCGCCAGGTGGCGGTGCAGCCACCGGGCGCCGGCGTCGGGCTGGCGGTGGGCGACGGGCTGGTCGTCGGAGACGGGCTCGTCGTGGGCGACGGGCTGACGGTGGGCGACGGGGCCGGCGTGGTCCGGTCCAGCGCGGCGACCAGCGCCGGGTACCACCTGTCGGACATCTTCTGGTCCCCTGCGGCGTTCGGGTGCACGCCGTCGTACGTGTCGGTGGCGGTGCTGAACCCGGTCCACTGGTCGACCACCACGATCGGCGACGCGGCTGTGGTCCTTCCGGCCGCCCAGCCCTCGATCAGCGAGTTGAGCGCCACGGTCCGCTGGCCGCACTCCGGGCAGCTGGCCGGGTTCATCGGGATGATCTTCGCGACCAGCACGGTCATGGCCGGGTTGGCGGCCCGCATCTGGTCCACCAGTTTCGAGTACGCGGCCAGGATCGTGGCGGGCGCGATGTTGCTCCACACGTCGTTGGTGCCGAAGTGCATCAGCACGACGTCCGGGCGGGTGGCGGCCAGCCAGCCGGGCAGCAGGTTCTGGTTCGCCACGTTCGTCGCGAGGTAGCCGCCGTGCCCCTCGTTGTCGCCGTCGTACGGCACGCCGCAGCCCTGCGGTCCGAGCGTGCCGACGAAGTCGACGTCGGTGTGGCCGGTGGACTGGAGGCGGTTCCAGAGCACCGCCCGCCAGCAGCCGGGAGACCCGGTGATGGAGTCGCCCAGCGGCATGACGCGGACCGGGGTGGCCGCCGCGGCGGCCGTGGGCGGGTTGGCGGTGAGGGCGAGGCCGAGGGCGAGGACGGGCAGCAGCGCGGCGAGCGCGGTCAGCGCGGCGCGTACGGGGTTTCGGGACATGCGGAAGGGACTCCTGTCACGGTGACGTGGTGGTCGGTGACGGCCCTGACGCTCCCGTATGCATTGAAGCGCTTCGACGCCTCCGGCTCAACCCTCCGGGTGGCCCCGATGCTCGTTCCACTCCGGGGCGAGGATCGACATGACTGTGGCGTCCACCCAGTCGTCGCCGTCGCGCAGCACCTGTCGCAGCGTCCCCTCGGCGACGAAACCCACCTTCTCGTACGCCCGCCGGGCGCGCGGGTTGAACGCGAACACCTCCAGCCCGATGCGGTGCAGGCCGAGCTGCTCGAAGCCGTACCCGACGATCAGCCGGACCGCCTCGGTGCCGAGGCCGCGATCGCGCCCGCCGGGCCCGATCAGGGTGCGGAAGTTGCAGCCGGCGTTGGCCCGGTCCCACTCGTTGAGGACGACCTCGCCGACGCAGACGCCGCTCGCGCGGTCCACCACCGCGAGGTCGAGCCGGTCGTCCTGGCTGTTGCGGGTGCCGTACCAGGCCCGCAGCCGGGACGGCTCGAACGTCTCGCCGGCCGGGCTGCCGGTCAGCCGGGCCACCTCCGGGTCGGCCAGGATCTCGGCGAGCGCCGGCAGGTCGTCGTCGTGGAACGGGCGCAGCACCACCCGCTCGCCGGTGAGCGTGGGCTTGACGGAGAAGTCGATCACGTGGCGGGATTCTCCGGCCCGGGGCTCGGCGGCTCAACCCGTTTCCGGTCAGTCGCCGTCCACCCGGCGGTCGCGTTTGCGCTGGGACTGGCGCTTCTTCTCGGCCAGACGGCGCTCCTTGGCACCGCGGGAGGGTCGGGTCGGCCGGCGCGCCTTCGGCGGCGGGGCGACTGCCTCGCGCAGCAGCGCGGCCATCCGCTCGCGGGCCGCCTCCCGGTTGGCCAGTTGCGCGCGGTGCTCGCTGGCGGTCACCGTCAGCACACCGCCGACCAGGCGGCCGGCGAGCCGGGCCAGCGCCCGTTCCCGCAACGCCTCCGGCACGCTCGGCGAGCCGCCCAGGTCGAAGCTCAGCTCCACCCGCGAGTCGGTGGTGTTGACTCCCTGCCCGCCCGGCCCGGACGACCGGGAGAACCGTTCCCGCAGCTCGGCGGCGGGCACCACGAGCCGGTCGGTCACCCGCAGTCCGTCGTCCACGCCCCGAGGCTAGCGCCCGGCGCGACGACTCGGTGTGGGGGTGGCGCTCGGCGTGGGTCCGGCCCGTTCCTCGCCGCCGCCGGACGCCGCGTACGCGGCCGCGCCGAACAGCAGCAGGGCGATCACGGCGAGCTTGACGACCACGCCCCGGATCGCCAGCCAGGCGTTGCGCCGGGCGGTGGGGACTGTGGTCCGGGCCGTCCGGTAGTCCGTCCAGCCACGCTTCGCACGCGCGTAGGACGCGCCGACACCGGCGCCGATGACAAGGCCCACCAGGAGGAGGGCCGCAGTGACAGCTTGCTCCACCTCCGCCAGTATCCATACTCAGCGTAATATTTCCATGCTCCGATCATTGCGCGCCGGATATCCGACAGTTCGCACCGATCTTGCGCTACTTGTGCAGGTCAGCGCCCCGGGCGGGACGGCGGTCGGCCCCGCGCGGGACACCACGCGGGCGGCTCAGCCACCCCGGCCGATGATGGTGTCGGCGGTCTGCTGGACCTGGTCGATCGGGATGGCGAAGCCGATGCCGATCGAGCCGCTGCCGTCGATGGTGGCGATCGCCGTGTTCACGCCGACCACCTCACCGCGCGCGTTCACCAGCGGCCCGCCCGAGTTGCCCGGGTTGATCGAGGCGTCGGTCTGCACCGCCGTGTGCCGGCCGTTGCCGATCCGCACCTGCCGGTCCAGCGCGCTGACGATGCCCGCGGTGACGGTCCCGGCCAGGCCGAGCGGCGACCCGACCGCGAGCACCGGCTCCCCCACCCTCGTCGAGTTCGCCTTGGCCAGCGGCAACGGCGGCAGCCCGGCCGACGCGGGCACCTTGAGCACCGCGAGGTCGCTGGCCGGTTCCCGGCCCACCACCTCGGCCGGGAAGCGCCGCCCGTCCGAGGTCTCCACAGTCACCGCGCCGGCGCCGCCCCGGGCCAGGATGTGGTCGTTGGTGACGATGTGCTGCTCGTTGTCGATGGCGAACCCGGAGCCGGACGCGGACGCGCCGGAGCGGCCCCCGACCATCACCGAGACCACCCCGGGCACCGTCTTGCCCGCGGCGGTGACCAGTTCGGCCGGCACCGGCGCGGCGGACGCCGCCGCCGGTCCCGGCGTGCCCCGGTCGGCCGCCCAGGTGCCGGCCGCCGCGCCGGAGACGGTGGAGAGCGCCACCACCGCCGCCACGCTCAGCAGCCGGTGCCGCAGGCTCCGCCGCCCGGCCTCCGGCCCGCCCCCGGGTACGTCCCGGTAGCCGCGCCCGTCCGGGCCCAGCTCGGGCGAGACGAACCACGGGCCGCGTGGCTCGCCGAGTCCGGTCTGCACTGCCATGCCTGGCTCCTCACGTGTCGTGCGGTCGTGGTGCGGGTCAGGGCAGCCGGGAGAACCACCGCAGCGAGCCGGCCGCGGCGCCCATCGCCAGGACCAGCCCGAGGCCGATGAAGCGGGCCGAGATGTCCTGCCGCTCGGTGCGGTAGCCGACCGAGGTGCCGATGTCCTCGTAGACGTCCTTCAGCTCGGCGGTGGTGGACGCCTCGTGGAAGCCGCCGCCGGTCTGCTCGGCGACCGCCCGCAGCGTCTGGCCGTCCACCGGCACCTGGATCGCCCGGCCGCCCCTGTCGACCGAGCCGCCGGGCGTGCCGAACGAGATGGTGTGCACCGGCACCTTCGCGGCGACCGCCTGGTCGGCGGCTTCCATCGGGTCCATGCCGGAGGTGTTCGCGCCGTCGGAGAGGATGATGATCCGGGCCGGCGGCGGATCCTTGGCAGCGGTCGCGTCCAGGCTCTTGACCGCGCCGAGCGAGGTGCTTATCGCCTCGCCGATGGCGGTGCCCTGCACGCCGGTGATGCCCTCGGCCAGCCGCCCGATGCCGTCGTGCAGCGCCTCCCGGTCGGTGCTCGGCGGCACCAGCACCGCCGCGCTGCCGGCGAACGCGACGAGGCCGACGTTGAACTCGTCCGGCAGCCCGTCGACGAACCGCCGGCCCGCCTCCTTGGCCGCCGTCAACCGGTCCGGGTCCACGTCACCGGCGAGCATCGAGGTGGAGACGTCCACCGCGACCATCACCGTGGCCCGCTCGCGGGGCACCCGCACCTCCGCCTCGGGCCGGGCGAACCCGACCACGAGCAACGCCAGCATGGCGAGGAACAGGCCCGCCGGGACGTGCCGCCGCCACGCCGGGCGGCGCGGTGCGACCCGGTCGAGCAGGCGCAGGTTGGTGAAGCGCACCGCGTACCGGCTCTGCCGCCGTTGCAGCACCAGGTAGCCGGCGACCAGCGCGACGACGGCGAGCAGCAGCCAGAGGCGGGCGGGTGACTGCCAGGTCATGCGACACCTCCGCGGGCCGCGGCCGGCACGGTGGCCAGCCGGCGCTGTTCGTGCACGTACCGGACGACGTCCGCGCACCAGTCCCGGTCGGTGCACAGCGCCAGGTGGGTGGCGCCGGCCCGGCGCAGCGTGCGGCGTACCTGGTCGCGCTGCTCGGCGGCGGCGCGCGCGTACCGCTCGCGCAGGCCCGGGTCGCCGGTCCACACCTCGCGGCGCCGGCCGCTCTCCGGGTCGACCAGCGTGACCAGGCCGACGTCCGGCAGTTCCAGCTCGCGCGGGTCGGTCACCTCGACCGCGAGCACCTGGTGCCGTACCGCGAGGCGGCGCAGCGCCGCGGCCCAGGGCGGCGGCGCGGCGTCCGGGTCCTCGGGCAGCTCGTCGAGGAAGTCGGAGACGATCACCACGAGGCCGCGCCGGGTGGCCACGCGCTGGAGACCGTCCAGCCCGTCCACCAGGCCCGGCGGCGCGTCCGTCCGGCCCGCGCCGGCCGCGCCCGCGCCGTCGGAGTCCGGCAACTCGCCGGTACGCGGGGCGCCGAGCAGCGCGCGGAGCAGCCCGAGCAGATGGGTACGCCCGCTGCGGGCCGGGAACCGGCGCAGCCCGTCCGGGGTGAGCACCTGGGCGCCGAGCCGGTTGCCGACTCCGGCGGTGAGGAAGCCGATCGCCGCCACGGCGGCCACCGCGAGTTCCCGTTTGTCCAGCGTGGATGTGCCGTACTCCATGCTGGGGCTGGCGTCGACGAGCAGCCAGGTGGTCAGTTCCCGGTCCGCGTCGACCTCCCGTACGTGCGGAACCGTGGTCCGGGCGGTCACCGCCCAGTCCATCCGGCGTACCTCGTCCTCGCCGGGCCGGTACTCGCGGCTGCCGGCCGCCTCACTGCCGGGACCGGGCAGCAGGCCGCGGTACCGGCCGTGCAGCAGGCCGTCGAGCCGGCGGGTCACCGTCAGCTCCAGCCGGCGCAGCCGCTGGTCCGGGGCGAGATCGGCGAGCGCGGGTTCGGCCGCGCCGGTCATGCCGCCGCCAGGTCGGACATCGTCTCCGTGGGCCCGTTCACCAGCCGGGGCGGCGGCACCGCCTCGACCACGCGGCGTACCACGTCCTCGCCGGAGATGCCGTCGGCGATCGCGTCGAAGGAGAGCACGAGCCGGTGCGCCAGCACGTCCACCGCCAGTTCCCGGATGTCCTCGGGGAGCACGTAGTCCCGGCCGTGGATGAGCGCCTGGGCGCGGGCGGCGGCCACCAGGCCGAGCGTGGCCCGGGGGCTGGCCCCGTACGCCAGCAGGGGCGCGACGTCGGCCAGGCCGAAGCGCTCCGGGTCGCGGGTGGCGAGGATGAGGCGGACCACGTACTCGGCGAGCGCGTGGTGGACGAAGACGTCGGTGGCGCGGCGCTGCAGTTCGCGCAGCCGGACCGGGTCGAGCACGGTACGCGCGGTGGGGCGCTCGGTGCTCATCCGGTAGAGGATGGCCAGCTCGTCGGCGTCGCTCGGGTAGTCGACCACGACCTTCATCAGGAAGCGGTCGCGCTGCGCCTCGGGGAGCTGGTAGACGCCCTCGGACTCGATCGGGTTCTGGGTGGCCAGGACCAGGAACGGGTCCGGCACCGGCCAGCTCCGGCCGGCGATGGAGACCTGCCGCTCGGCCATCGCTTCGAGCAGCGCCGACTGCACCTTGGCCGGGGCCCTGTTGATCTCGTCGGCGAGCACCAGGTTCGCCATGATCGGCCCCAGCTCCACGTCGAACTGCTCCTTGGAGGCACGGTAGATGCGTGTGCCGACGATGTCGGACGGGACCAGGTCGGGGGTGAACTGGATGCGGGAGAACGTGCCACCGACCACTGTGGCCAGCGTCTGCGCCGCCAGCGTCTTGGCCACCCCCGGTACGCCCTCCAGCAGGCAGTGCCCGTTGGCGACGAGGGCGGTGAGCAGGCGGTCGACGAGTCGATCCTGCCCGACGATCACGCGTTTGACCTCGACGAGGGTCTGTTCCAGCTCGACGCCGCTCGCGTCGGCATCGACCAGGCTGGGCACGCTGGCGCGGGTGTCCGAGATGTCCGTCACGGTGCTTGCTTCCCGTGGCGGGCCTGCGACAAACGTCGGATTATCGGCCCCTGGGCGGTGGTGGCCGGGCCGGACCGGCAGCATCTCCCCAGCCGGGGCGCAACGGCACGAAGCGGCGCGGCACCGGCCGGATCGGCACGGAACACGACACCGGGTAGCCTGACCGTCATGATCACCCTGCCGGGGCTGCGCCGGGCCGGCACCCGGGGCGGACGCCTGGCCACGGCCGCGTGCTGGCTCGCCGTCGCGCCGGTCGCCGCGTGGGCGCTGGTCCGCCTGGCCGGGCTGGAACGGGGTCCGCTGGTGCCGGCGATCGCCTTCACGCCGTACGTGGCCGCCGTGGCCCCGGTGGTGGCGGTGGCGGCGCTCGCCCTGCGGCGACGCGCCCCAGCGGTGGTCGCGGTGCTGGCCGCGCTGGCGCTGATCGGCGCGGTGGCGCCCCGCGCGATACCCGGCGGCCCGCCCGCCGCCGACGGGCCGACGGTACGCCTGCTCACCGCCAACCTGCGCCTCGGCTCGGCCGACCCGGCCGCGCTGGTGGACCTGGTCCGGACGCGACGGGTGGACGTGCTCACGGTGCAGGAACTCACCCCGCCGCTGGCTGCCGAGCTGGACCGGCTCGGCCTGGCCACGCTGCTGCCGCACCGGTCGTTGAGCCCCGAGGTCGGCTCGACCGGCTCGGGCGTCTACGCCCGCCACCCGCTGCGCGACGGCGGTCACCGGCGCAACCAGGGCTTCTTCTTCGCCCAGGCGTACGCGACAGTGACGGTGCCCGGTGCGCCGCCGCTGCGAGTGGAGTCCGCGCACCCGGCCGCGCCGTACGCCCTCGACGTGGTCCCGGACTGGTGGACCGACCAACGCGCCCAGCCACCGGCCACCCCGGACGGCGGGCTGAGTGTGCTGGCCGGGGACTTCAACGCCACGCTCGACCACGCGGCGCTGCGGGACCTGATCGCCACCGGCTACACCGACGCGGCGGACGCGGCCGGAGCCGGGTTCGGCGGCACCTGGGGCCCGTACGACGGCGACCCGATCCCGCCGATCACCATCGACCACGTACTGGTGGACCGGCGCGTCGCGGTGCGCGCCGCCGGCATCTTTCCGGTGCCGGGCAGCGACCACCGCGCGCTGCTGGCCGAGCTGCGCCTGCCGGCCGGCTGAGTCAGGCGGTCGTACCGCCCGCCACCCGGGACCGGTCCAGGCCGTAGGTGAGCGCGTCGACGAGCGCGTGCCAGCTCGCCTCCACCACGTTCGGGTGCACGCCCACCGTGGTCCAGTCCCGGCCGGCGCCGGCGGTCTCCACGAGCACCCGGGTGACCGCGCCGGTGCCGTGGCTGCCCTCCAGGATGCGCACCTTGTAGTCGGCCAGCCCGAAGTCCCGCAGCTCCGGGTAGTGCCGGGCCAGGCCCACGCGCAGCGCCTCGTCCAGCGCGTTGACCGGACCGTTGCCCTCGGCGGTGGCGATCACCCGCTCGCCGCGTACCCGGACCTTCACCGTCGCCTCGGACACCACCGCGCCGTCCTCGCGGTGCTCGACGATCACCCGGTACGACTCCAGCGCGAACGGCCGGGCCGGCCCGGCATCCGGCAGCTCGGAGCGGACCAGCAGCTCGAACGAGGCGTCGGCGGCCTCGAACGACCAGCCGTCGGCCTCCATCTCCTTGACCCGCCGGGTGACCCGGGACAGGGCGTCCGGATGGCCGGCCAGGTCCAGACCGAGCTCGCGGCTCTTGAGCTCGATGCTGGCCCGGCCGGCCATCTCGGTCACCAGGATCCGCATGTCGTTGCCCACCACGGCGGGTTCCACGTGGTTGTAGAGCAACGGGTCGACCTTGATCGCGCTCGCGTGCAGCCCTGCCTTGTGAGCGAAGGCGGCGGCCCCGACGTAGGCCTGGTGGGTGTCGGGGGCGATGTTGGCGATCTCGGCGATGGCGTGCGAGACCCGCACCATCTGTTCCAGGCAGCCCTCCGGTAGGACGGGCATGCCCAGCTTGAGCTGGAGGTTGGCGACGATCGCGAACATGTCGGCGTTGCCGGGGCGCTCGCCGTACCCGTTGGCGGTGCCCTGCACGTGCCGGACGCCCGCCTCGACCGCCGCGATCGTGTTGGCGACCGCGCAGGCGGTGTCGTTCTGCGCGTGCATGCCGAGCCGTTCCGGCGCGATCCCGGTCCGCGCCACCAGTCCTTCGATCACGGCGGTGACCTGGGAGGGCAGCATGCCGCCGTTGGTGTCGCAGAGCACGAACCGCTCGGCGCCGGCGGCGAGCGCGGCCTCCGCCACCGCGGAGGTGTAGCCGGGATCGAAGCGGTATCCGTCGTAGCAGTGCTCCCCGTCGACGAAGACGCGCCGCCCCTGCGCCACCAGGTACGACACGGTGTCGCGGATCATGGCGAGGTTCTCCTCGGCGGTGGTGCGCAGCGCCCGCTCCACGTGCCGCAGGTCCGCCTTGGCGACCAGCGCCACGGCCGGGGTCTGTGCGTCGAGCAGGCCGCGCACCTGCGGGTCGTCCTCGACGGCGAGGCCGGCCTTGCGGGTGGCGCCGAACGCGACCAGGATCGCGTGCCGCAGCTCCAGTTCGGTGCGGGCGCGGCGGAAGAACTCGGTGTCCTTCGGCACCGCGCCCGGCCAGCCGCCCTCGATGAAGCCGACTCCGAGGTCGTCCAGCAGGCGGGCGACCGCCAGCTTGTCGACCACCGAGTACGTGAGTCCTTCGCGCTGCGCGCCGTCACGCAGCGTCGTGTCGTACACCTGGAACGTCATCGGGGTCCTCTTCTCGTGCCCTGGGGAGCAAACAAAAAGACCCCCCGCGGATGCGGGAGGTCTGCGCGCTCGGCGAGGGAAGGCCGGCGCGCTAGCTGCTAATGATCAGGACGAAGCTGGTCACGACCCGTACTCTGCCACCCCGCTCCGGGTTTTGGGAGGCCTAACCCATATTCCGGGACGACGAAACCGATCCAGTTACTGGCCCGCGTTTGTCGCCGAGTCACGCTCAAGGACGGAGGGCCGGCGCCACCACCGTGGCGTCGGCCCTCGGCGGGTTGGCACCCGGACGGGGTGGGTAACCGTACCGGCGCACGACGCGCCGCGACGGCCGCGGCTGTCGGGACGGGAGGCGGCACATGGACGGACTGGACCCGCGCGCCACGCACGGCGGCACCGAGCCGATCCTCGACGACGGCCGGGGCGCGGTCGCCGGCGGCGCTCCGGCGGGCGCCTTCGACCCGTGGCGCTACCGCGACGAGGCGGGTGTCGAGAGCGCCGACCTGACCGGCTACAAGGTCGAGGCCACCGACGGCGCGATCGGCAAGATCGACCAGGCGAGCCACGACGTGGACGACAGCTACCTGGTGGTGGACACCGGGCCGTGGATCTTCGGCAAGAAGGTGATGCTCCCGGCCGGCACGGTCAACCTCGTCGACCACGACTCCCGCACCGTGCACGTCGACCGGGACAAGGACCAGATCAAGGCCGCCCCGGAGTACGACGAGGCCAGCCACGCCGACCCGGGCTACCGGGACCGGCTGGGCGGCTACTACGGCGAGAACCACTCGGCGCTGCCGCCGGACGTACCGCCTCGGATCTGACAGCTCGGCGACGGCCGGCGGGGACGCGTGAACGCCCCGCCGGCCGCTACCGTGTCAGGCGTGGACGCCCCGGAGAACCCCTTCCCCGCCTTGTTCAACTTCCGTGACGTCGGCGGGTACGCCGCGTCCGACGGCCGCACCGTCCGGCGCGGCCGGCTCTACCGCTCCGACTCGCTGCACCGCATCGACGAGACCGACCGCACGGCGTTCACCGCGCTCGGCATCCGTACCGTGATCGACCTGCGCCGGCCGTCCGAGGTGGAACGCGACGGGCGGGTGCCCGCCTACGACGGGCTGGCCTACCGGCACATCCACCCCGAGCACGACGACTGGGCCGCGAAGTCGTTCGGCTCCTCCGGCGTCAGCCTGGCCCGCTACCTCGCCGACCGCTACGCCGACCTGGCGCGTACCGGCACCGCCGGGCTCGCCGAGGCGGTCGGGTTGATCGCCGACAGCGCCGACGCCCCGGTGGTGGTGCACTGCGTCGCCGGCAAGGACCGCACCGGCATCGTCTGCGCGCTCACGCTCTCCGTGCTCGGGGTGCCCGACGAGGACGTGGTGGCCGACTACGCGCTCAGCACCGCCGCCTCGCGGCGCTTCAGCGAATGGGTGCGCGCCACGCTGCCGGACGCGGAGGAACCACCGCCGCCGTTCCTGGAATCACCGGCCGAGACGATGGAACTGTTCCTCGCCGAGTTGCGCGAGGGCTACGGCTCCGTCGAGGGTTACCTGACCCACGCCGGCGTCACCGAGGCGCAGTTGGAGTCCCTCCGCACCCACCTCCTGGACTGACCCCACCACGGCGGTGGTCGAGGAGTGGACTCCTCGACCACCGCGCGGGGTGTCAGAGGACGCGGGTGACCCAGCCGTGCCGGTCCTCGGCGCGGCCACGCTGGATGTCGACCAGCTTCTGGCGCAGCGCCGTGGTGGTCCGGCCCGACTCGCCACCGCCGATGAGGAACTCGCCGTCCGGGAAGCGCACGCCGCCGATCGGGGTGATCACGGCGGCGGTGCCGCAGGCGAAGACCTCGCGCAGCCGCCCGCTCGCGGCGTCCGCCTGCCAGTCGGCGAAGTCGACCGGCGCCTCCCGCACCTCGTGCCCGGCCTCGGCCGCGAGGGTGAGGATCGCGTCGCGGGTGATGCCCGGCAGGATCGTGCCGCCCAGCGGCGGGGTGACGATGCTGCCGTCGTCGTAGACGAAGAAGACGTTCATGCCGCCCAGCTCGTCGACGTACCGCCGCTGCACCGCGTCCAGGAACACCACCTGGTCGCAGCCGGCCTCGATCGCCTCGGCCTGGGCCGCCAGCGAGGCGGCGTAGTTGCCACCGCACTTGGCCGCGCCGGTGCCGCCGGGCGCGGCCCGGGTGTAGTCCGGCGAGACCCACACCGTCACCGGCTTCACGCCGCCGGCGAAGTACGCGCCGGCCGGCGAGGCGATCACGCAGTAGAGGTATTCGTTCGCCGGGCGGACGCCGAGGAAGACCTCGCTGGCGAACATGAACGGACGCAGGTAGAGGCTGCTGTCCTCGTGCTCCGGGATCCACGGCTGGTCGATCTCGATCAGCCGGCGCAGCGAATCCACGAACGTCGCCTCCGGCAGCTCCGGCATGGCCAGCCGGCGGGCGGACGCGTTGAACCGGGCCGCGTTGGCCTCCGGGCGGAACATCGTCACCGCGTCACCCGAGCGGTACGCCTTCAGCCCTTCGAAGATCTCCTGCGCGTAGTGCAGCACCGCCGCGGCCGGGTCCATCGGGATCGGCGCGCGCGCCTCCAGGCGGGCGTCGTACCAGCCCTTGCCCTCGGCGTAGCGGATCGTGACCATGTGATCGGTGAACACCCGGCCGAAGCCCGGGTTCGCCAGCAGGGCGGCCCGGTCGGCGGCGGATACCGGCGCGGGATTCGGACGGATCTCGAAATCGAGCATGTCACCACCGCTCATCGCGCTGACCTCCCTGCGGGTTCCCGGCGTGCGGGATCGCACGCCGACGTCACTGGTGCCAGAAACTTACCCCGAACGTTCGTTCAGCGGATAGCTCCGCCCCGGCGGATGCGACGCGCCGGACGGTCGAGGTGGGCCCGGTGACGGGTCTGGCGGCCCGGTACCGGGCCGCCAGGAGGGTCGGCCCGGTCAGGCTACGGCGTACCCGGCGAGGCGGTCGCCGACCTCCTCGGTGCGCAGCGGCGCCCCCGGCGTACGCCCGGCCAGCTCGGTGCCGACCGCGGCGGTGACCCGGGCGGCGGCGTCGGCGTGGCCGAGCTGGTCCAGCAGCAGCGCGGCGGACAGCACCGCGGCGACCGGGTCGGCGACGCCCTGGCCGGCGATGTCCGGCGCCGAGCCGTGCACCGGCTCGAACATCGACGGGTAGCGCCCCTCGGGGTTGATGCAGCCGCTGGCCGCCAGCCCGATGCCACCGGTCACGGCGGCGGCGATGTCGGTGAGGATGTCGCCGAAGAGGTTGTCGGTGACCACCACGTCGTACCGGGACGGGTTGGTCACCAGGAACATCGCGGCGGCGTCGATGTGCTGGTACTCGGTGGTCACGTCCGGGTGCTCGGCGGCCACCGCGGCGAAGGCGCGCGCCCAGAGCGACCCGGCGTGGGTGAGCACGTTGGTCTTGTGCACGAGCGTGACCTTGCGGCGCTCCCGGCGGCCGGCGCGGGCGAACGCGTCGCGGATCACCCGCTCGACGCCGTGCCGGGTGTTCAGGCTCTCCTCGGTGGCCACCTCGGCCGGGGTGTCCCGGTGCAGCGCGCCGCCGGCGCCCGCGTACAGCCCCTCGGTGCCCTCGCGGACCACCACCAGGTCGACCTCGCCGGGCTTGACCGCGGCGAGCGGACCGGCCACGCCGGGCCAGAGCCGGGACGGGCGCAGGTTGACGTACTGGTCGAAGGCGAACCGCAGCTTGAGCAGCAGACCGCGCTCCAGCACGCCCGGCGGCACGGTCGGGTCGCCCACCGCGCCGAGCAGGATGGCGTCGTGACCGGCCAGCTCGTCGAGGACGGAGTCGGGCAGCACCTCGCCGGTGCGGTGATAGCGCGCCGCGCCCAGGTCGTACTCGGTGGCCTCGATCCCGGGCACCACCGCGTCGAGGACCTTGCGGGCCTGCGCGACCACCTCGGGCCCGATGCCGTCGCCGGCCACCACCGCGATGTGTGCCACCTGACGCTCCTCGTCTCGTCGTTAGGCGCCACGGTAGTCGCCGTCCCGGCTCCCGGTACGAATCGTCCACCATTCGGGAATCCTGAATCACAGGATGCTCCCAGCCGGCACTCATGGTGTGGTCATCTCCACTGCTTAGGGTCGGTTCACCGGGTCGACGAAGCCCGGGCCGGCCACCGCCGTTACACGGCGGCGACCACGAGGGGCAGGTGTCATGCGAATCGAGCACCGGCGGGCCCACTGGGCGGACCAACAACCACGCACCCGTTGGGTCGACCAGGCCGCCTTCCGTCCGGTCCGCCCCGACCTGCACCTGGGCGCCAGCAACCACCGCGTCGAGCGGTCCGGCTCCGGCGCGTCCGGCCGGATCAACGTCCGGCACACCGTCAGCACCTCGACCGCCGACTACACGCTGCTGCTCAACGCGCCCGAGTGGCTGGGGCACCGGGTGGTCGGCGAGGCACTGCGCGACGCCGTCGCCGAGCTGCGCGCCATCGACCTGGCCTACGGCCCGAACCGGCCGGAGAGCCTGGTCTCCCGGCTGCGCCGCGACGAGATCAGCCCTGACTCGTACCCCCCGCTGGCCGGCCTGGTCGACCTCTGCGCGGCCATGCGGGCCGCGACCGACGGCTGGTTCGACGCGTGGGCCGTGCCCGGCGGCTTCGACCCGGGCGGCCTGCTCGGCGGCTGGGCGGTGGAGCGGGCCGCGACGCGGTTGCGGGCCGCCGGCATCCACGACTACGCCGTGCTCTCCGGCGCCGACCTGACGGTACGCGGGCGCGCGGCGCACGGCGGGCCGTGGCGCGTCGCGGTGCACCACCCCACCGACACCAGGCGTACGCCGGTCGTGCTGGAGATGACGTCGGGCGCGGTGGGCACCTCCGGTGTCACCGGGCGGCGGGGGCACGTCGTCGACCCGCACACCGGCGAGCCGACCGAGCGCCTGTCGGCCGCCACCGTGATCGGCCCGGACCTGGCCGTCGCCGACGCCTACGCCACCGCCCTCTACGCCGCCGGACCGGCCGGGCTGGCGTGGTTCCGCCACGACTGCGAATACCGGCCGCTGTTCGCGCACCACCGGCGCTGATCCACTGCCTGCCGGCACGACACCGGCGGGAGAGCGCGATCGGCCCCCACGGTCTCGGCAACGACAGTGAGGGCCGGTCAGCGACGAGTGCGCGTGGCTCGCGCAATCGAGGGGTGCGGGCCGAGGGGCCGGGTGCCCGGCCGCGCCACCCGAAGACGGGCCGGGAATCGACTCAGCGGTAACCGCATCGGTACGCTAGCGAATCGACGCAACTCGACGCAAGAGTCTCCACAGCGGACGCCGGGTGAACGAAGTCGCCGATCAGCGGTGAGGGCACGGTGGGGCAGAGGTGACGGGCGCGGGTCCCGGATGGCACGCTGTCCGCCGTGAGTTTCGATCTGAGCGTGTGGGCCCTGCCGAACGGGGCGACACCGGAGCAGGTGCGGGCGGCGGCGCAGCAGTGCCGCGAGGGCTGGCACGGCAGGCAACAACCCGACCGGAGGTTGGTCGCCTTCTACCGGGAGGTCACAGCGAGCTACCCGGACGGTCCGGCCCGTCCGGGCACGCCGTGGGAGGCGCCGCTGCACACGGCCGCCGACCACATCGAGATGAACCTGAACCCGGCCTGCCCCGATCAGGTCCTGCTGGACATCGAGCGGCTGGCCGGCGAGCACGACCTGATGCTCTTCGACGCCCAGGACGGTTCGGTCTACCCGCCACCGGCCCGCGTCCGTTCCTGAGCCACGGGACGACGAAGGGCCCGGCCGATCCGGCCGGGCCCCGATCTGTCCTGTCCGGACTACACGTCACGCAGGTCGGCCGCGCTGGCCGCGACCGCGCCGATCGAGTCGGCGGCGGAGGTGAGCAGGTCGGCGCCGAGCGCCTGGTCGACGGTGAGCGTCATCAGCGTCTCGCCACCGGCCTCGCGGCGGGCCACCTGCATGGCGGCGATGTTGACGCCCGCCTCGCCGAGCAGCGTGCCGACGGTGCCGACCACGCCGGGCCGGTCGGCGTAGCGCAGGAAGACCAGGATGCCCTCCGCGCCGATCTCCACGTCGAAACCGTCCACCTCGGTCAGCTTGAACACGTCGCGGGTGCCGGTGTGCGCCACCGTGCCGGAGACGCGGACGGTACGCCCGTCCGGCAGCGCCCCGCGCACGGTCACCAGGTTCGGGTGGTCGACGGTCTCGCCCGGCGTGGCGAGCGTGACCTCGACGCCCCGCTCGGCAGCCAGGTGCGGCGCGTTGACGTAGGTGACCTGCTCCTCCACCACGGAGCTGAACAGCCCCTTGGTCGCGGCGAGCTTGAGCACCGACACGTCGTGCGCGGCGATCTCGCCGCGCACCTCGACGGTGACGCTGGCGGCCACCCCGCCGGCCAGGGCGGTGAACGCCCGGCCCAGCCGCTCGGCCAGCGGCAGCAGCGGGCGGACGTCCTCGGCGACCACGCCGCCGGCCTGCACGTTCACCGCGTCCGGGACGAACTCGCCCTGCAGCGCGAGCTTGACGCTCTTGGCCACCGCGAGACCGGCCTTGTCCTGCGCCTCGTTCGTGGAGGCGCCCAGGTGCGGGGTGGCCACCACGTTGTCGAAGGCGAACAGCGGCGACGAGGTGCACGGCTCCTTGGCGTACACGTCGACGCCGGCGCCGGCGACCCGGCCCTCGGCGATCGCGTCGGCGAGCGCCTGCTCGTCGACCAGACCGCCCCGGGCGGCGTTGACGATCCGGACGCCCGGCTTGACGATCGCCAGCTCCTTCTCGCCGATCAGGCCCACCGTCTCCGGCGTCTTGGGCAGGTGGATCGAGATGAAGTCGCTCTCCCGCAGCAGTTCCTCCAGCCCGACCAGGCGGACGCCGAGCTGTGCGGCGCGGGCCGGCTGGATGTACGGGTCGTACGCGATCAGCCGGGTGCCGAACGCGGCGATGCGCTGCGCGAACAGCACGCCGATGCGGCCGAGGCCGACCACGCCCACGGTCTTGCCCTGGATCTCCACGCCGGTGTACTTGGACCGCTTCCACTCCCCCGCCTTGAGCGCGGCGCTGGCGCTGGCGGTGTTGCGGGCCACCGCGAGCAGCAACGCGACCGCCTGCTCGGCGGCGGAGACGATGTTGGAGGTGGGCGCGTTGACCACCATGACGCCCCGCGCGGTGGCGGCCGGCACCTCCACGTTGTCCAGGCCGACACCGGCCCGGGCGACCACCTTCAGCCGCGGCGCGGCGGCGATCGCCTCGGCGTCGATCTGGGTGGCGCTGCGTACGATCACCGCGTCGGCCTCGGAGAGGGCGGAGAGCAGAGCGGGGCGGTCGGTGCCGTCCACGTGGCGCACGTCGAAGTCGTGCGCGAGCACCTCGATGGCGGCGGGGGCGAGTTCTTCGGCGATCAGTACGACAGGATTCATCGGTCCTCGTAGACGCTCGGTAATGGTCGGCCTGGGACGCCCGGGGCGCCGCACTGCGCCCTGCGCCGATTCGTGCCATGGCCGTCGGGTGCGCTCGGGCACCACACCAAGGATGGTAGGTGGCCGCCCGCCCGGCGTGTCCCGGACTGCGGGGTGAGGGCCCTCACAGAGGCCCGTCGCACGCCTGTCATCCCCCGTTCACCGGGGGACGGCACGGCACGAGGCGTTACTCACCGTGTCCCAGCACGTGAACGGACGCGGCCCGCGGTCCGACGCCGGGGAGAGCGTCGGGCCACGGGCCGCACGAGGGAAGAACTCAGGCGGTCTCGGTGATCGGCCGGTCGACCCAGCTCATCATGCCGCGCAGCTTCTGCCCGGTCTCCTCGATCGGGTGTGCCGCGCCCTCGGCCCGCCACTTGGCGAAGTTCGGCCGGCCGGCCTCGTCCTCGGCCACCCACTCGCGGGCGAACTCGCCGGACTGGATCTCGCCGAGGATCTTGCGCATCTCCTCCTTGACCCGGGAGTCGATGACGCGCGGGCCCCGGGACAGGTCGCCGTACTCGGCGGTGTCGGAGATGCTGTAACGCATCCGGGCGATGCCGCCCTCGTACATCAGGTCCACGATCAGCTTCAGCTCGTGCAGGCACTCGAAGTAGGCCACCTCGGGCGCGTAGCCGGCCTCGGTGAGCACCTCGAACCCGGTCTGCACCAGCGCCGCCGCGCCGCCGCACAGCACCGCCTGCTCGCCGAACAGGTCGGTCTCGGTCTCCTCGGTGAACGTGGTCCGGATCACGCCGGCCCGGGTGCCGCCGATCGCCTTGGCGTACGCCAGGGCCAGGCCGAGCGCGTTGCCGCTGGCGTCCTGCTCGACCGCGACCAGGCAGGGCACGCCCTTGCCGTCGACGTACTGGCGGCGGACCAGGTGACCGGGGCCCTTCGGGGCGACCATCGCCACGTCCACGTCGGCCGGGGGCTTGATCAGGCCGTACCGGATGTTGAAGCCGTGCCCGAAGAACAACGCCTTGCCGGCGGACAGGTTCGGCGCGATGGCCTCGGCGTAGAGACCACGCTGGGCGGTGTCCGGCGCCAGGATCATGATCACGTCGGCCTCGGCCGCCGCCTCGGCGGGCGTCAGCACCCGCAGGCCCTGCTCCTCGGCCTTCGGCCGGCTCTTCGACCCGGCGGGCAGGCCGATCACCACGTCGACGCCGGAGTCGCGCAGCGACAGCGCGTGCGCGTGGCCCTGACTGCCGTACCCGATCACGGCGACCTTGCGGCCCTGGATCAGGCCCAGGTCGGCGTCGTCGTCGTAGAACACCTCAACGCTCATTGACTTCCCTTTCGTACGGCGGTGCCCGTCGGCCCGTCGAAAAACTTGTGGGTACGGATCAGGCGGCGCGCAGGGACGGTCCGGCGGTGATGGCCCGCGAACCCCGCCCGATCGCCACGGTGCCGGACTGGACCATCTCCTTGATGCCGAACGGCTCCAGGTCGCGCAGCAGCGCGTCGAGCTTGTCCGGCGTACCGGTGGCCTCGACTGTCAGCGTGTCGGGCGCGACGTCGACCACCCTCGCGCGGAACAGGCCGACCGTCTCCAGCACCTGGGCGCGGGCGGTGCGGTCCGCGCGGACCTTGACCAGCAGCAGCTCCCGGGCCACCGACACCTGCGGGTCCAGTTCCACGATCTTGAGTACGTTGACCAGCTTGTTGAGCTGCTTGGTCACCTGCTCCAGCGGCGAGGACTCGGCGTTGACCACGATGGTGATGCGGGAGACGTCCGGGTTCTCGGTCTCGCCGACGGCGAGGCTGTCGATGTTGAACCCGCGCCGGGAGAACAGCCCGGAGACCCGGGCCAGGACACCCGGCTTGTTCTCCACCAGCACGGACAGCGTGTGCATAGTCATTAGAGTTCGTCCTCGTCGAAGGCGGGGCGCACACCCCTGGCGAACATGATCTCGTCGTTGCTGGTGCCGGCGGCGACCATCGGCCACACCATCGCGTCCTTGCCGACCACGAAGTCGATGACCACCGGCGCGTCGTTGATCGCCATGGCCGCCTCGATGGTCTTGTCCACGTCGGCGGCGTTCTCGCAGCGCAGCCCGACGCAGCCGAGCGCCTCGGCGAGCTTGACGAAGTCCGGGATGCGGTGCTTGTGCGTGCCCAGCTCGGTGTTGGAGTAGCGCTCCCCGTAGAACAGGGTCTGCCACTGCCGCACCATGCCGAGGTTGCCGTTGTTGATCACGGCGACCTTGATCGGGACGCCCTCCAGCGCGCAGGTGGCCAGCTCCTGGTTGGTCATCTGGAAGCAGCCGTCGCCGTCGACCGCCCACACGGTGGTGTCCGGCCTGCCGACCTTCGCGCCCATGGCGGCCGGGACCGCGTAGCCCATGGTGCCCAGGCCACCGGAGTTGAGCCAGGTGTTCGGCTTCTCGTACGAGATGAACTGGCTGGCCCACATCTGGTGCTGGCCGACGCCCGCCACGTAGACCGCGTCCGGGCCGGCGATCTCGCCCAGTCGCTCGATCACGTACTGCGGCGAGAGCGTGCCGTCGGCCGGCTCCTCGAAGCCGAGCGGGTACCGCTCGCGCAGGTCGTCGAGCTGGGCCCACCAGTCGGTCAGGTCCACCGACGGATGGGCGGCCTGCTCGGCGGTGACCGCCACGATCAGCTCGTCGATCACGTGCCGCGCGTCACCCACGATCGGGACGTCGGCGTGCCGGTTCTTGCCGATCTCGGCCGGGTCGATGTCGGCGTGCACCACTGTCGCGTCCGGCGCGAACGAGTCCAGCCGGCCGGTCACCCGGTCGTCGAAGCGGGCGCCCAGCGCCACGATCAGGTCGGCCTTCTGCAGGCCGTAAACGGCGGCGACGGTGCCGTGCATGCCGGGCATGCCCAGGTGCTGGCGGTGCGAGTCGGGGAACGCCCCGAGCGCCATCAGCGTGGTGACCACCGGGATGCCGGTCTGCTCGGCCAGCTTGCGCAGTCCCTCGGTGGCGCCGGCCTTGAGCACGCCGCCGCCGACGTAGAGGACCGGACGACGGGCGCCGGTCATCAGCCGTGCCGCCTCGCGGATCTGCTTGCCGTGCGGGTGCAGCGTGGGCCGGTAGCCGGGCAGGTCGAGCGTGGGCGGCCAGGAGAAGGTCGCCGGCGCCTGGAGCACGTCCTTGGGGATGTCGACGAGCACCGGGCCGGGGCGGCCGGTCGCGGCCAGGTGGAACGCCTCGGCCAGCACCCGGGGGATCTCGTCGGCGGTCTGCACCAGGAAGTTGTGCTTGGTGACCGGCAGCGTGATGCCCTGGATGTCGGCCTCCTGGAAGGCGTCGGTGCCGATCGACGGCCGGGCCACCTGACCGGTGATCGCCACAATCGGCACCGAGTCCATGTACGCGTCGGCGATCGGGGTGACCAGGTTCGTCGCGCCCGGTCCGGAGGTGGCGATGCACACACCGACCCGGCCGGTGGCCTGCGCGTACCCGGTGGCCGCGTGCCCGGCGCCCTGCTCGTGGCGGACCAGGATGTGCCGGACCGTGGAGTCGTACAGCGGGTCGTAGGCGGGCAGGATCGCGCCACCCGGAATGCCGAAGACCACGTCGACGCCGAGCGCCTCGAGCGACCGCACGAGCGAACCGGCGCCCGAGACCTGCGCGGTGACGGGCTCCCGTACGGGCGTCTCGGCGTGCGCGGCCGCCGGAACGGCACGGCCGGGGCGGGCGGCGGGGTCGGAGTCACCGGCCGCGCCGGTGCCGGAGCGGGCCCGGCGGGCGGAGTGGGCGAGGGTCTCTGGCGTGGGTCTCGTCATGGCGGTTCAAGCCTTCGGAAGTCAGTGGGTGACGCGCTTCTCAGGATGGGACGCGGAGGTCCCGCGGTGGTCCGACGGCAACAAAAAAGCCCTCGTGCAGGATGCACGGGGCCAGCGCACTCTCGGTGGGAGAGTGCGCTCAGGTAAGTACTCGCGGCGACCGGTTCGACGACATGCGGCTAAGCCTGACGCATCTCACGCGATGAGTCAACTGATCCCACATTTTGGTTCACGGACGTGGACGTGTCGACCGTCGGCACCCTCTCCGCACCCGGTGCCACCTGCGAAGATCCTTCCATCGAGGGACGCGGGGCGGGCGGGTTGTCGCGCAGCCGGGGCAGCAGCGGAGACGGGGTGCGCGCCGGTGGGGCGGGCGGCGCCGGCGGCATCGCCGTGTGCCGGTTGCCGGGCGCTGTCGCCGCCTCCAGCATCGCCTCCAGGTGCTCGGCCGGTACGCCCCAGCCGAACAACGCGCCCTGGCCGAACCGGCAGCCGGCGGCCACCACCGCGGCCAGCTCGGCAGGGTTGGTGACGCCCTCGGCGATCACCTCCAGCCCGAGCTGGTGACCCAGGCGCATGACGATGTCGACCATCGGGGCGAACGCCGGGCCGTCCCGCCCGACCGGCCGGACCGGCTCGTGCTCGGCGACCAGACTGTGATCGATCTTGAGGATGTCGATCGGCAGCCGCCGGAGCTGCCCGAGCGACGAGTAACCGGCGCCGAAGTCGTCCAGCGCGATCCGGACGCCGGTCAGCCGCAGCGCGGTGAGCCGCCGGATCAGCTCGTCCAGATCGGTGGCGACCGCGTGCTCGGTCACCTCCAGCACCAGCCGTTGCGGCGGTACGTGGTGCGCACGCAGCGCGTCGGCGACCTGGACCACGTACTCCGGGGCGTGCAGCTCGCGCGGTGAGACGTTCACCGACACCCAGACGTCGTGCCCGTCGGCCAGCCAGCGGGAGAGCTGGTAGCAGGCCTGGTGCAGCACCCACGCGCCGAGCTTGGCGATCATCCCGCACTCCTCGGCCAGCGGGATGAACTCGTCCGGCCGCACGTTGCCCAGCTCCGGGTGCCGCCAGCGCAGCAGCGCCTCCGCGCCGACCGGTCGCACCGACGGCAGCGAGGCCACCGGCTGGAAGACCAGCCGCAGCTCGTCGCGCTCGATCGCGCCGCGCAGCTCGTGCTCCATCCGGGTGCGCCGGCTCAGCAACTGGTCGTACGTGGCGTCGTAGCGCTCGATCCGGTTCTTGCCCCGCTGCTTGGCGTAGCGCAGCGCCAGGTCGGCGTTGCGCAGCAGCAGCTCGACGTCCTGCTCCCCCTGGCCGGCGGCCACCCCGATGCTCACCGACAGGAAGACCGGCCCGTCCCCCTGCTCGTAAGGGCGGCCGAGCACCCCGAGCAGGCGGTCGGCGACCGGGCCCGGATCGACCGGCCCGGGCATCAGCACCGCGAACTCGTCACCACCGAGCCGGGCGGCCAGGTCACCCGGGCGCAGGTTGCCCCGCAGCCGCCGCCCCACCTCGACCAGCACCGCGTCGCCCACATCGTGCCCGTACATGTCGTTGACGTTCTTGAAGCCGTCGAGGTCGAGCCCGAGCAGCACGCACGGGCGGCCCAACTCGGCGCAGCGGTGCAGGGCACGCAGCAGCCCGCGCCGGTTCGCCAGCCCGGTGAGCGGGTCGGTGTGCGCCAGCTCGCGGAAGTGCGCCTCCCGCTCGGCCAGCCGGACGGCGTAGCCGCGTACGTCGTTCAGGGCCAGGTACTGCCGGGTCACCAGGGCGAACCCCTCGACGGTGCCGGCCACGATGGCGTACCCGTCGAATCCGCCGCCCTGCACCAGGTGGTACATCGCGGAGGTGGCCAAGGCGAACATCGGCACGAAGGCGTACTCGCCGTCGCGGCGGATGAAGCCGACGTCGAGCTGCGTCAGGTCGGCGCGGCGCCCGGCGACGGCGGTGGCCAGCAGGCCGGCGGCGGTCAGCACGGCGCCGGTGAGCACCATGCCCGGGCCGGCCTGGCAGAGCCCGGCGGCCACGGCCAGCCCGCCGGCCGCCACCGCTGTCGCCGCGGCGGCGAGCAGCGTCAGCCACCCGCGCGGCGGCGCGACCCGCAGCACGACGATCACCGTGAGCCCGATGGTGAGCGCCGCGCTCACCGTCGCCAGCACGATCGGCAGGCAGGCGACCGGAGTCGCGTCACCGAGCAGCCGGGTCGGTTCGCTGACCGCCACCCAGCCGACGAACCAGAGCGCGCAGCCCATGATCAGGCCGTCGAGCAGCAGCCGGGCGGTGGCGGCCCGGGTCGCGGCGGCGCCGGGCAGCCGCAGCACGGCGGCGCCGAGACCGAGCGCGGCGAGCGTCGTGCCGACGGCGACGAGGACCGCCCACACGGTCCGCTGGCCCTGCCGGTGCGCCCAGTGGTCCCCGGCGGCCAGCAAACCGCCGAGGCCGATCAGCAGGCTGAGCAGGGCCGCCCCGGCGGCGAGCGCCAGCAGCAGGTGGGCCGGCCCGCGGGGGCCGGTGCGGCGCCGCGCGGACACGGCGAGCAGCACCGTGGCGGCGGCCGCGGCGACCCCGCTCAGCGCCGCGACGGTGACCATCCCCGGGGACGACTGCACGCGTCAACTCTGCCGGATGAGCGCCTCCCGTGGGGCACCGGGTGTGCAACTGTTGGGACACGGGGGTGCGCGCCGCCGGATCGCCGCGCGGATGGTGTCAGACTGGTTCTCATGCCTGAGCTGCGGTCGAGGACCTCCACCCACGGTCGGACGATGGCCGGCGCCCGGGCCCTGTGGCGGGCCACCGGGATGACCGACGACGACTTCGGCAAGCCGATCGTCGCCATCGCGAACAGTTTCACCCAGTTCGTGCCTGGCCACGTCCACCTCAAGGACCTCGGCGGCCTGGTCGCCGACGCGGTGGCCGAGGCCGGCGGCGTCGGCCGGGAGTTCAACACGATCGCCGTGGACGACGGCATCGCCATGGGCCACGGCGGCATGCTCTACTCGCTGCCCAGCCGGGAGCTGATCGCCGACGCGGTGGAGTACATGGTCAACGCGCACTGCGCGGACGCCCTGGTCTGCATCTCCAACTGCGACAAGATCACCCCCGGGATGCTGCTGGCCGCGCTGCGGCTCAACATCCCGACCGTCTTCGTCTCCGGGGGCCCGATGGAGGCCGGCAAGACGGTGGCGATCGAGGGCGTCGTGCACTCCAAGATCGACCTGATCGACGCCATGATCGCCTCCTCGAACGAGGCGGTCACCGACGACCAGCTCGGCGAGATCGAGCGGTCCGCGTGCCCGACCTGCGGCTCCTGCTCCGGCATGTTCACCGCCAACTCGATGAACTGCCTCACCGAGGCCATCGGCCTGGCGCTGCCTGGCAACGGCTCGACGCTCGCCACCCACGCCGCGCGCCGGTCGCTGTTCGTCGAGGCCGGGCGCACCGTCGTCGAGATCGCCAAGCAGTGGTACGAGCAGGACGACGCCTCGGTGCTGCCGCGCTCGATCGCCGGCCGGGAGGCGTTCGAGAACGCGATCGCCCTCGACGTGGCCATGGGCGGCTCGACGAACACCGTGCTGCACCTGCTCGCCGCCGCCCGCGAGGCGGAGCTGGACTTCGGCGTGGGCGACATCGACGAGATCTCCCGCCGGGTGCCGTGCCTGGCCAAGGTCGCCCCGAACTCGCCAAACTACCACATGGAGGACGTGCACCGGGCCGGCGGCATCCCGGCCATCCTCGGCGAGCTGGACCGCGCCGGGCTGCTGCACCGTGACGTGCGGGCGGTGCACTCCCCCGGCCTCGACAAGTGGCTGGCCGACTGGGACGTGCGCGGCGGCTCGGCCCGGCCGGAGGCGATCGAGCTGTTCCACGCCGCCCCGGGCGGCGTGCGCACCACCGAGCCGTTCTCCACCGCCAACCGCTGGTCGTCGCTGGACACCGACGCGGCCGGCGGCTGCATCAGGGACCGCGAGCACGCGTACAGCGCGGACGGCGGGCTGGCCATCCTGCACGGCAACCTCGCGCCGGCCGGCTGCGTGGTGAAGACCGCCGGTGTGCCCGAGGAGTGCCTGACGTTCCGCGGCCCGGCCAAGGTCTACGAGTCGCAGGACGACGCGGTGACCGCGATCCTCGCCAAGGAGATCGTCGCCGGGGACGTGGTGGTGATCCGGTACGAGGGCCCGAAGGGCGGCCCCGGCATGCAAGAGATGCTCTACCCCACCTCGTTCCTCAAGGGCCGTGGGCTTGGCCGCTCCTGCGCGCTGCTGACCGACGGCCGGTTCTCCGGCGGCACCTCCGGCCTGTCCATCGGGCACGTGTCTCCCGAGGCGGCCTCCGGCGGGCTGATCGCGCTGGTCCGCGACGGCGACGAGATCGTCATCGACATCCCGGGCCGGTCGATCGAGCTGAACGTGCCCGCCGACGAGCTGGAGGCGCGCCGGGTGGCCGAGGAGAAGCGGGACCGCCCGTACACCCCGATCGACAGGCAGCGCCCGGTGTCGGCGGCGCTGCGCGCGTACGCGTCGATGGCGACCTCGGCCAGCGACGGCGCCTACCGCCGCGTCCCCGACTGAGCAGCGCGGGGCTCCCTGGTGGGGCCCCGCGCTACGCCCGCCACCGGTAAGGTCCGGCGGCGTGGGGACGACGGTGAGCTACGCGCGACTGGTCCGGCCGGCGATCGACCGGGTCTACGTGGGCGCCCGCTGGGCAGCGCGCGCCCGGATGGAGGCGTTCTACGCCGAGCGGGGCTGCACACTCGGCGCGGAGAACAGCTTCTTCTCCGGCGTACTGGCCCGGCCGATGCCCGCCGAGGCGCTGGCCGACGGCCTGGTCTACACCTCCGGCAGCATGGATGAGGAGCTGACGCAGGGCATCGTCGTCCGGGACGGCGAGGGCGCCTGGCACCTCACCGACCTGGGCCGCGAGCTGACGCTGTTCGCGCAGCGGGCCACCGGCGAGGCCGCCGAGGAACTGTGGGCGATGCTGCCCGGGGTGCTGCCCGGCCTGGGCATCGTGCCCCGCCTCGCCGACCTCGCCGACCGGGTGCTGGCGCACGCGCAGGCCACCGGCGGGCCGGTGTTCCGGGCGATGTCCCCGCCGTACGAGCCGGAGGACGCCTCCCCGGCGCTGCTGCTCGTCACCCGGCTGGGCTCGCTGCGGCACCACCGCGCAGACGCCCACCGGGCCGCGTGGCGGGCCGCCGGGCTGACCGCCGACGAGATCCGGGCGCTGCCGGACGGACCGGAGCGCGCGGCGATCGAGGCGGACACCGACCGCCGCGACGAGCCGGCGTACGCGGTCCTCACCGAGGCCGAGCGGTGGGAGCTGCTGGCCGGCCTCGCCGCCCTGCCCAACTAGCGCCCGCCGCCCTGCCGACCAACGCTGTCGGGTGGAACGTCATGGGTGTCTACGGCACCGTTTGACACCCAGGGCGTTCCACTCACCGCCCTGGTACCCGCCCGAACCCGCCGGGGTCAGCGCGGCAGGTGACGTTCGAGGCCGTCGAAGAGCAGGTCGAGGGTGAACTCGAACTCGGTCTGAGAGTCGCACCAGCCGAGCGTCGGATCGGCCGCGTCGTGCGTCTCGGCGGCGACCATCGCGGCCAGGTGCGGCAGCCGTTCGGCCAGCGCCATCATCTCCGCTTCCGCGGCTGCGGCGTCGGCCGCCCCGCCCGCGTCCGGCCGGAACACCTCCTGCGCGAAGCCGAGCGCCATGCTGCCGAACGCGTGCAGCGCCCGGTGGGCGATCCGGTACGAGAAGCCGCCGTCGACGAGGGTGGCGAGAATGCCGTCGTAGTAGGCGTACACCCCGGCGGGGACGGTCGGGCGGGAGCTGAGCAGCGCGGGTGCCCACGGGTGCCGCAGCATGACCGCGCGCGCGGCGAGGAAGCGCAGCCGCAGCCGGGTTCGCCAGTCCCCGCCGGGCGCGTCCGACTCGGCCCGCTCGGCGGCTGCGGTGATCTCCGCGGCGACGGCGTCGACGAGGCCGTCGAGCAGTCCGGCCTTGCCGGGCAGGTGGTGGTAGAGCGACATGGCCTCGACGCCGAGTTCGGCGGCGAGTCGGCGCATCGTGAGCGCCGCCATCCCTTCGGCGTCGACAAGGGCGATCGCGCTGGCCAGCGCCCGCTCGCGGCTCAGCGGCTCCCGAGGCTTCCTCGCTCCCATCCGGCTCCCCATCTCCCCTTGACCTTACAACGTATGGTTGGCCTTACGGCGTAAGGCGACCAGCCACGGCACGTCGATCACCCTCAAGGAGCCGCCATGCACCAGCTGATCCGTACCGCCCGCGTGACCGGGCTGTTCTACCTCGGACTCGCCGTCACCGGCGCGCTGGGGTTCCTCACCGTCCGCCCGATGATCTTCGACGCGGACGACGCGGGCGCGACGCTCGCCAACCTGGTCGCCCACGAGTCGCTGGCACGCGTCGGCGTCGCCCTCGAACTGCTGGTCGTCCTCACCCAGGCGCTCACCGCGGTCTGGTTCCACCGCCTGTTCCGGACTGTCGACAGCACCGCCGCGGGCAGCATCGCCGCCTTCGGGCTCGTCAACGCCGTCGCGATCCTCGGCAGCGCGGCCGTGCTCGCGACGGCCCTGGGGGTGGCGACCGGCGGGCCGGGCGACGCCGGCACCGTCCAGCTTCTCTACCTGGTCAGCGGGAACCTGTGGGAGGTGGGCGGGCTCTTCTTCGGCCTGTGGCTGGTGCCGATGGGCTGGTGCGTGCTCCGGTCGGGCTGGCTGCCCCGCCCTCTCGGCTGGGTCCTCGTCGCCGGTGGCGTCGGCTACGAGCTCATGACATTCGTCGCGTACCTCGCCCCCGGCGCCGGCATCGCCGGTGACCTGCTGGTGGTGCCCGCCACCGTGGGCGAGGTGTGGATCCTCGGCTACCTGGTCGTCTTCGGCGTGCGCAGGCGGGCAATCGAAGGGACCGCAGCCTAGGCGGGGCTCGCGGCGAGGGCGACATCCCGGGCGTACCGGATCGCGGCCGGGGTGTCCGCGAACACCAGGCCCTCGCGGCGCAGCTCCTCGGCGACGCCGAGCGTGCTGAGCACCTGCTCGTGGCCCGGGGTGATGCCGGAGAGCAGCACCGTGATCCCCCGGCCGCGCAGCCGGGCGATGGCGTCGCCGAGCACCTGGGCGCCGGTGGCGTCGATGGTGGAGACGCGGGACATCCGCAGGATCACCACCCGCACGTCGGCCACCTCGGCCAGCTCCAGCAGGAAGGTGTGCGCGGCGGCGAAGAACAGCGGCCCGTCCAGCCGGTACGCCACGATGTGCTCGGCGAGCAGCTCGTGCTCCTCGGCGCTGTGCTCGCCGGTGTCCAGCGGCACCTGTTCCAGCCTGGCGCTGCGGGCGACCGCGCGCAGCGCCAGCACGACCGCGACGGCGAGCCCGACGACCACCGCTGTCACCAGGTCCCAGATCACAGTGACGGCGAACGTCAGCACCAGCACCACCGCATCGGCCCGGGTGGCCCGCATCAGCGCCAGCAGGGAGGCCGCCTCCACCATCCGGACGGTGGTGGCGAGCAGCACCCCGGCCAGGGCGGCCAGCGGGATGCGGCCGACGAGCGGGGCGGCGGCGAGCACGATCGCGGCGAGGGCGACCGCGTGGGTGAGCGCGGCGAGCTTCGAGGACGCCCCGGCGCGGACGTTGACCGCCGTACGGGCGATGGCGGCGGTCGCCGGGATGCCGCCGAACACCGGGGAGGCGAGGTTGGCCAGGCCCTGGCCGAACAGTTCCCGGTCGGGGTCGTGCCGCTCGCCCACCGTCATGCCGTCCGCCACAGTGGCGGAGAGCAGACTCTCCAGGGCGGCGAGCGCGGCCACGGCGAGGGCGCTCGGCAGCAGCACGCCCACCGCGCCGAAGTCGAGGAAGGCCAGCGACGGCGCGGGCAGCCCTTGCGGCAGCTCGCCGATCCGGGCCAGGTCGATCGGGGCCAGCTCGGCGAGGATCGTGGCGGCGGCCACCCCGACCAGGGAGAACGGCACGGCGGGCCGCCACCGGCCGCCGAGCAGCATCAGCGCCGCCACGCCGAGCGCCACCGCGATCGCGGTGGGCCGGGGATGCGCGGCGAACCGGGCGACCGCGTCGGCGGCCACCGCCCACACCTTCTCGCCGTGTGCCCCGGCGACGCCGAGCGCGGCCGGCACCTGTTGCAGCGCGATGACGACGGCGATGCCGGCGGTGAAGCCCTCGATCACCGGAGTCGGCAGGTAGCGGACGTACCGGCCGAGGCGGGCCAGGGCGAGCGCGATCAGGATCAGCCCGGCCAGCGCGCCCACCATCAGCACGCCACCGGCGCCGAACTGCTGCACCACCGGCACCAGCACGACGGTCATGGCCCCGGTGGGGCCGGAGACCTGGAGGTTGGAGCCGCCGAAGATCGCCGCGACGGCCCCGGCGACCACGGCGGTGACCAGGCCGGCCTGAGCGCCGAGCCCGGAGGTGACGCCGAAGGCGAGCGCCAGGGGCAGCGCCACCACGGCGACCGTGAGGCCGGCGAGCAGGTCGCGCCGGGGCGAGCGGCGCACGGCCGCCCAGTCGGCCCGGCCGGGCAGCAGCCCGCCGAACAGCCGGCCCGCCTGCCGCACGACCTCGGCGGCGCGAAGGCGACCGGCCGCCGCCGTGCTCACCGGTCCGCCCCGGAGGCCCGCAGCTCGTCCAGCAGGGCGTCCCGGTCGGTGAGGACCGCGCCGAGAATGCGCCGCCCGGCGGCGAGCAGATCGGCCACGTCGGGGGTGCTGAGCGCGTACATGACCAGGGGGCCGTCCCGGTAGGAGGTGACCATGCCGGCGCGGCGCAGCACGGCGAGCTGCTGGGAGAGGTTCGACGCTTCCACGTCGATGGCGGCGAGCAGGTCGCGTACCGGCTTCGGCCCGTCCTGGAGCAGTTCGAGCACCCGGATGCGGACCGGGTGCCCGAGGGTCCGGAACAGCTCCGCCTTCGCCTGGTACAGCGGCACCGACATGACTCAACCCTCCGACGACTCTGAAGACTTTAGCACTTGCAGAAGTCTTCAAATCGACGGAGATGGGCGTCGCCTCGGGTGAGGTCGTTGACGCAGCGCAGCACCGGTCGGGAGGTGAGCGCGGCGGCGTCGAGCGGGCGGGTGGCGCGCACGGTGAACGTCACGCTCTCCCCCGGCAGCAGCGTCACCAGCGCCCGGTCCACCTGCGCGGCCGGGTCGAGGCGGTCCGCGAACAGCGTCAGGTCGCGCAGCACCGTCCGCGCGGTCACCCGCACCCGCAGGCCGCCGTCAACCGGCTCGACACTCGCGTCCCACTCCGCCGCCGGCCACCGCACGTCGCGGTCCTCGGCGAAGAACCACAGCGCCCGCTCCGCGCCGTCCCCGGCGTCCGCGACGAGCAGTTCGGCGCGGCCGTCGTCCGGCCGCGCCACCTCCGCCGGCAGCGCCAGCACCACCGAGGAGTACGCCGGGACGTCGAGGTCGACCGAGGTCTTCGCCCTCGGCTCCCCGGTGACTGTCAGCCGGGTGACGGTGGCCGGACCGGTCCACGCGTCGGCCGTCTCGTTCACCGCGACCAGCGCCGGCCCACCGTCGCGCGGCTGCACGGTGAGCAGCCGGTCGGCGTAGGCGCGGCGCAGCGCGTACCACAGGGGTTTGCGGCGGCCGTCGCCGTCGATCGCCGACCAGGAGGTGACCGGCCAGCAGTCGTTCAGCTGCCACACGACGGTGCCGGCGCAGACCGGGCGGTGCGAGCGGAAGTGCTCCACGCCGAGTTGGATGGCGCGGGCCTGGTTGAGCTGGGTGAGGTAGTGCCAGTCGTCGAAGTCGGCGGGCGGCGGCAGGTGGGCGTCGAGCCCGCGCCGGAGTTTGCGGTCCCCGTCGGCGGCCTTCTGGTGGTGCGCCATGCCGGGCGAGTCGTGCGCGAGCGGGTCGTCCGAGAGGGCCCGGCGCAGCGTCGCGTACGCGGGCGGCGCCTGGTAGCCGAACTCGGCCACGAAACGGGGCACGTAGTCCCGGTAGCGCGTGTAGTCGTCGGTGTTCCACACGTCCCAGATGTGCGTGGTGCCGTGCGCCGGGTCGTTGGGGTGGAGCTCCTCGCTGCCGGACCACGGGCTGCCCGGCCAGTACGGCACCGTCGGATCCAGCTCGCCGACGATCGCCGGGAGCAGCTCCAGGTAGTAGCCGCGTCCCCAGGTGCGCCCGGCCAGGGGCTCCTGCCAGTCCCAGTCGTGCCAGCCCCAGATGTTCTCGTTGTTGCCGGTCCACAGCACCAGCGAGGGGTGCCCGGCCAGCCGGGTCACCTGCTCCCGTGCCTCCGCCTCGACCTCGGTGCGGAACGGCTCCTCCTCCGGGTACGCGGCGCAGGCGAACAGGAAGTCCTGCTGCACCAGCAACCCCGACTCGTCGGCCAGGTCGTAGAAGTCGTCCGACTCGTACCGGCCGCCGCCCCAGACGCGCAGCAGGTTGACGTGCGCGCCGGCCGCCTGCGCGAACCGCTGGGCCAGGCGCTCCCGGGTGACCCGGTCGGGAAACGCGTCGTCGGGGATCCAGTTGACGCCCCTGACGAACACCGGCACGTCGTTGACGTGCAGTGCGAACGGGGTGCCGTGGGCGTCGGGCGTGGTGTCCAGCCGTACCGAGCGGAACCCGATCCGCCGGGACGCGGCGTCCAGCTCCCGGCCGTCGGCGCCGTGCAGGCTCACGTCGAGGTCGTACCGCGGCTGGTCGCCGTACCCGATGGGCCACCACAGCGCGGGGTCCGCGACGGTGACCGTCACGACGGCGGGCCGCTCCCCCGCCGGTACGGCGATCTCGGCCGCGACCCCGGCGACGGCGGCGCGGACGGTCAGCGGCTCGTCGCCGGCCCGTTCGACCTCGACGTGCAGCTCGACCCGGCCGACGCCGTCGACCACCGTGACCAGCGGCCGGACCGACGCGAACCGGGCGGTCGACCAGGCGTGCAGGCCGATGTCGCGCCAGATGCCGGCGGTGACGAGCGTCGGTCCCCAGTCCCAGCCGAAGTTGCAGGCGGTCTTGCGGATGAACTGGAACGGCTCCTGGTACGCGTTGGGCCGGTCGCCGAGCCGCTCCCGGTGCGCCTCGGCGTACCGGTAGGGGGAGTCGAAGCGTACGGCGAGGGTGTTGCCGTCCGGGCGCAGCAGCGCGCGGACGTCGAAGCGGTACGAGCGGTGCTGGTTCTCGGTGCGGCCGACCTCGACGCCGTTGAGCGTCACTGTGGCGACCGTGTCCAGGCCGGCGCAGACCAGGTCGACCCGCTCGTCGTCGCCGGGCCGCCAGGAGAATGCGGTCTGGTAGACCCAGTCGGTGCGGCCGATCCAGGTGAGGCGGTTCTCGTTGTCGTCCCGGTACGGGTCGGGGATGAGCCCGGCCGCGAGCAGGTCGGTGTGCACGCAGCCGGGCACCGTCGCCGGCACCGCCACCCCGGCGATCTCCGGCGGCGCCGCCGGACCGGGCACGGCCCGCAGCGTCCACCCCTCGTGCAGCAGCGTTCGACGGCTCACGACTTCACCGCGCCTACCATGATTCCGCGGACGACTGAACCGGATAAGTGAAGCCACCGTACGGTTCTCATTCATGACTGTCAACGGGCGTCCGGTGATCGGCGCTCCAGGCTGAACCGCGCAAGCGGCGAGCGCCGGAGAGCCATCCACTGCCACCGCCGACGGCACCCCGGCCCGGCGCGGCGTGCAGTAGCGTCACCAGAGGCCGGTGATCCGGCGGCCGAGCGCCCGCGAGGGCCGGACACAGTGGAGGAACGCTTCGGTGAAGCGGCCGACCATCGCCGACGTCGCCCGGCGCGCCGGGGTCTCCAAGGGCGCGGTGTCGTACGCGCTCAACGGCCAGCCCGGTGTCTCCGAGGCGACCCGGCAGCGGATCCTCGCCATCGCCACCGAGATCGGTTTCCGCCCGAGCAGCGCCGCCCGCGCGCTGTCGGGCGCCACCGCCAAGGCGGTCGGGCTGGCGCTGTGCCGGCCCGCGCGGATACTCGGCATCGAGCCGTTCTTCATGGAGCTGATCAGCGGCGTCGAGGCCGAACTGTCGGCCCGCTCGTACGCGCTGACGCTCCAGGTGGTCAGCGACCAGGACGCCGAGATCGCGGTCTACCGGCGGTGGTGGGCCGAACGCCGGGTGGACGGCGTGCTCGTCTGCGACCTGCGCACCGACGACCGGCGCGTGCCGGCGCTGGAGGAACTGCGACTGCCGGCCGTGGTGATCGGCGGGCCCGGGCACACCGGCGGCCTGGCCAGCGTCTGGGCCGACGACGCGGCGGCTCTGGCCGAGACGGTGGAGTACCTGGTCGCGCTCGGCCACCGGCGCATCGCCCGGGTGGGCGGGCTGCCCTCGCTGCTGCACACCGAGATCCGCACCGAGGCGTTCACGGACGTGTGCCGGCGGCTCGGGCTCAACGAGGCGACCACCGTCTCGTCCGACTACACCGGAGAGGAGGGCGCGCGGGCCACCCGCCGGCTGCTCAGCTCCCCCGGCCGGCCGACCGCGGTGATCTACGACAACGACGTGATGGCGATCGCCGGACTCTCCGTGGCGCAGGAGATGGGCCTGACCGTGCCCGGCGACCTGTCCATCGTGGCCTGGGACGACTCGCCGCTCTGCCGGCTGGTGCACCCGCCACTCACCGCGCTGGGCCGGGACATCCCGGCGTACGGTGCGCACGCCGCCCGGCGGCTCCTCGCAGTCATCGCGGGTGAGCCGGCCGCCGTCGTGCAGGACGAGACGGCGCACCTGACGCCGCGCGGCAGCACCGCCCCGCCGCGGCCGACGAGCCGCTGAACCGATTCAGTTCAGCGGGTGGTGGACGGGTACTCCTCGAACCACGCCTCGACCCGCTCGGCGGTCGCCGGGCGGGCCAGCGCGAACCCCTGGCCGTACCGGCAGCCGGCCCGCCGCGCGCCGGCCACCTGCCCCTCCGACTCCAGCTCCTCCACCACCAGCTCCACGCCGAGGCGGTCGGCCAGGTTCGCCACCACGTCGATCAGCGGACGTCGCCCGTCCCCGCCCGCACCGACCAGGTGCGGCCCCACCTTGAGCATGTCGATCGGCAGCCGGCGGAGCTGAGCGAGCGAGGCGTGCTCGGCCCGGAAGTCGTCGAGCGCGATCCGCACGCCGATCGACCGCAGACCGGCCAGCCGGGGCACCACGGTGGACAACTCGGCGCCCACCACCGGCTCGGACACCTCCACCACCAGCCGGTCCGGCACCACGTCGTACGCGGCCAGCGCGGTGGCGGTACGCGCCACGAAGTCCGGCGCGACCAGCTCCCGCGGCGTCACGTTCACCGCCATCCACAACTCGCGACCGCCCTCCGACCACGCCGCGAGCTGGCGGCAGGCCCGGTCCAGCACCCACCGCCCGATCTCGCCGGTCAGATCGAGATCGGCCGCCACCGGGAGCAGCTCGGCCGGCAGCACGGTGCCCAGCGCCGGGCTGCGCCAGCGCAGAAACGCCTCGGTGCCCACCGGCATCCGGTCCGCCAGCGCCACCACCGGCTGGTAGACCAGGTCCAGCTCACCGCGCGCCACCGCGCCGGGTAGCTCCCGCTCGAGGTCCAGGCGGCGGACCAGTTGCTCCTCCAGGTAGGCGTCGTACCACTCGACCCGGTCCCGGCCGAGCTGCACCGCCCGGCGGCGGGCCAGGTCCGCCTGGCGCAGCACGTCCTCCGGATCGCCGCCGCTGGTCTCGGCCAGCCCGACGCTCACCCCCAGCCGGACGACCCCGCCGGGCCGGGGGTACGGCTCGGCCAACGCCGCCAGCAGCCGCAGGCCGAGCGCGTACGCGAGCACCGGACCGAGGTCGGTGAGGACCGCGTACTCGGTGTCGCCGAGCCGGGCGACCAGATCGTCCGGCTCGGCGCCCGCCCGCAGCCGGCGTACGGCCTCGGTGAGCACCGGCCCGCCCGTACCGTGCAGGTCGACGACGAGCAGGGCGCCGCCGCTGCGGTGCGCCATCGTCCGGACCAGATCGGCACGTGTCAGCAGCACGGGCCCGGCCGTCCCGGCGGCCGGGCCGAGCCGGCGCCGCAACCACGCCTCGCGGGCCGCGAACCGCTGCACCCGGCGGCGCTGGTCGGCGGCGGCGAGCAGCTCACCCACCATGATCGGCGGGATGACGGCCAGCCCCAGAGCCATCGCGCCGGTGCTGAACTCCCCGGCCGCACCCAGGTGGATCCCGGCGGCCAGCGCGGCGACCCCGGCCGGCGCGGTGAGGCGGGGCCACGCGGCCGGCGCCACGTCCCGGTCCGGCCGTTCACCGCCTGAGGTACGCCGGACGCCGGCCGCTGTGAGCAGCGCTCCGGCCACCAGCGGCGCCGCGACGATCGGCAGCGCCCGGTCCGGCGCGTCGTACGCGAGCAGCACCACGAGTAGCGTCAGCCCGCCGAGCGTCAGCGCGGCTCCGGCGTGGCAGCAGGCGGAGCCCGGCCGGCGGCGGCGTTCGGCGAGCGCCGCCACCGCCAGGACGGCGAGCACCACCGCGCCGACCGGCGCGGCGACCCCGGCGACGGCCGGCACCGGACCGCCGGGCAGCAGCATCCAGCCCGCGAAGACCAGGCTGACGCCGAGCGCGAGCACGTCGACGGTACGGCGCACCAGCTCCGGACCGGACAGCCGGGACCGACCGGGCAGGCGCAGTAGGGCCGTCACGTGCAGCGGACCGGTGAGGCAGAGCCCGGCCAGTGCGATCGGCAGCCGATGCGCGGGGTCGCTCAGCGGCAGCACCGCGACGGTGAGCCCGGCGACCAGGACGGCGGCGTCCAGGATCGCGGCGACCCGGCGCGACAGCGCGGCCCGGCGAGCCCGCCGCCCGGTCACCGGGGCGAGCGCCGTCGCGCCGTGCGTCACGGCGAGGTCCGGCGCTTCGTCTGCCGGGGCGGCTCCGGCCAGCCAGGCGAGCCGGACACAGGCGAGGGCGAAGCCTCCGGCGACGGCGAGCGCGGCGGCTGCCGGACCGGGCAGGGCACCGGCGACGCCGGCCAGGAGAAAGGCCGCGCCGGCGAGCGACACGGCGACATCGGGCAGGGCTGTCCGCAGGCGCAGGACGGCGGGAGGGGGGACGGGCACGGCGGTCGCCTTCGTGAGGGGGCACGGGGCGGTGCGGTTGCGGTACGCGGTACGACGTGCGGTGTCGGGCGGGCGAGG
This sequence comes from Micromonospora sp. NPDC005686, assembly GCF_042871665.1. Lineage (NCBI taxonomy): Bacteria > Bacillati > Actinomycetota > Actinomycetes > Micromonosporales > Micromonosporaceae > Micromonospora > Micromonospora sp. NPDC005686. The sequence continues at coordinate 415,512 of NZ_JBIAIY010000005.1, forward strand.
ACGCATCGGCGGGGACCACTGCGGCCACGCCTAGAAACGATCCCGGAAGCACCCGGTGACGTCACCGCACCAGTGACATCCATCACATCAATAGTCACGCCAGCTCCCCGAGCCCGCGACGCTCTCTCCAAGATCACCGGCCGGAGGTCGGGGAGAGAGACGCCCGCGGGGCGGCGTGGGCTGGCCGGATGGGATCATCGGGGGGTGAGCCGCGCCGATACCGTCCGTTTCCGTCACAACCAGGCCATCCTGGTCGCCGCGATCGTCGCCACCATCGGCGCGCTGCCAGTGGCCAGTGCCCGCTGGTGGCTGCTCTGGGTGTTGCTCGTGCCGCTCGCCGTCGTGGTCTGGGCGTGGCGGGCCGGCACCGATGCCGACGCCCGCGAGCTGCGGCTGCGGGCGCTCGCCGGGCAGCGCCGGGTGCCGTGGAACCGGGTCGCCGAACTCGCCGGTGATCGCAGGGGAAGGGCCGTCGCCCGGCTCGACGACGGCGAGGTGGTGGTGCTGCCTGCGGTACGCGCCACCGAACTGCCCCGGCTGATCGCCGTCACCGGGCAGGAGCTACCGGACGCCGAAGGCGATCGGTAAGCAGAGTTCAGTAGCCGTCGACCACCCGGTTCGTCAGCTCCTCCCCGGCCGCGTACCGGCGCAACTGCTCACCCACCAGCCGGTACGCGCGGGGCAGCAGTCCGCGTACCGAGCCGGCGACGTGCGGGGTGAGCAGCACGTTCGGCAGCTCCCACAGGGGATGGTCGGCGGGCAGTGGCTCCGGGTCGGTGACGTCCATCGCCACGCGCAGGCGGCCCGAGGTCAGCTCGGCCACAAGCGCCGTCGTACTGGCCACCGGCCCACGGGCGGCGTTGACGAGCAGCGCGCCGTCCGGCATCGCGGCGAGGAAGCGCTCGTCGACCATGCCCCGGGTCTGTTCGGTCAGCGGCACCAGCAGCACCACCACGTCCGCCTCGGGCAGCAGCGCGGGCAGCTCGTCCACGCCGTGTACGCCCTGTTCGGGGCGCGGCGTACGGGCCACCAGCGTGAAGCTCACCTCGAACGGGGCGAGCCGGTCGCGTACCGCGGTGCCGATCGAGCCGGCACCGACGATCAGCACCCGCTTGCCGGCCAGCTCGTCGGTCGGAGCCACCTCGTCGTACGCCCACTCGCGCCGCGCCTGCGCGCGGGCCAGCGGCGCGAACCCGCGCAGCGAGGCGAGGATCGCGGCGACCACCCACTCGGCGGTGGGCGAGTCGTGCACGCCCCGGGCGTCGCAGAGCGTCACACCGTCGGGGATCCGGCCCACCCAGGCGTCCGCCCCGGCGGAGAGCAGTTGCACCACCTCGACGTCGGGCAGCTCGGCAAGGAGCGCGCCGGCGTCCGGGCCGGACAGGAACGGCGGCACCCAGAACCGCACCGCGGCCGGGGACGACGGAAGCCGCCGCGGGTCGTCCAGCACCTCCACGGTGACGCCGGGCGGCAGCTCGCCGAGCAGTCTGCGGCCCTCGGAGTGCGGGATCCATACCTTCACGACCGCCGACGATATCGGCCCCGGACCTCCCGGCGCGGCGTGACCCGTGACGAACACCGCGCCGGGAATGGAGTGGCGCCCCAGCGGGGTATAAGCGAGGACGGAATGCCGGTCGGGCGTTCCCGGTTGCTGAGGGCGGGTGGCGATGAGCGAGCACGGCCGGGGACGGGTGTCCGTGCCGATTCCGGCGCTCGCTGATCCCGACCGATTGCGCTCACTCGACGAGACCCGGCTCGACGCCGTACCGGACGAGGCCTTCGACAGGTTCGCGCGGCTGGTCGGCGACCTGCTGGACGTGCCCGTCGCGCTCGTCTCCCTGGTGGACGCCGACCGTCAGTTCTTCCCCGGCGCGACCGGGCTGCCGGAGCCGTGGGCGGCCCGCCGCGAGACGCCGCTGACCCACTCGTTCTGCCAGCACGTCGTCGACGTCGAGATGCCCCTGGTGCTGCCCGACGCCCGCCTCTCCCTCCAGGTGCCCCTCAACCTGGCCGTCGAGGACCTGGGCGTGGTGGCGTACGCGGGCATGCCGCTGACCGACCTGGACGGGCGGGTGCTCGGCTCGCTCTGCGCGATCGACAGCAAGCCCCGGGCCTGGACCGGGGAACAGTTGCGTACGCTCGCCGACCTGGCCGCCGCGTGCTCCTCCGAGCTGCAGCTGCGCATCGCGGTCCGGGGCGCCGAGGAGGCGCGCCGCCGCGCCGAGGAGGCGCACGACCGGCTCGCCATGCTGGCCGGGATGAGCGAGATGCTCGGCGGCACGCTCGACGTGGCCACCGCCGTCGACCGGCTCCGGCACGCGATGGTGCCGCTGCTCGCCGACTGGTGCCTGATCACGCTCGTGGACCCGGCCGGCCGGCCGCGAACTGTCACCGGCCTGCACCGGGACGCCGAGCGCGCGGCCGACCTGGCCCGTTTCGCCGAGCTGCTGACCACCGGGCTCAGCGCGGAGTCGCAGATCCGGTCGGTGCTGCGCACCGGGCGGCCGGTGGTGCGGGCCACGGCCGACCTGGACGACGTGGCGCGCGGCGCCACACGCCCGGAGCTGGTGCCGCTCGCCGACCGGCTCGGCGTCGGTTCACACCTGACCGTGCCGATCACCGCCGCCGGGGACCGGGTGATCGGGGCGGTCACGCTGGTCAACCGGCCCGCGCGGCGCGGTTTCGACGTCAGCGACCTGCGCACCGCGCAGGACATCGGGGTACGCGCCGGGCAGGCGGTCGGCAACAGCCGCCTCTACGGGGAGCAGCGCCACGTCGCCGAGGTGCTCCAGCACAGCATGCTGCCGAGCCTGCCGGCCGTGCCCGGGATGGAGCTGGCCGCCCGCTACCTGCCGGCCGCCGACCGGGTCGAGGTGGGCGGCGACTGGTACGACGCCTTCGTCCAGCCCGACGGCGAGGTGATCGCCGCGATCGGTGACGTCGCCGGGCACGACATCGAGGCGGCGGCCACCATGGGGCAGTTGCGCAACCTGGTGCGGGGCAACGCGTACGGCCGGGACGATCCGGTGGAGGACCTGGTGGCCCACCTCGACCGGGCCATGGGCGGGCTGCGGATGCCGACCGTCGCCACCGCCGTGCTGGCCCGGGTCCGCCCGGCCGCCGGCGGACTCCGCGTCTCCTGGTGCAACGCGGGACACCCGCCGCCGCTGCTGGTGCGCGCCGACGGCACGGTGTCGGTGGCGGAAGGTCGCGGACCGCTGCTCGGCCTGACCCGCCCGCCCCGGCGCACCGGCCGGACGCTGACGCTGGCCCCCGGCGACACGCTGCTGCTGCACACCGACGGGCTGATCGAGCGCCGGGACCAGCCGATCGACGAGGGGCAGGCCGAGCTGCTCGCCCACCTCGGCACCGCCGGGCCGGGCGTGCCTCTGGACCTGCTCTGCGACCGGCTGCTCGCCGCCGCGCACCGGCGCGAGGACGACGTCGCCCTGCTCGCGCTGCGGGCCGGCTGAACCGGCACTCCCCCGAACGGGCCGGGTGCGGGCCGCCGTCCACGCGACGCACCCGGTTCGCCGGTCCACCCGGCTAGGCTGGGGCGGGTGAGCCCGCGTCTTGCGTACCCCCGTGTCAGCCGCCTCCGGACGGCGCTGGCGGCGTCCTGCGCGGCGCTGCTGCTGGGCACCGCCGGCTGCGCCCTCGGCGAGCCCGAGCCGGACCCGGCCGGAGCACCGCCCAACCTGCCCACACCGTCGAGCACCGCGAGTTCCGGCGGGGCCGGCCAGCAGGCCGTCGCCACGGTGCTGGCCAAAGGACTGGAGGTGCCGTGGGGCATCGCGTTCCTGCCCGACGGCGGCGCGCTGGTGACCGAGCGGGACAAGGGGCGGATCCTCCAGGTCGGCCCGGGGTCCGGTCCGGAGGGCCTGACGGTGCGGCCGGTGCAGACGGTGCCGGACGTCGCCGCCGGTGGCGAGGGCGGCCTGCTGGGCATCGCGGTCTCCCCGGCGTACGAGCGGGACCGCACGGTATTCGTCTACTACACGGCCGAGAACGACAACCGGATCGCGAAGATGCAGCTCGGGCAGGCGCCGAAGCCGATCCTGACCGGCATCCCGAAGTCCGGCACGCACAACGGCGGCGGGCTGGGCTTCGGCCCGGACGGCCACCTCTACGCGAGCACCGGGGACGCCGGGCGCACCGAGAACGCCCAGGACGCCAAGAGCCTCGGCGGCAAGATCCTCCGGATCACCCCGGACGGCAAGCCGGCGCCGGGCAATCCCACCGCCGGGTCGCCGGTCTGGTCCACCGGCCACCGCAACGTCCAGGGCTTCGCCTGGACGCCGGACAAGAAGATGTACGCGGTGGAGTTCGGCCAGAACACCTGGGACGAGATCAACCAGATCAACAAGGGCGGCAACTACGGCTGGCCCCGGGTCGAGGGGCGCGGCGACGACAAGCGCTACGTGAACCCGATCACGCAGTGGCCCACCGCTGACGCGTCCTGCTCCGGCCTGGCGGCGGCGGACCGCGTGCTCGTCGCCGCCTGCCTGCGTGGCCAGCGGCTCTGGCTGGTGGAGCTGGCCGGCAACGGCACCGTCCTCGGTCAGCCACGCGACCTGCTCACCGGCCGGTACGGTCGGCTACGGGCCGTCGCGGCGGCGCCGGACGGCTCGCTGTGGGTGAGCACCTCGAACCGGGACGGCCGGGGTACGCCCACTGCCGAGGACGACCGCATCCTGCGACTCGTGTTCGCCGACGGGGGCGTCGGCCGGAGCTGATCCGGCCCGCCGGGTTTTGTCAAGATCGCTCAAGGGCAGGTCAGGATCTCAGCATGGACGGCCACGAGAACGAACCGCGCCGCACCGGGGACGAGACGTCTCCGGTGCGCGGGCGCGTCCGCCGTGCGGCGGGGTGGCGGCCCGGTCACCGGCTGCGCCGGCTGGGTATCGTGCTGGCTCTGCTCGCGGTCACGCTCGGCGGCATCGTGATCGGCACGTACGCGGGCGGCCACGTCGGCACCGACATCGGCCCGTTCCGGGCCGAGCTGAAGCTCAGTCCGTCGCTGAGCGGCGGCACCACCGTCGACATCCCTCCGCTGGGCGCGCTGCTGCTGGACAGTCACGACGGCCCGGCGTACCTGACCGTCGAGGTGGGCTCGCTGGACCAGGGGCGCACCGAGGCGCTCATCGACGACCCGGCCAGCATCAGCCGGGCCAGCCAGTCGGCGGTCCAGGACGTCCGCGACGGCGTGATACGGCTCGGGCTGCGTACGCTCGCCTCGGCGGTGCTGGCCACGCTGATCCTGGCGGCGCTCGTCTTCCGGGACGTCCGGCGTACCGCGTGGGCCGGCGGCATGGCGCTCGTCGTGACCGCCGGCAGCCTCGGGATGGCCGCGAGCACCCTGCGCCCGCAGGCCATCGAGGAGCCCCGGTACGAGGGCCTGCTCGTCAACGCGCCCGCGATCGTCGGTGACGCGCGGCGGATCGCCAACGACTACACCAAGTACGCCGAGCAGCTCCAGCGGCTGGTCGGCAACGTCAGCAAGCTCTACACGACCGTCTCGGCGCTGCCGGTGGTGCAGCCGTCGCCCGGCACCACCCGGGTGCTGCACGTGTCGGACATCCACCTCAACCCGACCGGCTGGCAGTTGATCCGGACCGTGGTCGAGCAGTTCGGCATCGACGTGGTGGTCGACACCGGCGACATGACCGACTGGGGCAGCGAGCCGGAGGCGTCGTTCGTCGGCTCGATCGGCCTGCTCAAGAAGCCGTACGTGTTCATCCGCGGCAACCACGACTCGCCGCGTACCGCCGCCGCGGTGGCGCAGCAGCCGAACGCGATCGTGTTGAACAACTCGGTCACCACCGTCGGCGGGCTGACCATCGCCGGCGTCGGCGACCCCCGCTTCACCCCGGACAAGGAGACCTCACCGGCCGGGAGCGGCCTCACCTCGGCCGTGGCCGACCAGGTGATCGGCACCGGCGAACAGCTCGCCGCCACGATCGAGAAGTCGCCGCGCAAGGTCGACATCGCGCTCATCCACGACCCCGCCTCGGCCGGCCCGCTCTCCGGCGTCTGCCCGCTCGTGCTCTCCGGGCACACCCACTCCCGGCAGGTGTCGAAGCTGCCGCAGGTGGACGGCAAGCAGCCGACCACGCTGATGGTGCAGGGCTCGACCGGCGGGGCCGGGCTGCGGGGCCTGGAGGGCGAGAAGCCGACCCCGCTGACCATGACGGTGCTCTACTTCGACCAGCAGAAGCTGCTCCAGGCGTACGACGACATCACCGTGGGCGGCACCGGGCAGTCGCAGGTCAACCTGGAGCGGCACGTCATCCGCGACCCGGCAAAGGGCGACCAGGTGCCGGTCACCCCGACCCCGACCCGCGGCCCCTCCGAGTCGCCGTCGCCGGGTACGACCACCCTGAGCCCCACCCCCACGAGCTGACCGTCCCGCTTTCTCGCCTGCCTTCGCGGTCAGACCCGAACGCTCTGCCGCACTGACACCGGTTACTCCACGTCATGAAGGCGTCCGGCACGGGAATGCACTGCCGCCGACTTTGCTCTGCACCCACCGGCGCAGCAGGCACCGAGAGTAACCGCCTGGGTGGGTGCAGAGCAGCGGCACACCCACTCGGCCCCAGCTCGGAGCTGTGCTGCGGATATGGCTGCAGAGCAAAGGGGCCGAGGGGTGATCCCTTGGATGGCCAGAGGCGGTTACTCCCCGCAACCAAGCCAGCCGTAACTTTCCGTAAGAACGACCGCCTACCGCACCACCCGGATCAGCAGGATGCGGCCCGCCGTGCCGGAGTCGAGCCAGGAGAGCGGGAGGGCATGAGGCGGATCAGCCGAGCGGGTGAGGCACGCTCGAAGGCCGGACCTCCACCGCGAGGGCCCGGGGCCGCCCGGGATGTCCGGCCGGCCCCCCGTGGCGGGGTGCGGTCAGCGCAACGGACGCGCGGCTCAGCGCAGCGCGATCGCGGCCAGCGCGGCGTTGACGATGCTGCCGGGCAGCAGGTCGTGCAGCTCGTACAGCTCCCGGACGCTGCCGGACTGGCCGAACTCGTCCACGCCGAGCGGCACCGCCGGTGCGCCGACCGCCGAGCCCAGCCAGGCCATCGCGTGCGAGGCCGCGTCGTGCACGGTGACCACCGGCACCCGGTCGGCGAACGCCGACCGCAGCGCGCCCGGGACGCTCGGCACGGTAGCGGTCCGCACACCCTGGCGCAGCGTCCGCTGCCACGCCCGGTAGAGCCGGTCCAGGCTGGTCACGTCGACGACGTGGGCGGCCACGCCCTCCTCCGCCAGCTCCGCGGCGGCGGCCAGGACCTCCGGCAGCACCGCGCCGGAGGCGGCGAGCTGCACGACCGGGGCGTCCGCCAGATCGGGGTACGCCTGGTGCGCGTCGACGAGCCGGTACGCGCCGGCCACCACCTGCCGCCGCAGCACCGCGTCCCCGAGCCGCGCCCGCGCCGCCTCGAACGGCGCCTGGTCGATCGGCCGGGTGCTGAGCCGGAAGTAGTACGCCCCGTCCTCGGCCGGCGCGGCGGTCGCGGCCGGAGCGGCGCCACCGGCGATCTGCCCGAGCGCGTCACAGAGCAGCCAGTCGAGGCTGCCGGCGTACGCGGGCTCCAGGAACGTCACCCCCGGCAGCTCCAGGCCGACCGAGGCGGTGATGGTGGACTGGTGCGCCCCGCCCTCCGGGGCCAGCGTGATGCCGGACGGGGTGCCGGCCACCACGAACCGGGAACCGGAGTACGTACCGTAGAGGAACGCGTCCAGACCGCGCAGCACGAACGGGTCGTAGACGGTGCCCACCGGTAGCAGCGGCTGGCCGGACAGGTCCCACGACAGTCCGAGCTGGCCCAGCAGCAGGAAGAGGTTCATCTCCGAGATGCCCAGCTCGATGTGCTGCCCGGCGGGGCTCTCGGTCCAGCGCAGCATCCGGTCCTCGGTCCAGGAACGCTGCTCGGTCGGCGCGAAGACGCCCGTCTTGTTGATGAACCCGGCCAGGTTGGTCGAGGTGGCCACGTCCGGCGCGGTGGTCACCAGGTAGGGCGCCACCTGCGGATCGCGGGCCAGGTCGACCAGCACCCGTCCGAAGGCCTCCTGGGTGGAGACCGGCTTGTTCGCGCGTACCCTCGTGGTCTCCGGAACGGTGACGCCCAGCGCACGCTCGCGCGGCGGGCGGGACAGCGCCTCCCGGCGCTCGCCGGCCCGGATGCCGGCCGGGGACGCCGGGTCGAGGCGGTCCCACTCGGTCTCCGGCGTCAGGCCGTGCGCGGCACGCAGCGCGTCGATCTGCTCGGTGGTGAGCAGCGCCGAGTGGTTGCGCGGGTTGCCGGCGATGGGCAGGCCCCAGCCCTTGACCGTGTACGCGAACACGACGCTGGGCCGGTCGGCGACCGCGTCGCACTGGGCGTACGCGTCGAGCATGGCCTGCGCGTCGTGCCCGCCCAGGTCGGTGACGAGCGGGCCCAGCTCGTCGTCGCCGATGTCGGCGACGAACGCGGCCACCTCGGCCGGGGCGCCGTCCAGGAACTGCTTGCGCAGCGCGGGGCCAGCCAGGCCGAACAGCGACTGGTACTGCTCGTTGGGCATCCGGTCGATCCAGTCGCGCAGCGCCGCGCCGCCCGGCCGGGCGTACGCCTCGGCGAGCTTCCGGCCGTACTTGACCTCCACGACGTGCCAGCCGGCCGCCTCGAACTGGCCGCGCCACTGGTTGATCCGGATGCCGGGGACCACCCGGTCCAGCGACTGGCGGTTGAAGTCGACCAGCCACATCACGTTGCCGAGCCCGGTGGTGGCCGGGTCGGCGACCGCCTCCCAGATGTTGCCCTCGTCCAGTTCGGCGTCGCCGATGAGGGCGACGAACCGGGAGTGCGGACGCGGACCGAAGTGCGCGTCGACGTAGCGGCGGGTGACGGCGGCGAACAGCGGCGCGGCGGCGCCCAGGCCGACCGAGCCGGTGGAGAAGTCCACCTCGTCCGGGTCCTTGGTCCGCGACGGGTACGACTGGAGCCCGCCGCGTGCCCGCAGCTTCGGCAGGTACGACCGGTCGAGGTTGCCGAGCAGGTACTGGATGGCGTGGAACACCGGCGAGGCGTGCGGCTTCACCGCGACCCGGTCCTCGGCGTCCAGGTGCTGGAACCAGAGCGCGGTCATCGCGGTCACCAACGAGGCGCTCGACGCCTGGTGGCCGCCGACCTTCACCCCGTCACCGGTGTCGCGGTCGTGGTTGGCCGCGTCGACGATGCGGGTGGCGAGCCAGAGCACCCGGCGCTGGATCTCGTCGAGGACGTCGAGGTCGTGCTGGTTCACGGTGACTCCATCCGGGCGTCGCCGTTGACGCCCTCTGCGGGGTGAGGAGCGGACGAAGGGCCCCTCCCCTGCCGGGAAAGGGCCCACACGACCGGGTCAGGCGCCGAGACGCGCCAGGATCAGCTCGCGGACCGTCTTCGCGTCCGCCTGGCCGCGGGTGGTCTTCATGACCGCGCCGACGAGCGCACCCGCCGCCGCGACCTTGCCGCTGCGGATCTTGTCGGCGACGTCCGGGTTGGCGGCGATCGCCTCGTCCACGGCGGCGGTGAGCGCGCCGGTGTCCGAGACGACCTCCAGGTTGCGGTTGGTCATGATCTCGGTCGGCGAGCCCTCGCCGGCAACCACGCCCTCCAGCACGGCACGGGCCAGTTTGTCGTTGAGCTTGCCGGCGTCGACCAGGCCCTGAAGCTCGGCGACCTGGGCCGGGGTGGCGCCCACGTCAGCCAGGTCCACGCCGGTCTCGTTGGCGCGGCGGGACAGCTCGCCCAGCCACCACTTACGGGCCGCGGCCGGGGTCGCGCCGGCGGCCACCGTCGCCTCGATCAGCTCGACCGCGCCCGCGTTCACCACCGACTGCATGTCGAGGTCGGACAGGCCCCAGTCCTGCTGGATCCGCTTGCGGCGCAGGCGCGGCAGCTCCGGCAGGGCGGCCTTCAGCTCGGCCACCCACGCGGTGTCCGGGGCGAGCGGCACCAGGTCCGGCTCCGGGAAGTAGCGGTAGTCGGTGGCGGTCTCCTTGGACCGGCCGGACGTGGTGTCGCCGGTGTCCTCGTGGAAGTGCCGGGTCTCCTGCGTGATCCGGCCGCCGGCCTCCAGCACCGACGCCTGGCGCAGCATCTCCGAGCGCACCGCCCGCTCGACCGAGCGCAGCGAGTTGACGTTCTTCGTCTCGGTGCGGGTGCCCCACTCCTCACCCGGACGGTTCAGCGACGTGTTGACGTCGCAGCGCAGCGAGCCCTCCTCCATCCGCACGTCGGAGACGCCGAGCGAGCGGACCACGTCGCGCAGCTCGGCGACGTACGCGCGGGCGACCTCGGGCGCGAGCGCGCCGGTGCCGGGGATCGGCTTGGTGACGATCTCCACCAGCGGGATGCCGGCCCGGTTGTAGTCGACGAGCGACTCGGTGGCACCGTGGATGCGACCGGTGGCGCCACCGACGTGCAGCGTCTTGCCGGTGTCCTCCTCCAGGTGCACCCGCTCGATGCCGATACGCACCAGCTCGCCGTTCACCTCGACGTCCAGGTAGCCGTCGAAGCACAGCGGCTCGTCGTACTGGCTGATCTGGAAGTTCTTCGGCATGTCCGGGTAGAAGTAGTTCTTCCGGGCGAACCGGCACCATTCGGCGATGGAGCAGTTCAGCGCCAGCCCGATCCGGATGGTCGCCTCGATGGCGGCCTTGTTCGCCACCGGCAGCGAGCCGGGCAGGCCGAGGCAGACCGGGCAGACCCGGGTGTTCGGCTCGCCGCCGAAGTCGGTCGGGCAGCCGCACCACATCTTGGTGTTCGTGCCCAGCTCGACGTGGGTCTCCAGGCCGATCACCGGTTCGAAGCGCGCGACGACCTCGTCGTACGCGGGCAGTGTCGTCGTCATCTGAGCTCCAGGCGCGATCCGGACAGAACCGTTCCAGACTAATCGGCTGGCCCGGCCGGCCCGCTGCCGGGCTTCGAGATCACCGCGCAGGGCCCGCCACGAGGAGCGGGCCCAGGCCGGGTGTCACTCGGGTGTGGTGAAGGTCCGCCGGCGGTTGTACGCCAGCACGAGCAGGATGCCGCCGACGGAGAAGGTCACGACGCTCAGCAGCAGCAGGACGAGCGGTGAACCCGGCCCGGTGATCGGCAGCCAGGCGCCGCTCACCTTCGACGGCGAGGGCGCCGGCTGGGGCGCCGTGGTGTTGCTCTCCGACGGCGTGGCGGCCGGATCGTCCGGCGTCGGCGTAACAGTCGGGTCGGCCGGGGTGGCCGTGGCCGTCGGGTCGGCCGGGGTCGCCGTGGGAGTGCCCGGGGTCCGGGCGACGACGGTCAGCGACACCTGCTTCGTGGCGCTGGTGCTGTGCCCCTTCGCCGCGACGGTGAAGGTGAACGTGCCGGCGCTGCCCGGCGTGCCGCTGAGCTTGCCCTTCTCGTCGAGGGTGAGACCGTCCGGCAGGGCCCCGGCGGCCAGGGAGAAGACGATGTCCGAGTCGCCGTCGGCGGTGAACTGGAAGGAGTACGGCTTGCCGACGGTGGCGGCGGGCGGTTCGCCGGAGGTGAAGGCGGTCGCGGCCACGGCGACGACGATCGTGGCGTCCTGCTCGTCGAAGAGGTCGTTCTTGTCGGTCATCCGCAGCGTGAAGGTGTACGTGCCGGCTGCGGTCGGCGCGCCCCCGAGCGACGTACCCACCACCAGCATCCCCGGCGGCAGGCTGCCCGAGGTCACCGACAACCCGTACGGCCCGGTGCCACCTGTCGCCTCGACCGTGTGGATCGCGTACACCCGGCCGAGGTACATGGGCGACCGGGGCTTGCCCGACGTGATGACGACCTTCGGCTGGCGTACCTCGATCGTCGCCGTCTGCTCGTCGAAGAGGCCGTTCTGGTCCGTCATCCGCAGCGTGAACGTGTACGAGCCCGGCGTGGTCGGCGCGCCCCCGAGCGACGTACCCACCACCAGCATCCCCGGCGGCAGGCTGCCCGAGGTCACCGACAACCCGTACGGCCCGGTGCCACCTGTGGCCTCGACGGTGTGGATCGCGTACGTCTGCCCGATGTACATGACCGACCGGGGCTTGCCCGAGGCGATGGTGACGGTCTCGGTGGCGGCGGTGGCCGGTTGCGCGGCGGCCGGCTGGGCGGCGCCCAGCAGCAGCGCGACGGCCATCGTCAGGGCCATGACCGGGCGAAGTGTCCCCATCGCACATCCAGTCTCGATCGGAGCCGCTCGCATCCGCCAGCGGACCACAGTCCAGTCGATCCAGCAGCCTCGGAGCTTATTCGACCAGCGCCAGTGACAGGTGACAATCCGCTGTTCGGTGATCACGGTGTCGCCGCGACGACAGCCGCGCCCGGCGCGGTCGTGGTGACCGCACCGGGCGCGGGACGTTTCCCGGTACGGAGACAGGCGGGCGGCCCGTCTCCGTACCCCTGCTTCAGAGCGCCGGCGGGGTGAGCGTGCCGACGGCGTTCTCCAGCGCGGCGGCGACCCGGTACATCCGGTCGTCGGCCATGGTCGGCGCCATGATCTGGAAACCGACCGGGAGCCCGTCGGACAGGCCGCACGGCACCGAGATGGCCGGGCCGCCGTAGAGGTTCGTCGGGATGGTGAACAGGTCGGCCAGGTACATCTGGTACGGGTCGGCGGTGCGCGACCCGATCGGGAACGCCACGAACGGCGTGGTCGGCGAGATCAGCGCGTCGACCTGCTCGAACGCGCTGGTGAAGTCCCGCGTGATCAGGGTGCGGACCTTCTGCGCCTGCCCGTAGTAGGCGTCGTAGTAGCCCGAGGAGAGCGCGTACGTGCCGATCATGATGCGGCGCTTGACCTCGGGGCCGAAACCGGCCTCGCGGGTCAGCGACATGACCTCCTCCAGCGACCGGTTGCCGTCGTCGCCGACCCGCAGGCCGAACCGGACGCCGTCGAACCGGGCCAGGTTGGAGGAGCACTCGCTCGGCGCGATCAGGTAGTACGCCGGCAGCGCGTACTTGAAGTGCGGGCAGGAGATCTCGACGATCTCCGCGCCCAGCTTCGCCAGCGCCTCGGCCGCGTCACGGAACGCCGCCATCACGCCCGGCTCCGCGCCCTCACCGGTGAACTCGGTGACCACGCCGAGCTTGACGCCGGCCAGGTCGCCGGTGGCGCCGAGCCGCGCGGCGGCCACCACGTCCGGCACCGGGGCCGGGATCGAGGTGGAGTCGCGCGGGTCGTGACCGCCGATCACCTGGTGCAGCAACGCGGCGTCGAGCACCGTACGCGCGCACGGGCCGGGCGTGTCCAGCGACGAGGAGAACGCGACCAGTCCGTAGCGGGAGGTGCCGCCGTAGGTGGGCTTCGCGCCCACGGTGCCGGTGACCGCGCCGGGCTGGCGGATCGAGCCGCCGGTGTCCGAGCCGATCGACAGCGGCGCCTCGTACGCGGCCAGCGCCGCCGCGCTGCCACCGCCGGAGCCACCCGGAATGCGCTCCAGGTCCCACGGGTTACGGGTCGGCCCGTACGCGGAGTATTCGGTGGAGGAGCCCATGGCGAACTCGTCCATGTTCGTCTTGCCGAGCATCACCGTACCGGCGGCGCGCAGCCGCTCGACGATCGTCGAGTCGTACGGCGGGCGCCAGCCCTCCAGGATCTTCGACCCGACTGTGGTCGGCACGCCCTTGGTGGTGAGCACGTCCTTGACCGCGACCGGCACACCGGCGAGCGGGCCCAGTTCCTCACCGGCGGCGCGACGCTCGTCCACGGACCGCGCGGCGGCCAGCGCCCCCTCGGTGTCGACGTGCAGGAACGCGTGCACCCGGTCGTCGACGGCGCCGATCCGGTCCAGGTGCGCCTGGGTGACCTCGACGGCAGAGGTCTCGCCGCTCGCCACCAGCCCGGCGATCTCGACGGCGCTCAGCTTCGTAAAGTCGGTCACGATGCCACATCCTCGTCCAGGATCCGCGGGACGCGGAACCGCTGCTCCTCGGCGTCGGGGGCGCCCGCCAGCGCCTCCTGCGGGGTCAGGCCCGGCCGCACCACGTCCTCGCGGAGCACGTTCGTCAGCGGCAGGGAGTGGGACGTCGGCGGGATGTCCGCCGCGGCTACCTCGCCGACCTGCGCGACCGACTTGAGGATCACGTCCAGCTGGCCGGCGAAGGTGTCCAGTTCCTCCTCCGTGACGGCGAGCCGCGACAGTCGCGCGAGGTGCGCGACCTCCTCGCGGGAGATGGCGGCCATCAGTGCCCCCTTCGTGGCTGTCCTGAGACGTCTGCGGTGGGCCGGCCGCGCGTGCGGGCGTGCTCGATGACGCGCGGTGACCGGAGCGAGTCTATTGTCCCGCCGTCACGACGACGCCTTCGACTCCCCCTCCGACGCCGGAGCTCCACGGCCGCCCGCCTCGGCCGGGCGCACCGGGCGGTAGCGGGACAGCCAGGCGACCAGGTCCCCGGCCGGCATCGGCCGGGCGTGGAACCAGCCCTGCGCCACGTCGCACCCGGCGGCGTGCAGCAGCCGCCAGGTGCGCTCGTCCTCCACGCCCTCGGCCACCACCCGCAGCCCGAGCGCCCCGGCCAGCTCGATCATCGAGCGGACGATCGCCGCGTCGTCCGGGTCCTCGGCCATTCCGAGGACGAACGAGCGGTCCACCTTCACCTCGGACAGCGGGAGCCGGCGCAGGTGCTGCAGCGACGAGTAGCCGGTGCCGAAGTCGTCCAGCGCGATGCCGACGCCGATCCGGTGCAACTGCGTGATGCTGGCGAGCACCCGCCGCGGGTCGGCCATCAGCGCGCCCTCGGTGATCTCCACCTGGAGCCGCTGCGGCGGCACGCCGTACCGGGTCAGCCGATCGGCGATCTGGTCGGCGATCTCGCCGGTGTGCAGGTCGCGGACGCTGACGTTGAGCGCGGCACGCAGCGTGAGCCCGGCCGCCGACCACTTGGCGAGCTGCTCCACCACGTCGTCCACCACGCGGCGGGTCAGCAGCCGCATCACCGCGCTCTGCTCGGCGACCTGGATCAGCTCGCCCGGGTCGACCATGCCCCGGCGCGGGTGCCGCCAGCGCAGCAGCGCCTCGACGCCCACCACCTCGCCGGTGGCGATGGCGATCTGTGGCTGGTAGTACATGGTGATCTCGCCCGGGTGCCCGGCCTGCTCCTCCGGCCAGACGGCGGCGCTCCCGTCTGCGGTCGGCCCGATGACGCCCGGCGCACCGGCGCTGACGGCTACCTGCGCGTCGTGCGCGGCGGCGGTCCCGTCGGCACGGTCCGGCGCGGCGGTCCCATCGGCACGGTCCGGCGCGGCTTCCCCGCCACCGGCCACGAACGGCGTGACCACCGCCCCGGCGGCGCCACCGGGAGCGGCCCGGCGGCGGATCGGATCGGCGCCGGTGAGGATGCGCTCGATCAGGTCGTCGTCGGGCCGCTCCTGCGCACGGTCCCGGCGGCGCCGCAGCCACCGGCTCGACCCGTCGCCGGACCGTCCCCCGCCCGCCCGCCCGCCGCCCTGGCCTCCGTCGCGCGCCGGGCGCTGGTTGCGCGACGGCCGCTCGGCCCGCGCCGGGCGCACACCCGACATCGCCGGCTCCAGCGCCGCGCCGTCACCCCCGCGTACGCCCACCGTCTCCCCGTCCGACGCGGACGGGCCGGACTCCAGCACCCGGCGCAGGTCGGCCAGCAGGCTCAGCCGCTCGGCCGAGTTGTGGTCGGACTCCGGCGCATAGACCGCCACCGTGTCGTTGCGGTGCTTCGCGTCGTACATGGCCACGTCGGCGTGGCGCATCAGGGTGGCGAAGTCCTCGCCGTGGTCGGGGTAGAGCGCGATGCCGATGGCGCCGCCCACGTCCAGCGGCAGCCCGTCCAGCGGCACCGGCTCGGCGAGCGCGGCGACCACCCGGTCGGCCCGCTCGCGCGCCTGGTCGATGTCGGTGAGCCGGGGCACCACGATGGCGAACTCGTCGCCGCCGAGCCGCGCCACCATGTCGCCGCCGCCGATCGCGCCCATCAGCCGGGCGCTCACCTCGACCAGGAGGCGGTCCCCCACCGCGTGCCCGAGCGCGTCGTTCACGTGCTTGAACCGGTCGAGGTCGAGCAGCAGCAGCGCCAGGTGCGCGTCCGGCGCGCCCCGAGCGGCCCGCTCGCCGTGCAGGTGCACCTGCTCGGCCACCTCGGTCAGCAGCGCCTTGCGGTTGGGCAGCCCGGTGAGCGGGTCCACGTCGGCGAGCTGTTCCCGTTCGTCGGAGAGCCGGGCCATCCGGTAGACCGCGAACAGCGGCACCAGCACCAGCGGGATCAGCGCCGCGCTGGCCCGGGCGGCGGCAACCAGGACCGGGGCGAGCAGCAGCAGCGAACCGGTGGCCAGCAGCTCGTAGGCCAGGCCGCTGCGGAAGCTCGGCCACCACCGGTCCCCGAAGCGCAGCCGGACCGCGGAGCTGACCAGCCCGTAGTTGACCACGAACCAGGCCACCGTCGCGCCGCCCACCGCCGCCACGTCGGTCCAGCGCAGCCGGCCGTCGTCGAACAGCTCGCCCGGACCGAACCAGGTGACGGCGTACGCGGCGGCGAGCGCGCACGCGTACTGGGCGGCGTTGAAGCCGGTGCGCCAGGGGGCGTACCCGAGTCGCCAGCCGCTGACCGCGACCGCCACGGCCTGCACCGCGACGGCCGGACCGAGGCCCCAGCCGAGCAGGATCGCGAAGGTGAAGCAGGTCGACGGGAACACCGCCGAGGTCTGCCGCCGGCCGGGCGGGACGAACGGGCGAGCGTCGCAGGCGACGGCGAGCGCCGCCATTGTCCAGAAGGCCGCCGGCAGCTCCGTCAGCCGATCGGCGAGCGTGACGAGCGGCCCGGCCGAGACCAGCAGCGCGACCGCGCCGATCGCGCCGACGAAACCGAAGAACGGCCCGCTCCGCCCGGTCGGGACGGAGTTACGCGGGTCGCCGGTCTCCATCGCACCTCCCGGGGGAACGTCTTGGCGCGCGCCGTCACGCGTCGTACGCCAATGAAACGCCCTCCGAGGCGGTTTCCCCGACACGACAGCCACGAATCGGTTCTAGTCGTAATTAACTTGGTATGCGCCGCACGGTCGCCGTGACCAGCCCGTCAGCCCTCCACCCGGGCGACCTCGCGGGCGGCGTCGGGGCCGGCGTCCAGCAGGACGCGGAAGCCGTCCTCGTCGAGGACCGGCAGTTTCAGGGTGGCGGCCTTGTCGGCCTTGGAGCCGGGGTTGTCGCCGACCACCACGAAACCGGTCTTCTTGGAGACCGAACCGGTCACCTTGCCGCCCTGGGCCTGGATCGCCTCGGCCGCCTGGTCGCGGCTGAACCCACTCAACGTGCCGGTGACCACCACCGTGACGCCGTCGAGTGGTCGCGGCCCCTCGTCGGCGGCCTCCTCGGCCATCCGTACGCCCGCCTCGGCCCACTTGCGCACCACTTCGCGGTGCCAGTCGACGGCGAACCACTCCTTCAGGCTGGCCGCGATCGTCGGGCCGACGCCGTCCACGGAGGACAGTTCCTCCTCGCCCGCGGTCTCGATCGCGGCGATGGAGCGGAAGTGCCGGGCGAGCGCCTGCGCGGCGGTCGGGCCGACGTGCCGGATGGAGAGCGCCACCAGCACCCGCCACAGGTCGCGTTCCTTGGCCTCGGCGAGGTTGTCGAGCAGCTTGGTGGCGTTGCTGCCGAGGCTGCCGTCCTTGTTGACGAAGAACGGCGACCGGCTCAACTGCTCGGCGTCGAGCTGGAACAGGTCGCCCTCGTTGGTGATGATCTCGGCGTCCAGCAGCGCCGCCGCGCCCTTCTCGCCGAGCACCTCGATGTCGAGCACCTTGCGGCTGGCCAGGTAGAAGACCCGCTCGCGGATCTGCCCCGGACAGGCCCGCCCGTTGGGGCAGCGGATGTCGACGTCGCTCTCCTTGGCCGGCGCGAGCGGTGTCCCGCAGGCCGGGCAGGTGGTCGGCATGACGAACGGGCGGGCGTCGGCCGGACGCAGCTCGACCACCGGGCCGAGCACCTCGGGGATCACGTCGCCGGCCTTGCGCAGCACCACCGTGTCGCCGATGAGCACGCCCTTGCGCTCGACCTCACGGGCGTTGTGCAGGGTCGCCAGCGCGACTGTGGAACCGGCCACCCGGACCGGTTCGAGGACGGCGAACGGGGTGACCCGGCCGGTGCGCCCGACGTTGACGTCGATGTCGAGCAGCTTGGTGTTGACCTCCTCGGGCGGGTATTTGAAGGCGATCGCCCAGCGGGGCGCCCGGCTGGTCGAACCGAGGCGGCCCTGAATGGAGACCGGGTCGACCTTCACCACCACGCCGTCGATCTCGTGCTCGACCTCGTGCCGGTGCCTGCCGTAGTAGGCGATGTATTCCGCCACTCCGGCCAGGTCGTCCACCACCTTCCACCTGTCACTGGTGGGCAGCCCCCACGCCTTGAGCGCGGCGTACGACTCGGACTGCGCGGCCGGCCGGTAGCCGGTGCGGGCGCCGATGCCGTGCACCACCAGGCGCAGCGGGCGGGAGGCGGTCACCCGTGGGTCCTTCTGCCGCAGGCTGCCGGCGGCGGCGTTACGCGGGTTGGCGAACGGCGCCTTGCCCTGCTCGACCAGGCTCGCGTTCAGGTCGGCGAACGCGGCCACCGGGAAGTAGATCTCGCCGCGCACCTCCAGGAGCTCCGGCACGTCGGGGAAGTCACCGGCCGGGGTCAGCCGGGCCGGCACGCCCTTGATGCTGCGCACGTTGGCGGTGACGTCCTCGCCGGTGCGGCCGTCACCCCGGGTGGCGGCGCGCACCAGCCGGCCCTTCTCGTAGGTCAGGTTGATGGCGAGCCCGTCGACCTTCAGCTCGCACAGATAGGGCACCGGGCCGCCCGCGTCGCGCTCGACCCGCTCGGCCCAGGCGGTCAGCTCCTCGTCGGCGAAGGCGTTGTCGAGCGAGAGCATCCGCTCGGCGTGGGCGACCGGAGTGAAGTCGGTGGAGAAGGTGCCGCCGACCCGCTGGGTGGGCGAGTCGGGGGTGCGCAGCGCCGGGTATTCCGCCTCCAGCGCCTCCAGCTCCCGCAGCTGCCTGTCGAACTCCGCGTCGGTGACGGTAGGCGCGTCCAGCACGTAGTAGCGGTATTGGTGCTCGGTCAGCTCCTGGCTCAGCGTGGCGTGCCGCTCCCGCGCAGCCGGGGTCGGCTCGGCCCCGGCCGCCGCCTCCTGGGCCGCGTCGGCCGCCGTGGGAACCGCTTCTTCGGACACGCCGTCACCTTCGGACACCGCTGTCGACCTCCCGTGTCGGTGCTACCCGAGAACCGTAGCGGTCGGGGGTGACAGTCGTCCGGCCACCCGCGCCGAGCAGGGCGGACCGGCACCCGTCGCGCCACCCGGGCGGGTCGGCCCCGGCCGTGCGACGATCGCGTCGGCGGCACTGGGCGACAACGGTCGGGAGGCGGGCGGCGGATGCGCGACGGGGTGATCTGGGCGCTGGTGATCGCGGCCTGCGTCGCGGCCGGCTGGCTGTGGAACGAGTGGCGCCGCCGGTCGGCCGAACGCGCCGCCGGCACGCGCGACCGCACCGACGGGCGGCGCCCGGGCAGTGGCCGCGGCAGCCGGGCCGGCGGCGGGCCACGGGGTGGCCGCACCGCAGCACCG
Organism: Micromonospora sp. NPDC005686; assembly: GCF_042871665.1. NCBI lineage: Bacteria > Bacillati > Actinomycetota > Actinomycetes > Micromonosporales > Micromonosporaceae > Micromonospora > Micromonospora sp. NPDC005686. The sequence continues at coordinate 435,077 of NZ_JBIAIY010000005.1, forward strand.
CCGAGGCCGCGGGGTGCCGGGCGGACCGGCCGGGACGAGCCCCGGCCCGGGGAGATCTGGTGGGCCGACGTGCCCTACGCCGACGGAACCGGTTCGAAGGTGCGCCCCTGTCTGGTGCTGCGGGTCGACGGCCAGGACGCCGAGGTGCTGAAGATCACCAGCCAGGACAAGTCGGACCGGGACGACCACCTGCCGATCCCGACCCGGGACTGGGATCCGGACGCCGACCACGACAGCTACCTGGACGTCAGCGAGCCGATCCCGGTGCCGCTGAGCGCGTTCGCCGACCGGGCCGGCACCTGTGACCCGGCCCTGTGGCGTGGTGTCCGGCGGCTGAGCCACCTGACCGGCTGAGCGCGGGCGGCGTCACCCCTCGTCGCGGGATGCGGCGCCGCTCGCCTCCCCGTCGAACGCGGCGGCGAGCGCGGTGAGCTGGCCCGCGTACTCGATCCGGCCGGCCCATCCGGCGGGCCAGGCGGCCATGCCGTACGCGGCACCGACAAGCGCGCCGGCCAGCGCGGCGATGGAGTCCGAGTCACCGGCGGTGGTGGCGCCCCGGGCCAGCGCGCCGACCGGGTCGTCGGCGTGGCGTAGCGCGCAGAGCAGCGCGGTGGCCAGCGCCTCCTCGGCGATCCAGCCCTCGCCGGTGAGCCGGCACAGGTCGCCGCCGTCGTCCGGGCGGGCCAGCGCCGCCTCCAGCCGGCTTAGCACGTGCAGGCAGTCGTCCCAGCCCCGGGCGACGAACTCGGCCGCGCTGCTCTGGCCGGGGCGCTGCCACAGGTCACCGAGCCAGTCGTCCCGGTAGACGGTGCGCTGCTCCCGGGCCCGCTCGGTGAGCAGGCCCGGCAGCTCCGGCAGCGTCGCGCCGTCGCGCAGCAGCCGGACCGCGTACGCGGTCAGCTCGCTGGCCGCCAGCCCGGTCGGGTGGCCGTGGGTGAGGCCGGCCTGGAGCTGGGCCAGCCCGGCCATGGTGTCCAGGTCGACGTCGAGCAGCCCGACCGGGGTGACCCGCATGTTCGCGCCGCAGCCCTTCGAGCCCGCCACGGTGGCCTCCTGCCAGCGGGTGCCCCGGGCCAGCTCGGCGCAGGCCCGCAGGCAGGTCATGCCGGGTGCGCGGTTGTTCTCCGGGCTGACCGACCAGTCGACGAAGCGCTGCCGCAGCAGCGGCTCCACCGCCCCGACCGTGTACGCGGGCGCGTCGTGCAGCGCCCACGCCACGGCCAGCGCCATCTGGGTGTCGTCGGTGACCAGGGCCGGATCGCCGGTCAGCTCGCGCGGACCGGCCGGACCGTAGCGCCGGACGATCTCGGTGACGGTGAGGAACTCGGTCGGCTTGCCCAGGGCGTCGCCGTAGGCCAGGCCGAACAGCGAACCGGCGGCACGGCCGGTGGCGGTGGAGGCGGTCACGCTGGCGATCATGCCTCCGCCGCGCAAGTTGCGGAAGATCAGTCCCAGCAGAGGCAGAACGGGTGGCCGGCCGGGTCGGCGTAGACCCGGAAGCCCTCCCCCTCGCCCGGCAACCGCCGGGCGCCCAGCGCCAGCACCGCCTTCTCGGCCGCCTCGATGTCGTCGACTGTCACATCGAGGTGGAACTGCTGCGGCCGGGCCGGGTCGGGCCAGTCGGGGGCGCGCAGGCCCGGCGCCCGCTGGAAGGCCACCCGCGGCTGGTGCCCGGGCGGACCACCGAGCACCACCCACTCGTCGCCGTCGGAGTTCTCCTCCACCAGGGGCAGGCCGAGCAGCTCGGAGTAGAAGGCGGCGAGCGCGTGCGGATCGGGGCAGTCGATCACTGTGGAACGCAGTCGTCCAATCATGCCGGTCATGGTGCCCGGCGGGTACGACGGAAAACGTCAGTCCTCGGCGAGCCGCCGGCCGGCGTCGCGGCAGGCGGTGAGCACCGCGCGGGCGTACTCCGGGGTGGCGCCGGCCAGGCCGCACGCGGGGGTGACCACCACCTGCTCGGCCAGCCGGCGGCGGGGGAAGCCGAGCCGGTCCCAGACCCGCAGGACCCGGTCGGCGACCTCGGCCGACGTGGGCGCCCGGCCGGAGGCCGGCGGCAGCGTCGGCGCGGCGCCGGCCAGCAGCCCGAGGCCCGCGTCGATCGCCTCGCCCAGCGGGTCGAGGTCCTTGACCAGCGACAGGTCCAGCGCGACGCCTGCCGCGCCGGCGGAGCGGATCAGCTCCAGCGGCACGTCCGGCGCGCAGCAGTGCACGAGCGCCGGTACGCCGGCCGCCTCGATCACGTCGCGCAGCAGCGCCCGCGCCACCTCCGTCTCCACCGGACGGTGGGTGCCGAGGCCGCTCTCGGTGCGCACCCGGCCGGCCAGCACCTCCGGCAGCGATGGCTCGTCGAGTTGGAGCAGCACCGAGGCGCGGGGCAGCCGCCGGGTCACCGCCTCGACGTGCCCGCGCAGCCCTTCGCCGAGCGAGCCGGCAAGGTCGCGTACCGCGCCCGGGTCGCGCAGCATCCGGCCACCGATCGGCAGCTCCAGCGCGGCGGCCAGGGTGAACGGGCCGGCGGCCTGGACCTTCACCGGGCCGGCGTACTCCTCGGCCTGCTCGGCGAGCTGGTCGAGGTCGCGTTCCATCAGGTCACGGGCGCGGCGCAGATCCCGGCCCGGGCGCGGGGCGATCCGCCAGCGGGCAGCGTACAGCTCGATCGGCAGTTCGACGAGCAGGCCGCCGGTCCGGCCGACGAGGTCCGCGCCCGGTCCCCGGGCGGGCAGCTCGGGCAGGTGCGGGAGGGCGGGCAGCTCGCCGAGCACGATCCGCTGCGCCTCGGCGATGTCGGTGCCGGGCAGCGAACCGATCCCCGTCGCCGCACCGGTGGGCCAGGGCCATGCCTGCTCAGTCACTGCCGCAGCCTATCCGCTGCCGGTCCGTGGTCAGGCGGCGGTGATGGTGGCGGAGCCGAGGACCACGTCGCCGGCCGGATCCGGCCGGTAGGCCACTATCGCCTGGCCGGCGGCGACACCCCGGAGCGGGCGGCGCAACGACGCGCGCAGGCCGTCGGCGTCCACCTCGACGGCGGCCGGCACCACGTCACCGTGTGCCCGCAGCTGCACCTCGCACTCGACCGGCCCGTCCGGGCGCGGCCCGCCGGTCCACACCGGGCGGGTGGCGCGCACGTCGGAGACCTCCAGCGCCTCGGCCGGGCCGACCGTCACCGTGTTCGTGGTCGGGGTGATGGACAGGACGTAACGGGGCCGGCCGTCCGGCGCCGGGCGGTCCAGGTGCAGCCCACGCCGCTGCCCGACGGTGTACTGGTAGGCGCCGCTGTGGCTGCCCACCACCGCGCCGGTGAGCGCGTCCACCACCTGCCCCGGGGCCTCGCCGAGGCGCCCGGCGAGGAAGCCGCGGGTGTCGCCGTCGGCGATGAAGCAGATGTCGTGCGAGTCGGGCTTGTCGGCCACGGTGAGGCCGCGCCGGGCGGCCTCCGCGCGCACCTCGGCCTTCGTCGAGTCACCGAGTGGGAAGATCGACCGGTCGAGCTGCGCGCGGGTCAGCACCGCCAGCACGTACGACTGGTCCTTGGCCGCGTCGACGCTGCGCCGCAGCAGGCCGTCCGGGCCGAGCCGGGCGTGGTGGCCGGTCACCACCGCATCGAAACCCAGGGCCACGGCCCGGTCCAGCACCGCGGCAAACTTGATCTTCTCGTTGCAGCGAAGGCAGGGATTCGGAGTACGCCCGGCGGCGTACTCGGCCACGAAGTCGTCCACCACGTCCTCGTGGAACCGGTCGGCCATGTCCCAGACGTAGAACGGGATGCCGAGCACGTCGGCGGCCCGGCGGGCGTCCCGGGAGTCCTCCAGCGTGCAGCAGCCCCGGGCGCCGGTGCGGTACGTCTGCGGGTTGCGGGCCAGCGCGAGGTGCACGCCTGTCACGTCGTGCCCGGCCTCCACCGCCCGTGCCGCCGCGACGGCGGAGTCCACCCCGCCCGACATCGCCGCCAGAACCCTCACCGGCCCACTCCCCTCGTCCGCACCGAGCGTATCCGGGTCAGCGGGGCGTACGGAGAGCGGCCGCGCGGCGGGCCCGCTCCACCGCGCCGGGCAGCGCGGCGATCAGCGCGTCCACGTCCGCGCCGGTGCTCGTGTGCCCGAGCGTGAAGCGCAGCGAGGACCGGGCCCGGTCGTCGTCGGCGCCCATCGCCAGCAGCACGTGCGAGGGCTGGGCCACGCCGGCCGAGCAGGCCGAGCCGGTCGAGCAGGCGATGCCCTGGGCGTCCAGGAGCAGCAGCAGCGCGTCCCCCTCGCAGCCGGGGAAGGAGAAGTGCGCGTTTCCGGGGAGCCGGTCGGCCGGGTCACCGTTGAAGATCACCTCGGGGACCGCCTGGCGCACCCGCTCGACCAGCTCGTCGCGGAGCGCGGCGACGCGTGCGGCGTACTCCTGCTGGCCCTTCACCGCGGCCTCGACGGCGACCGCGAACGCGACGATGCCGGCCGTGTCGAGCGTCCCGGAGCGCACGTCGCGCTCCTGGCCGCCGCCGTGCAGCAGCGGCGTGGCCGCCACGTCGCGGGCCAGCAGCAGCGCGCCCACGCCGGTCGGCCCGCCGAGCTTGTGCCCGGTCACGGTGAGCGCCGACACGCCGGCTGCGGCGAATTCGACAGGCACCTGCCCGACCGCCTGGATGGCGTCGGTGTGGAACGGCACACCGTGCTCGGCGGCGACGGCGGCCAGCTCGGCCACCGGCTGGACGGTGCCCACCTCGTTGTTCGCCCACATGGCGGTGACCACCGCGACGCGATCGCCGTGCTCGGCCAGTTCGGCGCGCAGCCGTTCCGGATCGAGCCGGCCGGCCGCGTCGACCGGAAGCCGCCCGGCCTGCGCGCCCTCGTGGTCGACCAACCAGTCCACCGCGTCCAGTACGGCGTGGTGCTCGACCGCGCTGGAGACCACCCGGACCCGGTCGGCCCGGTCGGCGCGACGAGCCCAGAAGATGCCCTTCACGGCGAGGTTGTCGCTCTCCGTACCGCCGCCGGTGAAGATCACCTCGGAGGGGCGGGCACCCAGCACGGCCGCCACCCGCTCGCGGGACTCCTCCACCCGCCGCCGGGCCCGGCGACCTGCCGCATGCAGCGACGACGCGTTGCCGACGTCGCGGGCGACGGCGGCGTACGCCTCGAGTGCCTCGTCCAGCATCGGGGTCGTCGCCGCGTGATCAAGGTATGCCATCACGGTTCAGCCTAACGGCCCGCGGGCGCGCGGCCGGGGGCCGGACCGCCCCGTCCCACCCGGGGCGGTCCGGCCCGCTCACGCGGGAACCTCCATGATCATGCGGGAACAGCCGTGACCACGATGTTGTCCCGGTAGCTGCGGGTCTTCGCGTCGAACGGCCCGCCGCAGGTGATGAGCGTGAGGCGGGGCTTGCCGTCGCGGGCGAAGTACCGCTCCAGCGGGATCTTCGACTTCCGGTACTCCTCGCGGGCGACCACCCGGTATGCGCGCTCGCGGCCGTCCGAGCCGGTGGCGGTGAGCGTGTCCCCCTCGTCCAGCTCACGCAGCCGGAAGAACGCCCCCTTGCCCTGCTCGGCGCTGTCCACGTGCCCGGCGATCACCACCGAGCCGGCGCCGGCCTCCAGGCCCGGGCCGTACCGGTACCAGCCGACCCGGTCCACGCTGGGTGGCACCTCGAACTCGTCGGTGCGTTCGTTCACGCCCACCGGTTTGACGGTGGCGGTGACCCGGATCGGCGGGATGCTCAGCTTCACCGGCGGCACGATCTCGCCGCCGGCGGGCAGCGTGCCCGGGTTCACCGGGACCGAGCCGCCGCCGCTCGCCGAAGCGGCCGGTGTGGGCGTCGGCGTCGCGCTCGCCAGGGCGGCCACCTGGTCGCCGCCGACGTCCTCGGCGCTGTCGGATCCGCACGCCACCACACCCGCCAGGATGAGCGCGGCGGCGCCGGCGGCCATCGCCGCCAGCGCCCCGCGGTTGCGCACCGTCACCGGCGACCGGCCCGGGCGGTTGCCGCCACCCGCGCCGAGCCGCCGACCAGGAGCAGCACGCCGGCCCCGGCCAGCACGTACCACCAGGTGTCCACGCCGGTGTCGGCCTGGCCGCCGGTGCCGCTGGGCACGCCGCCCGGCGCCGAGTGCAGGCCGTTGATGGTCTGCGCGACCACGCTCAGGTTCTTGGCCTCGGCCGAGCCGATGGCGTAGACGATGGTGGCGGTGCCCTCCTTCAGGTTCAGGTCGGCCGGGCCGATGGCGACGGTGTCGGTGCCGGCGAGCACCACGTCCGCCTCGACCGAGCCGGCGGCCACGTCGGCCTTGGCCTCCTTCGGGTTGGTCAGGTTCTCAAAGACCGGCTTGCCGCCGGCCCGCACGTCGACGGCCGGGGCGGCGGCGGTGTGCCGGACGACCAGCCGGGCCTTGCCGGCGCCCACCTTGGACACGTCGTTGACGAACGGGGTGATCTGCGGCTTGCCGTCGGCGCTCAGGTGGGCGGCGAGGCTGATGTTGGCCCCGCCCGGCACCTCGGCGTCGTCCACCTTCAGGATCGCCTTGTCGATCGCCTCACCCGGCTTGGTCAGGGCGATGTCGTACTCCCCCTCGGGCAGGGTGAGCGGACCGGCGACGTCGCCGGGCTTGAAGTTGTTGAGCGTCTTCTCGCCGTTGACGTACACGTCGACCGGGGTGTCCGGGATGCCGTGGACCACGGAGACCTTCGACGAGGCGGCGTAGGCCGGGCTCATGGTGGCGGCGCCGACGCCGGCGAAGGTGAGGGCGGCCACCGCGCCGCCCGCGGCGACCCGACGGAACATCGCGTACTGCATTGTCTGCCTCCTGGTGGTTGATGCTGATTCGTCAGGCCTGGCTTGCAGAACGGGTTACGCCGGCTCCGTCATCCCCGGATGCACCCGGATCCGATTTCTTTTTCCCGTCTCCGGGCGCATCCGCCGGACCCTCCGGCGACGAAGGAGAGGTGACGAGGGTCGTGACGACACACCGGGAGGGTGGGGCGAGGGCTGTGAGAGTTACAGTCGGGCATGCCCCACGGAAGGCGAGCCGCCCGGTGACGGCGGCGAAGCAGGGCCCCGAACCGCCGGGCGAGGACGACCTCGCCGTCCGGTTCCGCGACGGCGACGAGGCCGCCCTGCGAGAGGCGTACGACAGGTTCGGCCGAGCGGTGCTGCACCTGGCCACCACGACGCTCGTGAACCGCAGCGACGCAGAGGACGTGACCCAGGCGACGTTCGTCGCCGCATGGCTGGGCCGGGAGACGTTCGACCCGGCGAAAGGCTCACTGGTCGGCTGGCTGCTCGGGATCGGGCGGCGCAAGGTGGTCGACCGGATCCGGGCCGCGGCCCGGGAGACCCGGGTGGTCGAGACGGTGAGGCAACTGCCCGAGCCGGTCTCCACCGGCCCCGACCCGGACACCGTGGTCGACCGGCTGGTGGTCGCCGACGAACTGGCCCGGCTCCCCGACGACCAGCGGCGGATGCTCGAACTGGCCTTCTACGACGACCTGACACACCAGCAGATCGCGGCCGTGACAGGAGTGCCGCTCGGCACGGTAAAGAGTCACATCAGACGCGGCATGCAGAGCCTGAAACGCAGATGGGAGGTGGACGGTGCAGCACCTGGACCACGACCGGCTGGTCTTTCTGGCGCTCGGTGAGAGCGAGGCGGCTGACGGTGAGACCACCCATCTGGACGCCTGCGACCACTGCCGGGGCGAGATGGAGACGCTCCAGCACGTCGCCGGGCTCGGCGCGGGCACCCAGGGCCTGGCCGACCTGCCAGACCCGCCGGAGCACATCTGGCAGGGCATCGTCGCCGAGATCCGGGCCGCCGAGGAGCTGCCGGCGCTGACCGAGCGGCGCCTGCCGCGCCCGGCCGACCCGGTGGAGCCGAGCGCCGTACCCGCCGTACCCGCCGCGGCACGTCGTTCGCGCCGGAACCGACGCTGGCCCGGGTGGGCGACCACCGCGGTCACCGCCACCGCCGCCGCGGTGATCGGCGTCGCCGGCACCGCCGCGGTGCTCGGCGGCGGCGGCGAGCAGGCCGATCCCCAGCCGCAGGTGGTGGCCAGCGCGCCGCTCGCGGCGTTCGGGGCGACGCCCAAGGACGCCGCCGGCGACGCCCGGGTGCTCGGCGACAACAGGTTGCATCTGCACGTGACGAATCTCCCGAGCGTTCCGGGGTACTACGAGGTCTGGCTGATCGATCCGAAGACGATGGAGATGCTCTCCGTGGGTACGCTGAGCAACGGTTCGGGGGACGCGCTCCTGCCGATCCCCCGCAACATCGACCTGCGCACCTACACCGTCGTCGACATCAGCGCGGAGCAGTACGACAACAACGCCCGTCACTCCGGCGACAGCCTGCTGAGGGGCACCCTGACGGGCTGATCGGCGGGCCGGCTCAGCTCCCCGGCCCGCCGATCAGCTCCCTGCGAGAAAAGGCCGCCGCCCGGATCACCGGGCGGCGGCCTTTTTTCACGCGACACTCACTTGCGCTTGCGGATCTCCTCGGCGGCCTGCGGGACGATCTTGAACAGGTCGCCGACCACGCCGTAGTCGGCCAGTTCGAAGATCGGCGCTTCGGCGTCCTTGTTGACCGCGACGATGGTCTTCGAGGTCTGCATGCCGGCCCGGTGCTGGATCGCGCCGGAGATGCCCAACGCGACGTAGAGCTGCGGGGAGACGGTCTTGCCGGTCTGACCGACCTGGAACTGGTGCGGGTAGTAGCCGGAGTCGACCGCCGCGCGGGACGCGCCGACCGCGCCGCCGAGCAGGTCGGCCAGTTCCTCGACCAGCTTGAAGTTGTCGGCGTTGCCGACACCGCGACCACCGGAGACGACCACCGACGCCTCGGTCAGTTCCGGGCGGGAGCCCTTCTGCTCGGCGACCCGCTCGACGACCTTCGCGAGCTTGTCCGCGTCGGTGACCGACACGGTGAGCTGCTCGACGGCCGGGGTGGCCGCGGCCGGGGCCGGGGCGAGCGAGTTCGGCCGGACGGTGACCAACGGCAGACCCTTGACGACCTTGGACTTGACGATGGCCGAGCCGGCGAACGCCACCTGGGTGGCGGTGCCGTCGGCGGCCAGACCGACCACGTCGGTCAGGATGCCGTTGTCCAGCTTGACCGCCAGCCGCGCGGCGATCTCCTTGCCCTCCTGCGACGAGGCGAGCAGCACCGCCGCCGGCTGGACGCGCGTGACCAGCTCGGCGACCACGGTGGCCTTCGGCGCGACCAGGTAGCCGTCGATCTCCTCACCCTCCGCGGCGTAGATCTTCTCCGCGCCGTACTCACCCAGCTTGGCGCTCAACGCCTGCGCGGCACCGAC
>NZ_JBIAIY010000006.1:0-329596 GCF_042871665.1 Micromonospora sp. NPDC005686
GCCCGGTAACATTCCGAACCCGGAAGCTAAGCCCTCCAGCGCCGATGGTACTGCACTCGGGAGGGTGTGGGAGAGTAGGACACCGCCGGACAAACATTCGAATTCAGGGCCACCCCCAACCGGGGTGGCCCTGAATCGCGTCATGCCCCCGAGAGCCGGCCGGAGCCCGGCCCTCGGATGAGCGAGGTCAGCGGCGCTGGACGGACTCGCGGATGTCGCGGAACAGCGTCGCGGCGTCGTCGACGCGGCGGCCCGGGAACATACCCATCACCACGCTGCCGTGGTCGGCCCAGCCGCAGACCGCGAAGTCGCCGCCGTCGCCGCTGGTCGTGCCGCACTTCATCACGCCACCCAGGCGGCCGGCGTCCACCTCGCGCAGCCCGGCCACCCGGCCGGTCTCGTCGGCCATCAGCCGGAACAGGGTGTCCAGGTCGCGTTCGGGCTGCCACAGCAGCGTCGTGCCGCCGAACAGGAGCACCGAGCGCTTGACGTCCCCCTGGTCGGAGTAGACAGCCCCGAAGCCGCGATCCAGCTCGATGTCGGCGGCCAGGCCGTCGCGCAGGTATTCGGCGGTGCTGCGGGCCCGCTCGCTGTCGTCCCGTACCAGGCCGGCCACCTCGGCGGGCTGGCCGAGGGTGGTGTCCTTCTGCTGGAGCACGCGCCAGCCGCCCAGCCCGAGGGCGCCGGCGCCGGCCAGGCCGGCCGCGACGAGGGCGGTCAGGATGATCTTCCGGCGTCGCGAGAAGGGACGGCGTTCGGGCTCCTGCGCGGGATCGCGGCGGCTCAGCTCGATCGGCTCTTCGGTCAGCTCGACCGGATCGGAACCCCCGTCGACCGCGCGCTCGGTGAGATGCGCGTCGGACATGACCGCCACCGTACGCGAATCACAGGTGGTGCACGTCGGGTCCCCGAAAGCGCTCCGTAGACTTTCAGGGTGACCGAGAGACTGGATGCCCGACGCCCCGACGCCCCGACCCTCGCCGGCCAGTACCAGCCCGGCGAGGTAGAGCAGCGACGGTACGAGCAGTGGGTATCCGGCGGCCACTTCCGGGCGTCGGCGGACAGCGAGAAGCCGCCGTTCACCATCGTCATCCCGCCGCCGAACGTCACCGGCTCGCTGCACATGGGTCACGCGTTCGAGCACACGCTCATGGACGCGCTCACCCGGCGCAAGAAGATGCAGGGGTACGAGGCGCTCTGGCTGCCGGGCATGGACCACGCCGGCATCGCCACCCAGAACCTGGTCGAGCGGCAGCTCGCCGGGGAAGGGCTGTCCCGCCACGACCTCGGGCGGGAGAAGTTCGTCGAGCGGGTCTGGCAGTGGAAGGCCGAGTCCGGCGGCGCGATCCTCGGCCAGATGCGCCGGCTCGGCGACGCGGTCGACTGGGACCGTGAGCGCTTCACCATGGACGAGGGCCTGTCCCGGGCCGTGCAGACCATGTTCAAGAAGCTCTTCGACGACGGGCTCATCTACCGGGCCAACCGGATCATCAACTGGTGTCCGCGTTGCCTCACCGCGCTGTCCGACATCGAGGTGGAGCACACCGACGACGAGGGCGAGCTAGTCTCGATCCGCTACGGCGACGAGGTCGTGGTGGCGACCACCCGCGCGGAGACGATGCTCGGCGACACCGCGGTGGCGGTGCACCCCGACGACGAGCGCTACCGGCACCTGATCGGCACCGAGGTGGAGGTGCCGCTCACCGACCGGCGCATCCCCATCGTGGCCGACGAGCACGTCGACCCGAGCTTCGGCACCGGCATGGTCAAGGTGACCCCGGCGCACGACCCGAACGACTTCGAGATCGGCCAGCGGCACGACCTGCCCTCGCTGACGATCATGGACGAGCGCGGCGTCATCACCGCGCCCGGCCCGTTCGAGGGCCTGGACCGGTACGAGGCCCGCCCGGCGATCGTCGCCGCGCTGCGCGAGCAGGGCCGGATCGTGGCCGAGAAGCGTCCGTACCTGCACGCGGTGGGGCACTGCTCGCGGTGCAAGACGACTGTCGAGCCGCGGCTGTCGTTGCAGTGGTTCGTCAACACCGCGCCGCTGGCGAAGGCGGCCGGTGACGCGGTGCGCGACGGCCGGGTGAAGATCGAGCCGGCCGAGCTGGCCAAGCGTTACTTCGCCTGGGTCGACAACATGCACGACTGGTGCATCTCCCGCCAGCTGTGGTGGGGCCACCGCATCCCCGTCTGGTACGGCCCGGACGGGGAGATCGTCTGCGTCGGCCCGGACGAGGAGCCGCCGTCCGGCGAGGGCTGGCGGCAGGACGAGGACGTGCTGGACACCTGGTTCTCCAGCGGGCTGTGGCCGTTCTCCACGCTCGGCTGGCCGGAGCGCACCCCGGACCTGGCGAAGTTCTATCCGACAAGCGTGCTCGTCACCGGCTACGACATCCTGTTCTTCTGGGTCGCCCGGATGATGATGTTCGGCCTCTACGCGATGGACGGCGTGCAACCGTTCGACGTGGTGGCGCTGCACGGCATGGTCCGCGACGAGCACGGCAAGAAGATGTCGAAGTCGTTCGGCAACGTGGTCGACCCGCTGGACTGGATCGACCGGTTCGGCGCCGACGCCACCCGGTTCACGCTGGCCCGGGGCGCCAACCCCGGCCAGGACGTGCCGGTCAGCGAGGAGTGGTGCCAGGGCTCCCGGAACTTCTGCAACAAGCTCTGGAACGCCACCCGCTTCGCGCTCCTCAACGGCGCGCACACCGACGGCCCGCTGCCGGACGCCGCCGGCCTCTCCACCGTCGACAGGTGGATCCTGTCCCGGCTGGCGCACGTCACCGCCGAGGTGGACGAGCAGTTCGAGGCGTACGAGTTCGCGAAGGTCTGCGACCTGCTCTACCACTTCGCGTGGGACGACGTCTGCGACTGGTACGTGGAGCTGAGCAAGCCGGTGCTGGCCGAGGGCGGCCCCGCCGCCGACGCCACCCGCCGCGTGCTCGGCCACGTGCTGGACCAGCTCCTGCGGCTGCTGCACCCGGTCATCCCGTTCGTCACCGACGAGCTGTGGGCCGCGCTCAGCGGCGGCGAGACCGTGCTGACGGCGTCCTGGCCGGTCGCCGACCGTACCCTCGTCGACGACGCCGCGGAGGGCGAAGTCGGCACCCTCCAGCGGGTGGTGACCGAGGTCCGGCGGTTCCGGTCGGACCAAGGGCTGCGACCGACCCAGCGGGTCGCGGCGCGGCTCGACGGCCTGGCCGGCGCGGGCATCGCGGCGCACGAGCCGCTGGTGCGCTCGCTGGCCCGGCTCGACGCGCCGGGCGACGACTTCCAGGCCAGCGCCACGCTCGCCATGCCCGGCGCGGTCAGCGTCGCGCTCGACACCCGCGGCTCGATCGACGTGGCCGCCGAGCGGGCCCGGCTCACCAAGGACCGGGCGGCGGCCGAGAAGGAAGCCACCCAGGCGCGGGCGAAGCTGGACAATCCGGCGTTCGTCGGCAAGGCGCCCGAACCGGTGGTGGCGAAGATCCGGGAACGGCTGGCGGTGGCCGAGGCGGACCTGGTCCGGATCGACGCCGCACTGGAGGCGCTTCCCTCGTGAGCGCGAGGAGTGAGCCGGGGTCGCGAGCCCCGCAGTCGCGAACGAAGGATGGCTCCGCATGAGTGACCGCACCGAATTCGCCGAGGTGGAGGCCGCGCTCAACGCGCGCGGCTTCACCCGGATGCGCTTCGAGCTGGAGAAGATCGAGACGCTGCTCGACCTGCTCGGCAGCCCGCAGCGGGCGTACCCGTCGATCCACCTGACCGGCACCAACGGCAAGACCTCGACGGCCCGCATGATCGACTCGCTGCTGCGGGCGTTCGGGCTGCACACCGGCCGCTACACCAGCCCGCACCTGGACACGGTCCGGGAGCGGATCAGCCTGGACGGCGAGGCGGTGAGCGAGGAGCGGTTCGTGGCGATGTACCAGGACATCGCGCCGCTGGCCGAGCTGGTCGAGCAGCGGTCCACCGAGCCGCTGACGTATTTCGACATGACCACGGCGCTGGCCTTCGCCACGTTCGCCGACGCGCCCGTCGACGTAGCGGTGGTGGAGGTCGGGCTCGGCGGCGTGGAGGACGCGACGAACGTGATCCAGGCCGGCGTCGCCGTGATCACCCCGATCGGGTTGGACCACACCGAGTGGCTCGGCGACACGATCGAGGACATCGCGCTGCACAAGGCGGGCATCATCCACCCCGGCGCCACCGTCATCGCGGCGGCGCAGGAGGAGGAGGCGGCCCGCCCGCTCCTGGAACGCTGCGCCGAGGTAAACGCCACCGTGGCGCGCGAGGGCGCCGAGTTCGGCGTGCTGCGCCGCGCGGTCGCGGTCGGCGGCCAGGTGCTGACCATCCAGGGCCTGGGCGGGGTGTACGAGGAGATCTTCGTCCCGCTGCACGGCGCGCACCAGGCGCAGAACGCGGCGGTGGCGCTCGCCGCGGTGGAGGCGTTCCTCGGCGCCGGGGCGCGACGGCAGCTCGACATCGAGGCGGTCCGTGAGGGCTTCGCCGCGACCAGCTCGCCGGGCCGGCTGGAGCGGGTGCGTACCGCGCCGACGGTGCTGCTCGACGGCGCGCACAACCCGCACGGGATGGCCGCGACCGTGGCCGCGGTGCAGGAGGAGTTCGCGTTCAGCAAGCTCGTCGGCGTGCTGGCGGTGCTCGGCGACAAGGACGCGGCGAGCCTGCTCGAACTTCTCGAACCCGTGCTCGACTCGATCGTGGTCGCGGAGAACAGCTCGCCCCGGGCGATGCCGGTGGACGAGCTGGCCGAGCTGGCGCGGGAGGTATTCGGGCCGGAGCGGGTGCAGGCCACCCGGGAGATGCCCGACGCCATCGAGGCGGCGGTGGCGGAGGCCGAGTCCGACGTGCCGGGCGAGCTGTCCGGGGTGGGCGTGCTGGTCACCGGATCGGTGGTGACAGTGGCCGACGCCCGCCGGCTGCTCAAGCGATGACCGGCTCGCAGCAGGGTGCGGGCGCGGACCAGTCGGCCGGTCCGGAGCAGGTGGGCGGCGAGCGGCGGTCCGGGCTGCGGAACCCGGACAAGGCGGTACGCGGGCTCGGCGCCGGCACCATGTCCCTGGAGGCGCTGGTGCTGCTGCTGGCCATCCAGCCGATCCGGGTGGTCGGCGGGGACCTGAGCGGCGCGGCGATCGGCGCGATCGTGGCGCTGGCGGTCGCCTGCGTGGTGCTCGCCGGCATGATGCGCCGCCCCTGGGCGTGGCACGCCGGCACCGTGATCCAGGGCCTGCTGCTGCTCTCCGGGCTGCTGCACTGGTCGCTCTTCGCGCTCGGGGTGATGTTCGCGCTGGTGTGGGCGTACGCGCTGCACGTGCGGCGGGTCATCCTCGGCTGAGGACGGCCCGCCGCGTACGGCTCAGGCGTCGGCGAGCGTGCGCCACTGGGTCAGCGCGACGCCGTGGCCGTCGGGGTCGCGGAAGGCCGCCGCCCACACCTCCAGCTTGGTGCCCCGGTTGACCACCCGCGGGGCGTACGTGAACCGGACGCCGGAGTCGCGCAGCCGCTCGTACGCGCCCTGGATGTCGTCCACCTCCAGGTTGACGTGCACCAGCCGGCGGCTGATCGGGGCGGCGCCGGTCACCCGGCGCAGCACCAGCCGGGTCGGCCCGGAGGCGAGCACGGCGTTGCCCTCGCCCCGGTCCAGCTCGTCGAAGCCGAGTTCGCGGTAGAAGTCGAGGGACCGGTCCAGGTCGGCGACCAGCAGCGTGATGCCGACGCCGCTGATCGGGCTGGCCAGCTCCTCCGGTTCGGCCGGCTCGGCCGTGCCGGACGAGCCGAAGATGGCCTCGTCCAGTTCCTCGGCGGTCGGCGGCACGTCGGAGCGTCGAGGCGCGTCCGAGGGGTCGTCCAGCGGCACGTCGATCGGGTCGGGCACGGTGTCGGCGGCTGCCGGCCCGGGGTCGACGAGCAGGGTCTCGACCGGCACCGTGTCGACCGGCTCCTCGGCAGGCGAGCGGGGCGCCGGGGCGCGGCGCGGGAGCGGGCCGGCACCGGGGCCGGGGCCGGCCGTGCGGTCGGCCCGTTCGACGAGTTGCCCCTCCAGCACCACCGGGCCGCCGGGGCTCTGGTGCAGCACCACCGGCTCGCGTTGTTCGGCCCGGGGCGGGACGTCGTCCAGGTACGGGTCCGGCGCGGGCGGGTAGTCGTCGCGGAAGTCCTCCTCCGGCGCGCGCCCGGCCCACGGCGGCGCCTCCTGCGCGATCAGCGGCTCGTCCAGCGGGTCCGGCTCGGGGGCGTACTCGGGTGGCAGGTCGGCGAGGGAGGCGGCGCTCTCCGTGTGCGTGGGCACCTCGTCCCAGAGCACGCGTACGTGCCGCTGGTCGTCCAGCGCCACCCGGACCGGCAGCGCCTGGCCCAGCGAGGGCCACTTGGCGACCGGCACCCGAGGCTCGATGATCTTCTTGGAGCGGGGCGGCAGCCCCGGCGCGTCGATGACCAGTTGCAGCTCGCACCGGCCGAACGCGTACTGGGTGGGCGGCTCGGAGGCGCTGTGCACGTGCCCCAGGCCGATCACCCACGTGCGACCGCCGCCGCGCACCGTGGCCAGGGCGATCGCCAGCACCAGCAGGGCGACGCCGAGGGCGACGATGGCCCAGCTCGTCATGCCGAGCCCGAACACCGTCACGAAGGTGGCAACGGTGCCCAGCACCACGCCGATCAGTTTGCGTACCGGCGCGATCGTGCGGTTCCCGCCATTCGCCACAGTGGACCTCCCAGGGGTTCCAGGGCCAGGCTAGGCCGCCGCGGCGGGCCAGGGAAGACGCAGCCGCCGCGCCGGCGCCGGGACCGGGTCGCTACGCTGACCGTACCCAGCCGAACCCCGTTGAGCGCACAGGAGGCAACCAGCGTGTCCAGCAGCAGCCCGGACGAGCGGACGCTCGTACTGATCAAGCCCGACGCGGTGCGCCGAGGTCTGGTGGGCGAGGTCCTGTCCCGCTTCGAGCGCAAGGGGCTGCGGATCGACGCGCTGGTGAGCCGGAGCATGGACGGCGACTTCGCCGACCAGCACTACGCCGAGCACGTCGACAAGCCGTTCTACCCGCCGCTGAAGACGTTCATGACCAGCGGGCCGCTGGTGGCGCTCGTGCTCTCCGGCGACCAGGTGATCGAGGTGGTGCGCGCGATGATCGGCAGCACCGACGGCCGCAAGGCCGCCGCCGGCACCATCCGCGGCGACCTGTCGCTGTCGAACCGGGAGAACCTGGTGCACGCCTCCGACTCGGCGGACAGCGCCAAGCGCGAGATCGCGCTCTGGTTCCCCGAGCTGGCCTGACCGACCCGCCGACGGCCCCGGTCCCGCGCCGCGCGGGACCGGGGCCGTCGTGTGTCCGCGGTCGGACCAGGGCCGCCCTCAGACTAGGGCCGCCGTCGGACCAGGGCCGCCGTCAGACCCGGGCCGGCGGCTGGGTCTGGCAGGTCACCGCGATCCGGTTCCACACGTTGATGGTGGCGATCGCCATCACCAGGTCGGCCAGCTCCTTCGCCGACCACACCTTCGCCGCGGCGTCCCAGACGTCGTCCGGCACGCCGTGCTCGCCGAGCCGGGTCACCGCGTCGGTGAGGGCCAGCGCGGCCCGCTCCCGCTCGTCGAAGAACGGCGCCTCGCGCCACGCCGCGACCGCGAACAGCCGGCGGCTGTCCTCCCCGGCCGCCAGGGCGTCCCGGCTGTGCATGTCGACGCAGAACGCGCAGCCGTTGCGCATCGACGCCCGCAGCTTCACCAGCTCCAGCACGGTGTGGTCCACGTTCGCCCGGACGTACTTCTCCAGGCCCAGCACGGCCTGGTACGCCTCCGGCGCCACCGCCGCCATGTCCATCCGGCTCATCGCCGCCTCCTCCGAGATTCGGGTACGTGGACAGGACGAGGCTGCGCGGGCGCGGTGTGACGGGACCGCGGTGTGACGGTGGTCATGATCGGACGTCGCCGTCAACCTCATGATCAACGGGGGGAGGGCCGGGCGGGCGATACTCGGCGGCGCGGCGGGCGGGGGGTCGAGTACGCTTGACGGGCACAGGCGACGACCCGGCCATCACCGGCGAGCCTCCGGAAGAACGGCCGGGTCACCGGCTCAGTAGACCCGGACGGGACCGGCCCGTCACAGCCGGCCAACGAGCGGGCGGTCGCACCTCGGCCGCCAAGCGGGGTGGTACCGCGGGCCAAGCCCGGGCGCCGGTCACGGCGTACCGGATTCGGCTCGTCCTCGCAGACCACTGACGAGTGAGCTGCTGAGGGAGAGCGACAGGCGATGGCCTATCCGTTGCACGACCCGACCGGCGCCGGTGTCCCGGCGAGCCCGGACCTGCCCGCGGTCGAGCGCCGGGTGCTGGAGCACTGGACGGCCGACAAGACCTTCGAGGCGTCCGTCGAGGCCCGCGACGCCGGCCCTGACGGCGAGAACGAGTACGTCTTCTACGACGGCCCGCCGTTCGCCAACGGCCTGCCGCACTACGGCCACCTGTTCACCGGCTACGTCAAGGACGTGGTGCCGCGCTACCAGACCATGCGCGGGCGGCGCGTCGAGCGCCGGTTCGGCTGGGACTGTCACGGCCTGCCCGCCGAGGTGGTGGCCGAGAAGCAGCTCGGCATCACCACCAAGGCGGAGATCCTCGACCTCGGCGTGGCCCGGTTCAACGACGCCTGCCGCGCCTCGGTGCTGGAGTTCACCCACGACTGGGAGCGGTACGTCACCCGGCAGGCCCGCTGGGTTGACTTCGCGAACGACTACAAGACGCTCGACCTGGACTACATGGAAAGCGTCATGTGGGCCTTCAAGACCCTGCACGACAAGGGTCTGGTCTACGAGGGCTTCCGGGTGCTCGCGTACTGCTGGCGGTGCGAGACGCCGCTGTCGAACACCGAGACCCGGATGGACGACGTCTACCGGGACCGGCACGACCCGACGCTCACCGTCTGGTTCGAGCTGACCGCCGACGAGAACGCGCCGGAGCCGCTGCGCGGGCCGGTCAAGCTCGGCGTCTGGACGACCACGCCGTGGACGCTGCCGTCGAACCTGGCGCTCGCCGTCGGCCCCGACATCGAGTACGCGCTGCTCGAGCGCGACGGCGAGCGGTACGCGGTCGGCGCCGCGCGCCTCGGCGCGTACGCCAAGGAACTCGAGGGGTACGAGCAGGTCGGCACCGTGTACGGTCGCGACCTGGTCGGACGCCGCTACACGCCGCTCTACGACTTCCTCGTCGAGCCGGCCGGCCCGAACGCCTACCAGGTGCTCGGCGCGGACTTCGTCACCACCGAGGACGGCACCGGGATCGTCCACCTGGCCCCCGCCTTCGGCGAGGACGACCAGAACACCTGCAACGCCGCCGGCATCCCCACCGTCGTGACCGTGGACGACCACACCCGGTTCACCGCGTTGGTCCCGCCGTACCAGGGCGAGCAGGTCTTCGACGTCAACAAGCCGGTGATCCGGGAGCTGAAGGAGCGGGGGGTGGTGCTGCGGCAGGACACCTACACCCACTCCTACCCGCACTGCTGGCGCTGCGACACCCCGCTCGTCTACAAGGCGGTGTCGTCGTGGTTCGTCGCGGTGACGACGTTCAAGGACCGGATGGTCGAGCTGAACCAGCAGATCAACTGGACCCCCGGGCACATCAAGGACGGCTCGTTCGGCAAGTGGCTGGCGAACGCCCGGGACTGGTCGATCAGCCGGAACCGGTTCTGGGGCTCCCCGATCCCGGTGTGGCGCTCCGACGACCCGAACTACCCGCGCGTCGACGTGTACGGGTCGCTGGCCGACATCGAGCGTGACTTCGGCGTACGCCTGACCGACCTGCACCGGCCGGCGGTGGACGACCTGGTCCGTCCCAACCCGGACGACCCGACGGGGAAGTCGATGATGCGCCGGGTGCCGGAGGTGCTGGACTGCTGGTTCGAGTCCGGCTCGATGCCGTTCGCCCAGGTGCACTACCCGTTCTCCAACCGCGAGTGGTTCGAGCACCACTACCCGGGTGACTTCATCGTCGAGTACATCGGGCAGACCCGCGGCTGGTTCTACACCATGCACGTGCTGGCCACCGCACTGTTCGACAGGCCGGCGTTCCGCAACTGCCTCAGCCACGGCATCCTGCTCGGCTCGGACGGGCGCAAGATGTCCAAGAGCCTGCGCAACTACCCGGACGTCTACCACGTGTTCGACTCCTACGGGTCGGACGCGATGCGGTGGATGCTGATGTCCTCGCCGGTGCTGCGCGGCGGAGACATGGCGGTCACCGAGTCGGGCATCCGGGACGCGGTGCGCCAGGTGCTGCTGCCGTTGTGGAACGTCTGGTACTTCTTCTCGCTCTACGCCAACGCCGACGGCCACACCGCGCGGCGTCGTACCGATTCCACGAACGTGCTCGACCGGTACGTGCTGGCGAAGACGAACGAGCTGGTGGCGACCGTCGGCGCGCAGATGGACGCGTACGACATCTCCGGCGCCTGCACGACCGTGCGGTCCTACCTCGACGCGCTCACCAACTGGTACGTGCGCCGGTCCCGGGACCGGTTCTGGGCCGGCGACGCGGACGCGTTCGACACGCTCTGGACCGTGCTGGAGACGCTGTGCCGGGTGGTCGCGCCGCTGGCGCCGCTGACCGCCGAGGAGATCTGGCGCGGGCTGACCGGCGAGCGGTCGGTGCACCTGACCGACTGGCCGCAGGCGGCGCAGTTCCCGGCCGACCACGAGCTGGTCTCCGCGATGGACAACGTGCGGGCGGTCGCCTCGGCGGCGCTGTCGCTGCGCAAGGCCAAGGGCCTGCGGGTGCGGCTGCCGCTGGCGAAGCTCACAGTGGCGTCGCCGGTCGCCGACCAGCTGCGGCCCTTCGCCGAGCTGGTCGCCGACGAGGTGAACGTCAAGGAGGTCGTGCTCACCGACGAGGTGTCCGCGTACTGCCAGCAGGTGCTCACAGTGGTGCCGCGGGCGCTCGGCCCGCGCGTCGGCAAGGCCGTCCAGCAGGTGATCAAGGCGGTCAAGGCGGGGGAGTGGGAGCTGCGCGACGGCGCCCCGGTCGCCGCCGGGGTCACGCTGGCCGAGGGCGAGTACGAGCTGCGCCTCGTGGCCGCCGACGCCGAGCACTCCGCGCCGCTGCCCGGCGGTGAGGGCGTGGTCGTGCTGGACACCGAGGTCACGCCGGAACTGGCCGCCGAAGGGCTGGCCCGGGACGTGGTGCGCGTCGTGCAGCAGGCCCGCCGCGACGCCGACCTGGACGTCTCGGACCGGATCACGGTGGCCGTCTCCGCCTCGGAGGAGGTACGCGCGGCGGTCGCCGCGTACACCGGGTTCGTGGCCCGGGAGGTGCTCGCCGACAGCGTCGACTTCGCCGACGGCCTCGACGGCTTCGACGGCGAGGCGGGCGAGGGCGAGCGCGTGACAGTGGTGGTACGCAAGGTCTGATGTAAGGCGGGGGCCCTTCCCGACGCCTGAGGTACAGGAAGGGTCCCCGCTCGACACCCGCCCCAGGAGTGGACCACGGGCGACCCGCTCGGTGGCGGACGGCAGCGTCCGCTACCGTGACAGCGCCTGTTTCACGTACGACCGCCGGAGGACCCGTGCCCCTGCTCTACACCATCGGCAAGCTCACCGTGGCGCCCGCGCTCCGGTTGGCCTTCCGTCCGCACGTGGAGGGTTTGGAGCACATCCCGGCGACCGGTGGCGCGATCTTCGCCAGCAACCACCTCTCCGTCGCCGACGAACTGCTCCTCGGCACCGTGGTGCCCCGCCACCTGGCGTTCTGGGCCAAGTCGGAGTACTTCACGGGCACCGGGCTCAAGGGCGGCTTCTCCAAGTTCGTGCTCACCGGGCTGGGTGCGATCCCGGTCGAGCGGGCCGGTGGGCGGGCCGCGCTCACCGCGTTCGACGCGGCGATCCCGGTGCTCAAGGCCGGTGACCTGGTCGCCGTCTACCCGGAGGGCACCCGCTCCCCGGACGGGCGGCTCTACCGCGGGCGTACCGGCACCGTCCGGCTCGCGATCGCCGCGGGCGTGCCGATCATCCCGGTCGGCGTGACCGGAACCGACAAGGCCCAGCCGATCGGTACGCGGATCCCGCGTCCCGGCCGCGCCAAGATCACCATGAAGTTCGGCAAGCCGCTGGACTTCACCGGCCGCCCCGACGACCGCACGTCGCTGCGCGCGATGACCGACGAGATGATGGCCGAGATCCAGCGGCTCAGCGGCCAGGAGTACGTCCCGCGCTACGCGCCGAAGCGCGCCGACCAGGCCGGCGGCGAGCAGACCGCCTGAGCGGTCAGGACTTCGGCACCACCACACGCTGGCGCAGGTCGTTCAGCAGCCGCCCGCTGTCGTCCACCGACAGCCGGGTGAACACGCCGGCGGCGAGACTGCCGTGGTCCACCGAGACGCAGACCACCACCGAGTCGCCGTCCGCCAGGCCGACCGCGCATCGCGCGTACCGGCCCCGGACGCCGGTGTCCACGCTCACCGACCCCTGCAGGGCGTAGTCCCCGGCGAGGCGGTCGAGTTCCGACTTGGCGTCCGACTCCGGACTGAACCGCAGACCGGTGCTGCCGAACAACGTCACCTGCTTGTCGTCGCTCGTGGTGTAGATGCCGGCGAACGTGTCATCGGCGAGCAGGTCCGACGCACGTACCCGGGCTTTCAGCTTCTCGGCGGCGGCCCGGCTGCTCTCGTCCTGGCGCAGCTGCAGCGAGTCGATCTGGTCCGGGAGGCCGGCGCTGGCCGGGTACTGGCTGGAGATCGGCTGGAACCACCAGAGCGGGAGGCCGCAGCAGCAGGCGACGGAGAGCAGCAGCACCCAGGGCCAGCGGCGCCGGCGGCGGTTCCGCTTGGGCGGCTGCTGCCAGCCGGGCGGCGGCGCGACCGGCGGACCGGCCTTGCCCCGGCGTTGCTTCGGCGGCCGTCCGCGCTTCGCCGGCGGCGCGACGGGCGCGGCCGGCGGCATCGGCCGGGCGGCCGGCGGCGCGGGGTGGCGCGGCGGCGAGACCGGCCGGGCCGCTCCGGGGTACGGCGCGCCGGGCGGCGACACCGGGCGGGCGGCGGGCGGCGCGGGATGGGCCGCGGGCGGTGCCGGCTGCGGGGCGGACTGCGCCGGCGGCGCCGGGTGGGCCGGGTGCGGGTTCGCCGCGGCCCAGGGCGCGGTGTACGGCAGCGTCGGCGTCAGCGGCGGCAGCTCCGGCGAGTGCAGCTCCCAGCCGGTGGTGTCCACCCCCGCCCACGGGTCGACCGGTGTGGCGTGTTCCGGCGCTGCGAGCGGCGGCACCGGCGTGGGCTCGGCGGACTCCCCCCAGGCGGGCCGGCGTGGCGGCGGTGGCGGGACGGCGGCGGAACCACTCCAGCGGGGCGCAGGCGCCTCGACCCGGGTCGGGTCGGGGGTCGTCTCCACACGTGTGGGATCCGGCGTGCTCGCGGCCCGGGCGGAGCCGGCGGCGTTCTCGACCTTCGTGGGGTCCGGGGCGGTCGTGGCCCGGGGCGGCTGCGGCGCGAGGTCGACGCGGGTCGGATCCGGCCGGCGATCGGTCCGGGGAGTGGGTACGGGCGTGGTGCGGCCCGGAACCGGAGCCGATCCCCGAGCCCGGGTGACCGGTGCGGGCGATCCTGTCTCGGCGGTCGGCGCGTCGGCCGTGTCACCGGGTGTCCCGGCGTCGCCGGCCGCCGTGCCGGCGGGCGGGTGCGGGTTGGCGTCGTCGAGTAGGGCGGTGTCGGCAGGGCCCGCGTGGCTCCCCGCCGGTTCGGCCTGCGGTGCCGGTTCGGTCGGTACGGGCGTGGACTGAGGGCCGAGGGTCGAGGTCGCCGGGCTCTGCGCGGTCGGGACCTCGGGCGGCGAGTCGTGGGAGTGATCGCCCGGCGGCCGGGCGCCGGGCGGCTGCTCGTCGGACGCGGCGGACGGCTGGCGGTCGGGCGCACCGTCGTGCGGCCGGCCGTCGGCGTCGGACGGGCGTTCGACGGGCGCCCCGGCGGGGGTCTGGTCGGCGGCGGCGTCAGACGGTCGGTCGGCCGGCGCCCTGTCGGGGGTCCGGTCGTCGACGGTCTCCGTGCCGGCCGGAGCCGAGGCGCCGGTGGCGTCCTCGGTGTCGACGGCGGTCGGCGGCTCGGTGACGGACGGCATCTCGGCCCCGTCCGCCGGTCGGCGCGCCGCCGGCTGCGGCTGCGGCATCGCGGCTATCTCCTCTCGCGCCCGTTGCGAGGTTAGTACCGTCCCGCCACCCGGCACGAATCCCGCCCGCCCCCGCCCACCCTCCGCCCCGCACCGGTGGCCCGGTCCCCACGCCCGGTGATCAAGGAGTTCGTGTCCGTCAGGAGCGCGGGACAGCACGCAAACTCCTTGATCAACGCGGCGGAGGTGGGCGCGGGCGGGTGGCGGCGGGGCGGAGGGCGAGGGAGGGCGGGGGGCACCGCGTACGCTTGGGCATCATGAGTGCCCCGTCCACGACCCCGCGTCCCGCCGCCGCCAACTCGGTCTGGCCCCGGCTGGAGCCGTTGCTGCCGCAGGTGACAAAGCCCATCCAGTACGTGGGTGGAGAGCTGGGAGCGGTGGTCAAGGACTGGGACGCGGCCACCGTCCGCTGGGCGCTCATGTACCCGGACGCGTACGAGGTGGGCCTGCCCAACCAGGGCGTGCAGATCCTGTACGAGGTGCTCAACGAGCTGCCCGACGTGCTGGCCGAGCGCACCTACGCCGTCTGGCCCGACCTGGAGAAGCTGATGCGCGCCCACGGCGTGCCGCAGTTCACCGTCGACGCCCACCGTCCGGTGCGTGACTTCGACGTGTTCGGCGTCTCGTTCTCCACCGAGCTGGGCTACACCAACCTGCTCACCGCGATCGACCTGGCCGGCATCCCGCTGCTCGCCGCCGACCGTACCGACGCCGACCCGGTGATCGTGGCCGGCGGGCACGCCGCCTTCAACCCGGAGCCGATCGCCGACTTCGTCGACGCCGCGGTGCTGGGCGACGGCGAGGAGGCGGTGCTGGAGATCACCGCCATCGTCCGGGAGTGGAAGGCGGAGGGCTCCCCGGGCGGCCGGGACGAGCTGCTGCTGCGGCTGGCCCGCACCGAGAGCGTCTACGTGCCGCGCTTCTACGACGTCGACTACCTGCCGGACGGCCGGATCCAGCGGGTCGTGCCGAACCGCCCGGACGTGCCGTTCCGTGTGCACAAGCGCACGACCATGGATCTGGACGCCTGGCCGTACCCGAAGAAGCCCCTGGTCCCGCTCGCCGAGACCGTGCACGAGCGGTACGCGGTGGAGATCTTCCGGGGCTGCACCCGGGGCTGCCGGTTCTGCCAGGCCGGCATGATCACCCGCCCGGTGCGGGAGCGTTCGATCACCACCGTCGGCCAGATGGTCAAGGAAGGGCTGGAGTTCTCCGGCTTCCACGAGGTGGGCCTGCTGTCGCTGTCGTCGGCCGACCACTCCGAGATCGGCGACATGTGCTCCGGCCTGGCCGAGCAGTACGCGGGCACCAACGTCTCGCTGTCGCTGCCGTCGACCCGGGTGGACGCGTTCAACATCGACCTGGCCCAGGAGCTGTCCCGCAACGGGCGGCGGACCGGTCTGACCTTCGCCCCGGAGGGCGGGTCGGAGCGGATCCGCAAGGTGATCAACAAGATGGTGTCGAAGGAAGACCTCATCCGCACGGTGGTCACCGCGTACTCCAACGGCTGGCGTCAGGTGAAGCTCTACTTCATGTGCGGCCTGCCCACCGAGACCGACGAGGACGTCCTGGAGATCGCCGACATGGCGCACGAGGTGATCCGGGCCGGCCGCGCGGCCACCGGGTCCAAGGACATCCGCTGCACGGTCTCCATCGGCGGGTTCGTGCCGAAACCGCACACCCCGTTCCAGTGGGCCTCGATGGCGCCGCCGGAGGTCATCGACGCCCGGCTCAAGCTGCTCAAGCAGGCGATCAACAGCGAGCGCTCGCTGGGCCGGGCGATCGGCTTCCGCTACCACGACGGCGAGCCGTCGCTGATCGAGGGCCTGCTGTCCCGGGGCGACCGCCGGGTCGGCGCGGTGATCCGCAAGGTCTGGGAGAACGGCGGCCGGTTCGACGGCTGGAGCGAGCACTTCTCGTACCAGCGGTGGGTCGACGCCGCCGCCGAGGTGCTGCCGGCGTACGGCGTCGACCTCGACTGGTACACCACCCGGGAGCGCGAGGAGCTGGAGGTCCTGCCCTGGGACCACCTCGACTCCGGCCTGGACAAGGACTGGCTCTGGCAGGACTGGCAGGACTCGCTGTCGGAGTACGAGCAGGACGACTGCCGCTGGACGCCCTGCTTCGACTGCGGCGTGTGCCCGTCCATGGACACCGAGATCCAGATCGGCCCGACCGGCCGCAAGCTGCTGCCGCTCACCCCGGTCAACGGGCTGAAGCTGCCCGCCGCGGCCCAGGGCTGAGGCCGCAGGACTCCGACCGAGCGCGGGCACCCGACCGGGTGCCCGCGCTCCGCCGTCTCTCCCGGCGGTCGCCGCGATACGCGGGGTGGGGGTGCCCCGACTGGTCCTTCCTCGATACGCTGCGTCCGTAATGGACCGGCCGGGGCCGGCAGCGGGGGAGGACAGGCAGCATGGGTATCAATCCGCCGGACACCGGCGATCTGCACGTCAGCGTCGAGGACCTGGATGCGACGGCCGAGTACATCGAGCGCCTCAAGCAGTACGTCGAGGACACCATCTCCTGGGAGATGGAGCGCATCAAGCTGAACATGAAGGGCGACAGCAACAGCCCGCAGATCGTGGCCAACGGCACCCCGTTCGGCGCGTTCGACGACGCCCGCCTCCAGTGGCAGGAGCTGGAACGCTCCACGGCCAACATGGAGGCTCACCTCAAGGGCCTGTCCGCGAAGCTGGACGGCCTGAAGAAGGGCACCCAGGACATCGCCAAGGCGTTCCGCGACGCCGAGGAGCGCAACGCCGCGAACGGCAAGGACATCGAACGGCTGCTGGAGTCGGCGGCTCCGCCGCCCACCGGCGCAGAGCCGCCCACCTACCCGTACCCGGCCTGAGAGAGGAGACGGTCATGGCTGGAGCCACCTGGGAACGTTGTGTCCGCGAGGTGACGCTGTCGGCGGATCCGTACACCGTCGGCCTGGTCGGCTCGGGGTGGAGCAACCTCTCCACCGCGCTCGGTCACCTGCGCGACTCCCTCGTCGGCCGGTCGTTCGTCGGCCCGATCGCGGCCGGCCAGGAGCGCCCGCACACCGGCGGCCTGCCCGGGATGCTCGCCGGCTGGAAGGGCAGTGGCGGCGACGCGTACCGCGAGCACCTGTCCGAGATCGGCAAGGACATCGAGGAACTCATCACGCACGCCAGCAACGTCAGCGGCGCGCTGTCCCGGATCGAGGGTGACATCCGCAAGACGGTGGCCAGCATCCCGGTCCCGCTGATGGACAACTTCGGCTGGAACGAGTGGAGCCTGCCCGGCGGCACCGAGCTGGACGACGCCCGCGACGGTGAGAGCCAGTCCGGATTCCTCGCCGCCCTGCGCAGCGACTTCCAGGCCAACCAGGCGTTGTACGCCGACGGCGCGTTCCGCGACAAGGCCGACGACCTCGAAGCCACCATGAAGATCGACGGCAACGCCAACGACCAGAAGCGTGGCGGCTGGTGGGACACCAAGTCGCACCTCGACAACTGGTACAACGACAACCAGAAGGCGGCAAACACGGCGATGTCGCCGTTGCCGGCCGCGGTGGAGGCCGAGCGCCCCAAGCTGGCCGTACCCCGCCCCTCCGGGGACGATCTGGGCGACGGCTACCGGCCCGACCCGCGGGTTCCCCCGGCGGGCGTGCCCGGCGGCGGCCTGCCGGGCGGCGGCGCACCCGGCGGGGGTGGGCCCGGCGGCGGCCTGCCCGGCGGCGGCCCGACGCCGTCCCTGGGCAGCACCGGCATCGGTGGTGGCATGCCCGGTGGCGGTTCGTTCACCCCGCCGAGCACCGGTGTGCCCGGCGGCGGCATCCCTGAGGGCGGTTCCTACACCCCGCCGGGCACCGGCGGGATCCCCGAGCTCGGCGGCGCCCCCGGCTCGGGCACCCCGGAGTACGGCAGCGGCCTGGCCGGCGCGGGCGGACCGGGCACGATCACCGCCGGCGGACCGGGCACGCTCGGTCTCGGTGGTGGCGGTGGTGGCGCGGGTGGACTGAGCGCCGGTGGCGGCGGCTTCGGTGGCGGCGGCGCCGGGCTGGGCTCGGCCGGCGGGATCGGCGGCGGCGGGATCGGGGCGGCCGGCGGAATGGCCATGGGCGGCCTGCCCGGCATGGTCGGTGGCGGTAACGGCAAGGTCCCGCCGCTGACCAGCGCGGCCAGCGCGCTGAAGGCCGCGGCCGGTGCGGGACCGGGCGGCGCGGCCGGTGCGCGTGGCGGGATGGCCGGGGCCGGGATGATGGGCGGCGGAATGATGGGCGGCCACGGCGGCGCCGGTCACGGCGGCGACGCGGCCGGGCACTCCTCATGGTTGACTGAGGACGACGATCCGTGGGGCACCGGTGACGGTGCGTCCCCGGGCATCCTGCGATGAGGACGGACGGATGAAGGTGCACGTCGGCGCGCTCCGGCCGGTGGCGGCCGGTCTGCTTGCCGGACTGATGCTGCTGGGCGCCGCCCAGCCGGCGGTCGCCGCTCCGCGCCGCGCCGAGCAGTGGTATCTGGACGAGCTGCGGATCGACCGGGCGCATCAGATCTCCACCGGGCGGGGCGTCGTCGTCGGGGTGGTGGACACCGGCGTCGACGCCGGGCACCCCGACATGCGGGGCCAGGTACTGGCCGGGGGCAGCACCCGCGGCTCCGGCGACGGCCGGCGCGACCCGGACGGCCACGGTACCCACATGGCCGGGATCATCGCGGCCAACGGCGCCGGGGTGGTCGGCATCGCGCCCGACGCCCGGATCCTGCCCATCCGCAAGCCCGCCGGCGCGGCGGCCACTCCGGACGACTCCGCGACCGGCATCCGGATGGCTGTCGACGGCGGGGCGAAGGTGCTCAACCTGTCGTACGGCGGCGCCGGGGCCGTGGACGAGGGCGAGGAGGCCGCGATCCGGTACGCGCTGGAGCGCGACGTGGTCGTGGTCGCCGCCGCCGGCAACACCCGGCAGTCCGGCCCGGACGTCGCCTCACCCGCCAACATTCCCGGCGTGATCGCGGTGACCGGCACGGTCCGGGGCGGAGGATTCTGGTCCGGATCGGCCCAGGGCCCGGCAGCGGTGATCGCCGCGCCCGGCGACGAGGTCTACAACATCGGCCCGGACCGGGGCTACGGCTGGGGGGACGGCACCTCCGACGCCGCTGCCATCGTCTCCGGTGTCGCGGCGCTGATCCGGTCGAAGCACCGAGACCTCTCCGCGCCCGACGTGATCAACCGGATCATCCGCACCGCCCGGGACGCCGGCCCGACCGGCCGGGACCCGCGGTTCGGCTTCGGCCGGATCGACCCGGTGGCGGCGCTCACCGCCGACGTGCCGTCGGCGGCGGCGAACCCGCTGCTCGGGGACGCCGCGCCCAGCGCGTCCGCGCCGCCGGCCGCCGCCGAGGACGACAACTTCGACGTGACGAAGTACGGCGACCGGGGCGGCCCCACCGACCAGCAGGTGATGGTGATCGGCATCGGCATCGCCGTGGCGCTCGTCGTGCTGCTGGCGCTCGTGGTGTTCCTGATCTGGAACCGCCGTCGTCACCGGCGCGAACTGGCCCGGGCCGGCTCGATCCCGGCCGAGGAACTGGACCGGATGAACGGGCAGGGCCCGCCGGTCCCCGCCGGTCACCCCCAGCAGGGCGGATACTCCCAGCCCGGTGCGTACCCGCCGCCCGGCGTGGGCGCCTACCCGCCCCACGGTCAGGCCCAGCACACTCCACCCGGCCGGAGCCCGTACGCCCCACCCGGCGACGACGACCGTTCCTGACCCGCCGCGTCCCCGGCACCAATCCCGCACACCCACCCTCACCGTCCCCGCGCAGCCCTCCGAGGCCCCTGAGCTGGTCGATCATGACGTTGACGACGCAATCGGAGATCAAATCGCCGCCAGCTTCATGATCGACGGGATGGGGTGCAGGGCGGTGCGGGGCGAGTTTGGGTGGGTTTGGGGTGGGTGGGTGGCCCCGGGTGTGGGGCGCGGTGAGCGCTGCGTCAGGATGAGACCGATACGCAGGCACAGCCGAGGAGCTCACGATCGCCAGAAAGCCTCAACCCGAGGGCGGCCAGGCCCCCGTCGTCCAGCGGGTCCGTATCCGGTACGCCAAGCGTGGGCCGCTGCGGTTCACCTCGCACCGGGACTTCGCTCGGGCCTTCGAGCGCGCGCTGCGCCGGGCCGGCGCGCCGATCGCCTTCTCCCAGGGCTTCACCCCGCACCCGAAGATCTCGTACGCCTCGGCCGCTCCGACGGGCGTGGCGAGCGAGGCCGAATACCTGGAGATCGGGCTCCGTGAGCCGGTCGACCCGGCGCGGCTGCGCGAGGCCCTGGACGCCGCGCTCTCGCCCGGTCTCGACGTGCTCGACGCGGTGGAGGCCACCGGTGGGAGCCTGGCCGACCGGATCGAGGCGTCGTACTGGCGTATCGAACTGCCCGAAGTCGATCCGAAGGTGCTGGCGGAGGCCGTGGCGGCCTTCACCGCAGCCGAGGAGATCCAGGTCGAGCGGATGACCAAGCAGGGGCGGCGTACGTTCGACGCCCGCGCGGCAGTGGCGTCGATCGATGTCGTGGCTCCGGCTGAGATGCCTTCCGGGGCGGCGGCCGTACCGTGTGCGATACTCGAACTGGTCGTGCGGCAGGTCACCCCGTCCGTTCGGCCCGATGACGTCCTGTCCGGCCTCCGCGCGGTGGCCGCCCTGGAGCCGCCGGTCACCCCGAAGGTGATCCGGCTGGCGCAGGGCACGTTGACCGCGCAGGGCGAGATCGTCGATCCGTTGGACGCGGATCGCGACGGGGCAATCATCGGAGAGCGCTGACCGTCGGTCAACGCTCTGGCAGGCAGACTTCGGCGGTCGTGCGTTTGCGCGTCCGGCGGAAACACCTTTGCGGCAACCCTGCGTGGCAGCGCTCACCCGCGCCCGGGGCGGCCAGAACTGGAGAACGTCCATGCTCGAGAACGAGCCCGAGGGCGGCGAACGGACCGGCGCAGAGCCGACCGGGACGACCGCCGACAGTGCCACCACCGCCTCCGGCAGCGCCGGGAGCGCGACCTCCGCCGGCGCCGAGGGTGCCGCCTCCGGCAGTGCCGACGGCACTGTCGCGGAGGGCGTGGCCGAGACCAAGCCGCCGGCCCGCAAGCGGGTCAGCCGCCGCAAGGCCGCCCCGCTGAACCAGCCGGAGCAGACCGACGCGCCGGTCGAGGCGTCCACGACAGTGACCGGCAGCGGCGAGTCGCCGCAGGCCGAGGTGTTCGCACCGGTGGCCGGCGAGTTGGACACCGCGCCGAAGACCACCCGCCGGCGTCGCAAGGCGACACCGGCGAAGGCGGTCGAGGAGCCGGTGGCCGCGGCCGGGGTGGAGGCCGCCTCGGAGGAGGTCGTGCCGCCGGTCAAGGTGACCCGGACCCGCCGTCGCAAGGCCACGCCGCCGGCCGCCGAGACCGTCGCGCCGGACGAGACCGCCGCTGGGCAGACGCGCGCGGACGCGGTGATCGACGGGCCGGTCTCCGCGCCCGGTGGCGACCTGATCGCCGAGGGACGCGCCGACATCGACGGCGGCGAGGCCAGCGTCGACCGGCCCGCCACGGACGAGGCCGCCGCCGGGACCGCCGGGCAGTCCGCTACCGGCGAGAGCACCACCGGCCGGCGCACCGCCCGCACCCGCAAGGCGAGCACCCGCGGCACGGCGAGCACCGGGGCCACGGCGAGCACCGCCGGCATCAGCGAGGGCGTCGAGGACGAGGACGCCGAGAGCGAGGCCGGCGAGGCCACGAGCGCCGCGTCCACGCGTACCCGGGAGATCGA
This sequence comes from Micromonospora sp. NPDC005686, assembly GCF_042871665.1. Classification (NCBI taxonomy): domain Bacteria; kingdom Bacillati; phylum Actinomycetota; class Actinomycetes; order Micromonosporales; family Micromonosporaceae; genus Micromonospora; species Micromonospora sp. NPDC005686. The sequence goes on from NZ_JBIAIY010000006.1 coordinate 21,915, forward strand.
CCTGGCCCGCGGTGGCGGCCCGGCGGACGCGACGGGCGTGGTGTCGACGGGCGCCGCCGTGCCGCGTGCGGACGAGGAGCCGGCCGAGACGCCGCCCGCCACCGGCCGCTGGCGTCGTGCCGCGCTCTCCGCGCCGACCGTCCTGTTCATGGCGCCGCAGCCCGACGAGGCGCCGGCCGTCCAGGTGACCTACCCGGCCGCCGAGGAGCCGATCGAGGAAGCGGTCGAGACCACCCGGCGCCGCCGTCGTGGCCGCCGTGAGGTCGAGCCGGTCGAGGCCGAGGTCGAGCCGGAGGTCGTCGAGGAGGAGCCGGTCACCGAGGCCGACGCGGACGACGCGGACGAGGACGACGAGGACGACGAGACAGCCGCGGGCCGGCGTCGCCGCCGCCGGGGCCGCCGTGGTCGCGGCCGGGGCAAGGGCGGCGCGGACGAGGCCGACGACGAGGATGTCGACGAGTCCGGCGCGGCCGAGACCGTCGAGGGTGAGGCCGAGGAGCCCGCGGAGGACGAGGAGGCCGAGGGTGACGGGATGACCCGCCGCCGTCGCCGTCGCCGCCGCCGGGGCGCCGGGGAGGCGGACACCGCCGCCGAGGACGGCGTGCCGACCGTCGTCAAGATCCGTGAGCCGCGCAAGCCGGTCGACGAGGTGCAGGGTGTCTCCGGCTCGACCCGGCTGGAGGCCAAGCGGCAGCGCCGCCGGGACGGCCGCGAGCAGCGGCGTACGCGGCCGCCGATCCTGAGCGAGTCGGAGTTCCTGGCCCGTCGCGAGGCGGTGGACCGGGTGATGGTGGTCCGCCAGCGCGGTGACCGCACCCAGATCGCCGTGCTCGAGGACGGCGTGCTCGTCGAGCACTACGTCACGCGCAACTCGTCCGGCACCATGGCCGGCAACGTCTACCTGGGCAAGGTCCAGAACGTCCTGCCGAGCATGGAGGCGGCCTTCGTCGACATCGGGCGCGGGCGTAACGCGGTCCTGTACGCCGGTGAGGTCAACTGGGACACCACCGGCCTGGAGGGCCGGGCCCGCTCGATCGAGCAGGCGCTGCGCTCCGGCGACTCGGTGCTGGTGCAGGTGACGAAGGACCCGATCGGGCACAAGGGCGCGCGGCTGACCAGCCACATCGCGCTCTCCGGTCGGCACCTGGTCTACGTGCCGAACGGCAACGCCTCCGGGATCAGCCGCAAGCTGCCGGACACCGAGCGCAAGCGGCTGCGCGACGTGCTGAAGAAGCTGGTGCCGGACGGCGCCGGGGTTATCGTCCGGACCGCGGCCGAGGGCGCCAGCGAGGACGAGCTGGCGCGCGACGTCAAGCGGCTCCAGGCGCAGTGGGAGGACATCCAGGCCAAGGCGACCGAGGGCGGCGCCCCGGTGCTGCTCTACGAGGAGCCGGACCTGGTCATCCGCGTGGTCCGGGACCTGTTCAACGAGGACTTCCGGGAACTGGTCATCGAGGGCGAGTCCGAGTACGACCTGGTCGAGTCGTACCTGTCGCACGTGTCCCCGGACCTGGTGGCGCGGCTGCGCCGGCACGCCGGGGTGGCGGACGTGTTCGCCGAGTACCGGATCGACGAGCAGATCCTCAAGGGGCTGGACCGGAAGGTCTTCCTGCCCTCGGGCGGCTCGCTGGTGATCGACCGGACCGAGGCGATGACGGTCATCGACGTCAACACCGGCAAGTACACCGGCTCCGGCGGCAACCTGGAGGAGACGGTCACCCGCAACAACCTGGAGGCGGCCGAGGAGATCGTGCGCCAGCTCCGGCTGCGCGACATCGGTGGCATCCTGGTGATCGACTTCATCGACATGGTGCTGGAGTCGAACCGGGAGCTGGTGCTGCGCCGGCTCACCGAGTGCCTGGGCCGGGACCGTACCAAGCACCAGGTCACCGAGATCACCTCGCTCGGCCTGGTGCAGATGACCCGTAAGCGCATCGGCGCGGGCTTGCTGGAGGCGTTCAGCGAGACCTGCGAGTGCTGCAAGGGCCGGGGCGTGATCATTCACACCGAGCCCGTGCCGGAGAAGCCGCGCGGCGGGGCGGGGGAGAAGGTCAAGGCGGTCGCCTCGGCGGTCGTCGCCCCGGCCGAGGAGAAGGGCCGCCGCCGGGGCCGCAAGGCCGCCGCGGAGAAGCCGGCCGTGGAGACGGCGCCGGAGCCACCCGCCGCACAGCAGCAGGCCGCCGCCGTGCCGCCGGCCGCCGCCGTGCCGCCGGCCGCCGCCGTGCCGCCGGCCGCCGCCGTGCCGCCGGCCGCCGCCGTGCCGCCGGCCGCCGTCGCGCCGCCGGTCACGCCGGAGCGGACCGCTGCCGAGGTGGTCGAGACCGACGACGACTACTACGACACCCAGGGCTACGACCTGTCCCGGTTCGAGACGGACACGCCTGCCGCTCCGGCGGTGTTCGACAGCCAGGAGGGCGACTCGGCCCGGCTGGCCGCCGCCGACGACCCGGACGCGATCGGTGACGGCGACAACGGCGACAACGACGACGACAGCGGCGCCCCGCGTCGGCGGGCGCGGCGCGGCGGTACTCGGCGGCGTACCCGGCCGTGAGGCTACGGCGCTGACCTGCGCGAACAGGGCCCCCGTTCCGCCGGGAAAGGCGGAGCGGGGGCTCTGTCGTGCGCGCCGGGCCCGACGAAAGGCACCTACCGGCAGCCCGGTTTGGGGGGCGGGCCGGGTATGGCGTAGGCTTGCCTGCGGCGCACTTTGGTGTGCCGAGTTCCCGCGTGCCCGCGCCGCCGGTGTCACGGCTCCCGGCGAGACGCCGTGGGAACGACCGTCGACGGTGTGACAGCCGACAACGGTGGAATAGACGCCAGCAGCCTCAACGACAGGGAGTCCGCCTCCGATGTACGCGATCGTCAAGACCGGCGGCAAGCAGTACAAGGTCGCCGAGGGCGACGTGATCGAGGTCGAGAAGCTCGCCGGTGCCCCCGGCGACGCGGTGAAGCTCACCGCGGTGCTCCTCGTCGACGGTGACGACCTGGTGACCGACGCGGCGAAGCTCGCCAAGGTCGCGGTGTCCGGCGAGATCGCCGCGCACACCAAGGGCCCGAAGATCCGGATCCACAAGTTCAAGAACAAGACCGGCTACCACAAGCGTCAGGGTCACCGCCAGCCGCTGACCCAGATCAAGGTGACCGGCATCTCCAACAGCGGGAAGTAGGTCGTCCTCCAATGGCTCACAAAAAGGGTGCGTCCAGCTCGCGTAACGGCCGTGACTCCGCGGCCCAGCGACTCGGCGTGAAGCGCTTCGGTGGTCAGGTCGTCAGCGCGGGTGAGATCCTCATCCGTCAGCGTGGCACCAAGTTCCACCCCGGTGACCTGGTCGGCCGTGGCGGCGACGACACGCTGTTCGCGCTGGCCGCCGGTTCGGTGCAGTTCGGCACCAAGCGCGGTCGCAAGACCGTCAGCATCGTTCCGCAGCAGTAGTTCTGAAAGCGTTGCGGGCCGCGGACCTCGAGTCCCGGCCCGCTTCGCTTTTCCCCGTGCGGGGCGGACCCCGCTGGAAGGATTGGCGTCGTGACGACGTTCGTTGACCGGGTCGTCCTGCACATGCAGGCCGGCGACGGCGGGCACGGCTGTGTCTCGATCCACCGGGAGAAGTTCAAGCCGTTCGGCGGGCCGGACGGCGGCAACGGCGGCCACGGCGGCAGCGTGTCGCTGGTGGTCGACCCGCAGATCACCACGCTGCTCGACTTCCACTTCCGGCCGCACCTCAAGGCCGAGAACGGCAAGGGCGGCGCCGGTTCGAACCGGGACGGCGCCAACGGCCGCGACCTGATCATCAAGGTGCCGAACGGCACCGTCGTGCAGAGCCTCGACGGCGAGGTGCTGGCCGACCTGGTCGGCGTCGGCACCACCTTCGAGGCGGCCCGGGGCGGCCGGGGTGGGCGCGGAAACGCCTCGCTGGCCAACGCCCGCCGCAAGGCGCCGGGCTTCGCCGAGCTGGGTGAGCCCGGCGACCGGCTGGACGTGGTGCTGGAGCTCAAGAGCGTCGCCGACGTGGGCCTGGTCGGCTTCCCCTCGGCCGGCAAGTCGTCGCTGATCTCGGTGATCTCCGCGGCCAAGCCGAAGATCGCCGACTACCCGTTCACCACGCTGGTGCCGAACCTGGGCGTGGTCCGGGTGGACAATCACACCTTCACCGTCGCCGACGTACCCGGCCTGATCCCGGGCGCGGCCAGCGGCAAGGGCCTGGGTCTGGAGTTCCTCCGCCACATCGAGCGCTGCGCCGTGCTGGTCCACGTGATCGACACCGCGACGCTGGAGCCCGGCCGCGACCCGCTCGCCGACATCGACGCCCTCGAGTCGGAGCTGTCGCAGTATGGCGGGCTCGCCGACCGGCCCCGGCTGGTCGCGCTCAACAAGGTCGACGTGCCGGACGGCAAGGACCTCGCCGACATCGTCCGCCCCGACCTGGAGGCGCGCGGCCTGCGCGTGTTCGACGTCTCGACCGCCACCCGCGAGGGCCTGCGCGAACTGATGTACGCGATGGCGGAGCTGGTCGACCAGGGCCGCCGGGCCGCCCCGCCGGCCGAGCCGACCCGGATCGTGATCCGCCCGAAGGCGGTCGACGACGCCGGTTTCACCATCGAGACCGAGGACGACGGCTCGTACACGGTGCGCGGCAGCCGGCCGGAGCGCTGGGTGAAGCAGACCAACTTCGACAACGACGAGGCAGTGGGTTACCTGGCCGACCGGCTGGCCCGCCTCGGCGTCGAGGAGAAGCTCGCCAAGGCCGGCGCGCAGGCCGGTGACCTGGTGCGCATCGGCGACCGGGAGTTCGACTGGCGGCCGACGCTCTACGCCGGTGCCGACTTCGTGCCGGGTAACCGGGGCACCGACGTGCGGCTGGAGGAGAAGTCGAACCGCCCGTCGGCGTCCGACCGGCTGGCGGCCCGCAAGGCCCGCCGGGTGCGGCCGGAGGACGAGATCGAGGCTGCGCCCGCGGCGGAAGCGGACGCCGAGTAGCCGTTTCCGGGGCGGTGGCGGGAAACCGGCGCGAAATCCGGCCGCTCTAGCGTACGGGCATGTTGGTCGAGTCCCGTCCCGCCACCGATCCGGAGATCGCCGCGCTCGTCGTCGCCCAGCAGCGTGAGCTGCGCGACTCCGACGGCGGGCTGGACGGGCAGGTGACCGTCGTGCACACCGACATCCACTACCTGGCCGCTGTGATCGGCGGCCGGGCGGTCGGCTGTGGCGGGCTCCAGGCGCTCGACGCCGACACCGGCGAGCTGAAGCGGATGTACGTGCGGCCGGCGTACCGGGGGCGGGGCATCGCCCGGCAGTTGCTCGTGGCGCTGGAGGAACTGGCGTTCCGGGAGGGGCACCGCACCGTGCGCCTGGAGACGGGCACCTACCTGCCGGCCGCGATCGGGCTCTACCGGTCCAGCGGTTACGAGCCGATCCCGGTCTACGGCGAGTACGTGGACAACCCGTACAGCGTCTGCTTCGCCAAGCGGCTGCCGGTAGCGGCCTGACGTTCAGGCGCTGGTCTGCGCGTGCGGCGCGGTGACCGGCTTGGACTCCGGGCTGGCGTGTTGGCGCAGCACGATGCTGAGCAGGATCAGCGCGCCGACGGCGAGGAACTCGCTCTGCCAGTTCTGCATCGACTGGAACCAGAAGTCGCTGGTGCCGAGGAACTGCCAGGCGCTGATCGGGGCGCCGCCGTTCTCCAGCGCCTGCTCCTGGTTGTAGGCGGCCACGCCGCCGAACAGGTGCCCCAGGAACGCGCCCCCGAAGATCATCAGGAGGGCGACGGCGAGGCTGTTGCGGTAGACCACGAGCGGCAGCCCGCCGACGCGTACCGGCCACGGCGCGTTCGGGCCGGCGTGGTCGCGGTTGTCCTCCGGCCGGTCCGTCTGGTCCACCGGCTTCGACTCGGCCGAGCCCTTCTGCACCAGGTACGCGGTGAGCAACACGTAGCCGCCCATCTGGAGGAACTCCGACTCCCAGTTCTCGAACACCGCCTCGGCGAAGTGCCCGGTGCCGAGATAGGCCCACCAGCTCAGCGGCGCGGCGCCGTACCGGGTCAGCTCCTCGTTGTGCACCTGCCAGCCGAAGACGCTCTGCAGCAGCAGGAAGACCAGGAACGCGCCGAGCATGGCCACCGAGAGCATGTTGTCGCGTAACCACCGTGGCATCGCCGAACCTCCTCGTCGCGGCCCTCCTGCCCCCGGCCGTGCCCGGGCAAACGCCGGCCCGGCGTGTCGTGCCTGGTCAGGGGCGGTCGAACGGGGCCTCCACCGGGCTGCCGGTGCCGAGGTCGTCGTTCAGCAGCAGGCCGGCGGCGAGCATCCCGAAACCGAGGAACAGGTGCAGCCAGTTGTCGGCGTCGTTGACCGGCACGAAGTTCACCGCGGTGTCCCGGTCGATGGCGAAGCCGTACAGCCACAGCACCAGGTAGAGCGCGCCGCCACCGGCCAGGAACACCCGCGCCCCGGCCAGCCGCCGGGCCATCACCAGCCCGACCAGCCCGAACGACAGGTGCAGCAGGTTGTGCAGCACGGACACCTGGAACACCCCGAGCAGCTTCGCCTCGGAGTGGTGCCCGGCGAACGTCAACTCGCCGTAGTGCGTGGTGATGCCGGGCACGAAGCCGAGTACGCCGATGAGCGCGAAGAGGGCCGCCGCCGCGAGGGCGACCTTCTGCACCGCAGGCCGGGCGGGCGCGTGTTCGCGCACGTCACGTGCCATCCCTGTCACCCCCGTGGAACTCGCCGCCGCCCGGGCGGGCAGCACCTCATTGTCCGACCGGGGCGGTCCGGTCCCGCAGAGAATTCACGAATTAGGCATGGAGCCGCCGACCTGGGGTAGGGCAGTTGCTACGCGGAAACGATCCGCGTACCCCCCCGAAGACAAACCGCTGGGAACACACGAGCGGAAGGGACACCATGACTCAGGATCTTTCCCCCAGTTCTTCCACGTACCAGTCGACGAACGGTGGTGGCGGCGTGCGTGACCAGGCCCGCCAGGTCGGCGCCGACGCCGCGAACGCGGGCGGCGCGGTCGCGCAGACCGCCAATGAGCAGGGCCGGGAGGTGGTGGGCGAGGCCAAGCGGCAGGCCCGCGGCCTCTACGGCGAGACCCGCAGCCAGGTCACCGCGCAGGCCGGCCAGCAGCAGCAGCGCGCCGCCACCGGTCTGCGGTCGCTCGCCGACGAGATGCGCACCATGGCGCAGCAGGGTGGCGGCTCCGGGCCGGTCACCGAGCTGGCCCACCAGGCGGCCGAGCGCGTGCACGGCGTGGCCGGCTGGCTGGAGCAGCGCGAGCCGGGCGACCTGCTCAACGAGGTGAAGAGCTACGCCCGCCGCAACCCCGGCACGTTCCTCGTCGGCGCGGCGCTGCTCGGCGTGGTCGCCGGGCGGCTCACCCGCAACATCACCGCGCTCGGCGACGACAGCGGCGTGCGGCCGGCGTACGACCCGGACCGCACGGCCGTCATCCCGACCGCGCGCGAGGTGCCGGGCCAGGTGCCGCCGGGCGGCTACCTCGACCCGACGCCGGGCAGCTACGCCGAGCCGGACCCGGGTTACTCCGCGCCGGGCGCGACCTACCCGGCCGGTGGCGCCCCGAACACCTGGGCCGACCCGGCGGGTGGCACCGGTCAGCCGCTGCCGCCGCCGGAGCGCACCGACCCGCTGCCGGGTGTCCCGTCCACCGGCGCTCCCCGCCCGTGACCGGCCGCACCGGCAGAAGGGAGGCGACGGCATGACCGTACCCACGCAGGACCCCGGCTATCAGGCGGCGGGCGCCCCGCCCCACGCCGACGAGGTGCGCGGCAGCTCGCTCGGCGACCTGATGCGCCAGGTCACCACCGACCTGTCCACGCTGATGCGCCAGGAGGTCGAGCTCGCCAAGGCCGAGATCCGCCAGGAGGGCAAGAAGGCGGGCAAGGCCGCCGGCCTCTTCGGCGGCGCCGGCTTCGGCGGCTACATGGTGGCGCTCTTCGTCTCGATCGCGATCTGGCAGTTCCTCGACAACGTCATGGACTCCGGGCTGGCCGCGCTGATCGTGGCCGTCGTCTGGGCCGCTGTCGCGGCGGTCCTGTACTCGATGGGCAAGAAGAACGCCGAGCGGATCCGCGGCCTGAAGCAGACAAACGACAGCGTGCAGCGCATCCCCGATGCGCTCAAGCCGCACCCGGAGGGAGTCGCCCGATGAGCACCGATCCCGAGCAGATCCGCCGCGAGATCGAAGCCACCCGCAACAACCTCAGCTCGGACGTGGACGCCCTGGCGTACAAGGTCAGCCCGAGCCGCATCGTCGACGACCGCAAGCAGCGCGTACGCAGTGCGCTGACGAACGTGAAGGACAAGGTGATGGGAACCGCATCGGACCTCGGCCACAGCACCGGCCACGCCGCCCACTCGGTGGGCGACCACGCCTCCTCGATGGCATCCACCGTGGGCGACAAGGCGCAGTCCGCCGCCGCCACGGTGAGCGACGCCGCCCACCGGGCGCCGCAGGTGGTGCGGCGCAAGTCCGAGGGCAACCCGATCGCCGCCGGTGTGATCGCCTTCGGCGTCGGCATGCTGGTCTCCTCGCTGATTCCGGCCACCCGCCGCGAGCAGCAGGTCGCCGCGCAGGTCAAGGAGAAGGCCGCCGAGCACGGCGGGGTGGTGAAGGAGAAGCTGGGCGAGGTGGCCACCGAGCTGAAGGAGGAGCTGCGCGAGCCGGCGCAGCACGCCGCCGAGTCGGTGAGGGCCACCGCGCAGGACGCCGCGCACACGGTCAAGGACGATGGCCGCGCCGCCGCCCAGGACGTCCGGCACAGCGCCGAGCAGGCGCGGTCCTGAAGGTCCGCGCCCTCGGGTAAGGAAGGGCCCCTCTCATCGCCCAGGCGATGAAAGGGGCCCTTCCTTACGCCTCGGCGCGCAGCGGCGCGGGCGCCGTCCCGGTCTCCACCCAGAGGACCAGGTCGTCGGGGCGGCGCCGCGTCATCCGCCGGCGCAGGGCACGCGTGGGGTTGGCCGCGGTCCGCAGCCGGGCGCCGGCGTAGGGCACCCCGCCGCGCAGCCGCCGGCCCACCGCCAGCCACGCGCACAGGCCGCGCTCCAGCACCCAGGCGGGCGCGGCGAGGCTGGTGTGCGCCGGGAAGACCCGGGTGCCGCCGGCCCGTCGCCGGCCCAGCTCCGCCACCGCGACCGTCGCCAGCCCGGCCCGCAGCAGCAGCCCGGGCCGGCGGGCGGCGAGCGCGACCGCCGCCGCCGGCAGCACCGCCAGCGCGGCCAGCAGCCAGCCCGGCCGGGCCGTCTCGTCGTACGCCTGGCGCACGCGCTGCCCGAGGAAGTGCGCGGCGGTGGGCGGGCGCCGCCGCACGTACAGCCATGCCGGGGTGGCGGTGCTGCCGCCGTACGCGCGCACGGTCCGGACCAGCTCCAGGTTCTCGAAGAGCACGTCCGGGTCGTAGCCGCCCATCGCCAGGAACGTGCTCCGCCGCACCGCGAGCGTGCCCGGCCAGTCGCCGCCGAACACGCGGGCGAGCAGCGTCCGGCCGGTGTCCCACCAGGCGTGCCAGGGCAGCGGGTCGAAGTGGTTCTGCGGCCGGACCAGGTCCACCCCGTCCAGCATCTGGTGCACGGCGCACAGCGCCGGCCGGTCGTACCGCACATCGTCGTCGGCGACGACCACGTGCTCGTGCCGGGCCAGCGCGACGCCGGTGAGCACGCCGAGCACCTTGCCGTTGCGCCCGCGCAGCGCCGGGTCCGGCGGCACGTGCCGCACCAGCCCGCGCCAGGCGGCGGCGTGCCGGGCGAACAGCTCCGGCGTCGATCCGTCGACCACCACCACGTCGACCCACCGGCTCAACTCGCGCAGGTACCCGGTCAGCTCGTCCAGGCCGCTGTCGTCGTGGGCGCGCAGCGGCAGGACGTACGCCATCGGAAGCCGGACTGGCGCGGACGCGGCGCCCTCGTCGCGCGGATGCGCGGCGGTCTTTCGGGTCACGTCGCCTCCCTCGTGTCGGGTGACGCGACTTGCCCGCAATGCGGTCGCTGAAACCGTTTCGGGCGCCCTGCGTCGGGTAGCGCAGCCGGATACGACGGACCGAGTCGGAAGGAGACGTGATGCCCAGCAACGCGACGAGATGGGCGCTGGCCGGCGCCGCTGCCGTGACAGCGCTCGGAGTCACCCGGACGGTGGCGCGGCGGCGGCACCGGCACCAGCCCGACCGGGAGGACGGCTGGTACGTGGTGCATCGCGGGATCACCGTGGACCGGCCGGTCGACGAGGTGATCGGGTTCTGGACCGATCGGGAACGGCTCGACCGGGGTCTGGCCGAGTGGGCCACGCTGGAACAGCTCGACGCGAACCGATGGCGCTGCGTGGCGGCCGACCCGGCCGGCGGCGGCACCGAATGGCGGGCCGAGATCACCGTCGACGGGCCGGGCCGGCTGAGCTGGCAGGTCACCGACGGGCCGGTCGCTCAGCGCGGCCGGGTCGAGCTGGTCGCCGCCCCCCAGGACCGGGGCACCGAGATTCGGGCCGAGCTGCGGTGGCGCTCCGGGCCGATCCGGCGGATGGCCGGCCTGGCCGGCGGCAGCGACCCGGACCTGGGGCTGCGCACCGCACTGCGCCGGATCAAGTCGCTGATCGAGACCGGGCAGGTGCTCGACACCCGGCACGACCCGTCCGGGCGCAGCCCGCGGCAGGAACGGGCGACGGACAAGGTACGCGAGAAGTTGATGGCGGGAGGACGACCGTGAGGGCGTTGTGCTGGGAGGGCGTCGGCAAGCTGGCCGTGCGGGACGTGCCGGAGCCGACCATCAGGTCCGGCGGTGACATCATCGTCAAGGTGCGCGCGAGCAGTGTCTGCGGCTCCGACCTGCACCTGATCAACGGCTACCTGCCGGCCATGCGCGAGGGTGACATCCTCGGTCACGAGTTCATGGGCGAGGTGGTCGAGACCGGCCCGGACGTCCGACGGATCTCCGTCGGCGACCGGGTCGTGGTCGGATCCGTGGTGGCCTGCGGCTCGTGCTGGTACTGCCGCACCGAGCAGTTCTCCCTCTGCGACAACTCCAACCCGCAGCCGGTCTTCACCGAGAAGCTGTGGGGCCACTCGCCCGCCGGCATCCTCGGCTACTCGCACGCGGCCGGAGGCTACGCGGGCAGCCACGCCGAGTACATCCGGGTGCCGTTCGGCGACGTCGGCGCGTTCACCGTGCCGGAGGGTGTGCCGGACGACTCGGTGGTCTTCGCCTCCGACGCGATGCCGACCGGCTGGATGGCGGCCGACTTCTGCGGCCTCAAGGGCGGCGAGGTGGTCGCCGTCTGGGGTGCTGGCGGCGTCGGTCAGATGGCGGCCCGGTCCGCGCAGATCCTCGGCGCCGAGCGGGTCGTGGTCATCGACCGGCTGCCGGAACGGCTCGACACCGCGGCGCAGCGTCTCGGCGTGGAGACCATCAACTACGCCGAGACCGACGTGCTGGAGGCGCTGCGGGAGATGACCGCCGGTCGGGGCCCGGACGCCTGCATCGAGGCGGTCGGCATGGAGTCGCACGACGTCGGCCCGGCGTACGCGTACGACAAGGCCAAGCAGACGGTGCGCGCGCAGACCGACCGGCCCACCTCGGTCCGGCAGGCGATCATGGCGGCTCGCAAGGGCGGCACGGTCAGCATCGTCGGCGTGTACGGCGGCCTGGTGGACAAGTTCCCGCTCGGCGCGGCCATGAACAAGGCCCTGGTGCTGCGGATGGGGCAGATGCACGCCCAGCGTTACATCCCGATGCTGCTGGACCGGATCGCGGCCGGCGAGATCGACCCCGGCTACCTGGCCACCCACCCGATGTCGTTGGAACAGGGCGCGCGGGGCTACGAGATCTTCGAGAAGAAGGAGGACGGCTGCCTGCGCAGCGTGCTGCACCCGCAGGCCGCCTGACCGCGCGACGGGGTGCGCCCGTTCACCGCAGCGGGCGTACCCCGTCGGCCGGGTGCGCGCCGTCGGCCGGGCGTACCCCGTCGAGCACCAGCCCGCCGGGCGGCAACGCCGGCATGGAGCCGAGGTCGAGCGCCAGATCCTGCGGCGGTACGCGGTAGCTCATCGCGCCGGTCAGGTTCGTCACGGCCCGCTTCATCAGCTCGATCGTGATCCACTCACCGGCGCAGCGGTGGCCGGTGAAGTGGTCGCCGCCGCCCTGCGGGACCAGGCCGAACGGGTCGTCGCGCCAGCCCGCGAAGCGCTCCGGCCGGAACCGCTCCGGCTCCGGCCACACGTCGGGATGGTGGTTCGTGCCGTACAGGTCGAGCAGAACCCGGCGGCCCTGCGGGAACGCGTATCCCCGCCACTGGAACGAGCGGCGCACCCGGGCCGCGGCGACCGGGAAGAACGGATAGTAGCGGCGTACCTCCTGCACGAACTGCTCGGTCGCGGCGTCGTCGCCTGGTAGCCGGTCCCGCCAGTGCGGGTGATCGTGCAGCGCCAGCGCGGCGAAGACCACGTACCGGTCCACCGCGACGGTGGGGCGCAGCACGTTCAGCAGCTCCACAGCGGCGATCCGGCGCGGCAGCGGCCGCCCTCGCTCGTCCCGGTGCCCGGCCACGACCGCGAGCGCGCTGCCCTCCGGGGCGGGTGCCGTGCCCGCGCGTACCCGCTCGATCAGCTCGCCGGCCCAGCGTTGCGCGTGGCGGCGGCCGAGCCGCCCGCGCCAGTGCCGGGGGCCCAGCGCGGCCGGTGACTCGATCATGGCGTGCATCTCGGCGGTCCGGCGCGGCACGTCGGCGTCGGCCAGCGGGACCCCGGCCCAGGCCCAGACCGTACGCGTCAGGATCCGGCCCACCTCGTCGTAGAGCACCACCGGTCCGCTCCGCGCCCAGACCGGGATCCGGGCCCGCCACTGCTCGTCGAAGATCTCCCCGAGCCGGCGGATCGTGGCCGGTGTCATGATCGACATGAACATCGCCTTGCGGACCCGGTGCGCCTCGCCGTCGAGGCCCTGCACACCACCGACGCCGGTGAGCGTGCGCTGCCCGCGCATCGGCATCGCGCCGCGCCGGACGAACCGCTCCTCGTCGTAGAACAGCTCGGCGGCCTCCCGGCCGCGCAGGCAGATCGTCGGCTCCAGCAGCAGCCGGGTCTGGAAGACGTCCGTGCCGAGTCGGTCGCAGCGGGCGCCGACGAAGCGGTAGCCCTCCCTCAGGAACGCAAGCGTGCTGTCCGGGCTCCGGTCGCTCGACATGGTGCGCATCTCGGCTGCTCCTGACGCGGTTCGGCGGCGTTGGCTACCTACCCGGGGCGGCGCGGCCGAACCCTCCATTCCAGCAGTTCCGGCCCTTCGAGGGAGGGGCCGGCGACGCGGGCGCGTGCTGGCCCCTCCCCGGGCGCGGAAAAGCTGGTTTGCTCGGTTTCGCGGACCGGCGGCGACCGGTCCGCCGCCGCCGGCACGACGTCCGGCGGCGCGGTCACCGGCGACGGGGGAGGGCACCGATGCGTGACGACAGGGCGGCACGACGGCACCGCGAGGCAACGGCTCGGCTGCGCGGCGACCGCGGCGACGGGCCGCTGATCGGCGGGCCCCGGCGCTCCGCACCCCGCCCACCGCGCCACTTCACAGTGCACCTGGGCTTCGCCGCCGCCGATCCCGCCGTCGCGCGGGAGCACGCCGTGGCGTACGCCGAAGCCCTCGGCCTGCTCCGCCCGGAGCTGGCACTCGGCGCGGCGGCGTTGTCCCCGGCGGACGCCTGGCACCGGGCCGAGCGGCTGTTCTGCGACGTCGTCGGGCCCGACGGCGAACGCTGTGCCGACGTGGCCGGTCACCCCGGCTTCCACCACGCGCCCGGTCCGGGCGGCCTCGGCTGGGGTGACGGTGACTGAGGCGCGCTCAGTCCAGGTCGAACTCGCCGTCCTGGGCGCCCGCGACGAACGCGTCCCACTCGGCCTGCGTGAAGACCAGCACCGGCCCGTCCGGCTCGGCGGAGTTGCGCATACCGATCAGGTCGTCGACGAAGGCCACCTCGACCGCTCCCTCGGAAGTGTCGCCCTCTGCCCGCTGCCAAACCGCCCGGGAGAGGTCGAAATCGCCCTTGGGGTGCTGACCCATCGCTGCTCCTCCATCGCCACGCGTAACGAGAGGGCCCGAGCGGACCTCATCGGGCAGGATAAGCGGATGCCAAGCCTCACCCGCGCAGAGGCGACCGCGCGTCGCGCGTCGATCACCGTCGAGTCCTACGATGTGGACCTCGACCTGACCGGCGACGCCGAGCGGTTCCGCTCCGCCGTCACCATCCGGTTCCGGGCGACCCCCGGCGCCGAGACCTTCGTCGACGTCAAGCCCCGCCGACTCCTCGCCGTCCGCCTCAACGACAGCGACCTCGACCCGGCCCTGCTCGCCGGCGACCGGCTGCCGCTGACCGGCCTGGCCGCGACGAACACGCTCACCGTCGAGGCCGAGATGGCCTACTCCAACACGGGCGAAGGGCTGCACCGCTTCGTCGACCCGGCCGACGGCGAGACCTACCTCTACGCGATGTCCTTCCTGGACGACGGGCCGCGCGTCTTCGCCGCGTTCGACCAGCCCGACCTGAAGGCACCGGTGACGCTGACCGTCACCGCGCCGCCGGAGTGGACGGTGGCCGCGAACGGGCCGCTGGCCGCCCGGCCCGAGCCCGGACGCTGGGAGTTCGCCGCAACCGAGCCGCTGGCCACCTATTTCGTCTCGCTGATCGCCGGGCCCTGGCACGTGTTGCGCGCCGAGCACGACGGCATCCCGCTCGGCCTCTACTGCCGGCGTTCGCTCGCCGCCCACCTGGACGCCGACGCCGACGAGATCTTCACAGTCACCCGGCAGTGCCTCGACCGTTTCCACCAGCTCTTCGCCGAGCGCTACCCGTTCGGCAAGTACGACCAGGCGTTCGTGCCCGAGTTCAACGCCGGCGCGATGGAGAACCCGGGCCTGGTCACGATCCGCGACGACTACGTCTTCCGTTCCGCTGTCACCGACACCCAGCGGGAGTTGCGCGCCACCACCATCGCCCACGAGATGGCGCACATGTGGTTCGGCGACCTGGTCACCATGAGCTGGTGGGACGACCTGTGGCTCAACGAGTCCTTCGCCGACTACCTGGGCACCCGGGTCACCGCCGAGGCGACCCGGTTCGACCAGGCGTGGACCACGTTCGCGAGCCGCCGCAAGGCCTGGGGCTACACCGCCGACCAGCGCCCCTCCACCCATCCCGTCGCCCCGGAGGAGGTCGCCGACGCCGCGCAGGCGTTGCTCAACTTCGACGGCATCTCGTACGCCAAGGGCGCCAGCGTGCTGCGCCAGCTCGTCGCCTGGCTCGGTGACGACGCGTTCCTGCCTGGGCTGAACGCGCACTTCGCCGCGCATCGGTTCGGCAACGCCACGCTCACCGACCTGCTGGCCGCCCTGAGCGCGGCGAGCGGCCGCGACCTGGACGGCTGGGCCGAGCGCTGGCTGCGCCGCGCGCAGGTGAACACGCTGCGGGTGGAGACCGCTGTGGACGCCGACGGCCGGTGGACGGACGTGGCGATCGTGCAGACCGCCCCGGCCGGCCACCCGGTGCTGCGGCCGCACCGCATCGGCGTGGCCCATCTCACCGCTGACGGGCCGGCACACCGGTTCGAGGCCGACCTCGACCCGGACGCCGACGGCGGCCGTACCCCGCTGCCGCAGCTGATCGGGCAGCCCGCCACCGGGCTGCTGCTGCCGAACGCCGGTGACCTGACGTTCGCCAAGATCCGGCTCGACCCGGCCTCGGCGGACGCGGTGCCGCTGCTGCTGCCCGGCCTCGCCGACCCGCTGGCCCGGGCGCTGCTCTGGGGCGAGACGCTGGACGCGGTCACCGACGGGGAACGGCCGGCCGCCGCGCTCTCCGGCCTGATCGCGGCGGCGCTGCCCGCCGAGACCGAGGTGACGATCGTCGAGGACGTGCTGTTGCTCAGCCGCCGGCTGATCGACAGCTACCTCGACCCGCTCGCCCGCGACGCGGCGCTGCTGCGCGTGGCGACCGCCTGCGCGGCGCTGCTCGACTCGGCGCCGGCGGGCGGCTCGTTGCAGCTCGCCGCCGCGCGGGGCCTGATCGCCGCCACCACCGACACCGCGATGCTCACCGGCTGGCTGGCCGGCAAGGGCGTCCCGCCGGGGCTGGCGATCGACGCCGACCTGCGCTGGGCGGTGCTGCGTCGCCTGGTGGTGCTCGGCGCGGCCGGCGCACCGGAGATCGACGCCGAGGCCGACGCCGACCGCAGCGCCACCGGCGCCGAGCGGGCCGCCGCGTGCCGGGCCGCGCTGCCCGACGCCGACGCGAAGCGGGCCACCTGGGAGATCGTCACCCGCAGCACCGAGCTGTCGAACCGGCTGGTCGAGGCGACCGCCCAGGGCTTCTGGCAGCCCGAGCAGGCCGAGCTGACCGCCGGGTACGTCGAGCGCTACTTCACCGACATGCCGGCAGCGGCGCGTCTGCGTACCGCGTGGGTGGCCGACGCGGTCACAGTGGCCGCGTATCCCCGCTACGCCGTGGCGCAGCCCACCCGGGAGCTGGCCGCGGCGCTGCTGGCCCGCGACGACCTCACGCCCGGCCTGCGGCGGTGGGTGACCGACCTGGACGACGACATGCGCAGGGCGCTCGTGGCCCGGACGGCGGTGGCCGTCGCGTCGGCCTGACCGGGCACACCGGGCGGGGCCTGCCCCGGCATGGCCGACCCCGCCCGGGCCCGTCCGAGACGCGGCCTACGATCGCTGAGTGGAGGAAGACATCCGGCGGGTCGGCATCATGGGTGGCACGTTCGACCCGATCCACCACGGGCACCTGGTGGCGGCGAGCGAGGTGGCCGACCGGTTCGGCCTCGACGAGGTCGTCTTCGTGCCGACCGGGCAACCGTGGCAGAAGGCGGAGGAAGCGGTCACCCCGGCCGAGGACCGCTACCTCATGACGGTGATCGCCACCGCCTCCAACCCCCGCTTCCAGGTGAGCCGGGTCGACATCGACCGGGGTGGTCCCACCTACACCGTCGACACGCTGCGCGACCTGCACGCCGAGTACGGCCCGAAGGCGCAACTGTTCTTCATCACCGGCGCGGACGCCCTGGAGCGCATCCTCTCCTGGAAGGACCTGGACGAGGTCCTCGAACTGGCCCACTTCATCGGCGTGACCCGGCCCGGCTTCGAACTCACCGACAAGCACCTGCCGGCCGACTCGGTCAGCCTGGTGCAGGTGCCCGCGATGGCGATCTCGTCGACCGACTGCCGCGCGCGGGTCGCCCGGGGCGAGCCGGTGTGGTATCTCGTGCCCGACGGTGTGGTGCAGTACATCGCGAAACGGCGTCTTTACCAGCGGTGATTCGACCCGCCCCGTCCCGTTTCATGCCTGAAACCGACCAGAACTGACAAGTCGCCACACCGCCGGGTGTGAGACGCTTGGAGGGTCGCACTGTTGATCGAAGGAGTACGGTGACAGTTTCCGAACGCGCGCACGAGCTGGCGATGGCCGCCGCCCAGGCCGCGGCCGACAAGAAGGCACAGGACATCGTCATCATCGACGTGGGCGACCAGCTCGCGATCACTGACGCGTTCCTGCTGGCCGCCGCTCCGAACGAGCGTCAGGTGCTCGCCATCGTCGACGCCATCGAGGAGCGCCTGCTGGAGCTGCCGGAGAAGGCCAAGCCGCTGCGCCGCGAGGGCGAGCGGGGTGGCCGCTGGGTGCTGCTCGACTACGTCGACATCGTGATCCACGTCCAGCACACCGAGGAGCGCGAGTTCTACGCGCTCGACCGGCTCTGGAAGGACTGCCCGCAGATCCCGTTCACCGATCGCGACCTGGCCGACTCGGCCGCCGGCACCGCCACCGCCGAATGACCCGCCTGATCGTCTGGCGGCACGGCAACACCGACTGGAACGCCGCCAACCGGGTCCAGGGTCAGACCGACGTGCCGCTCAACGACCTCGGCCGCGAGCAGGCCCGCGCCGCCGCGCCGGTGCTGGCCGCGCTGCGCCCGGACGCGATCGTCGCCAGCGATCTGCGCCGGGCCGCCGACACCGCCGCCGCGCTGTCGGCGCTGACCGGGCTGCCGGTCCGCTCCGACGCCCGGCTGCGCGAACGGCAGTTCGGCCAGTGGCAGGGTCTCACCCTGACCGAGGTGGCCGAGCGCTTCCCCGACGAGTACGCCCGCTGGCGGGCCGGCGATCCCGACCCCGGCGCCGGCATCGAGCCCCTGGGCGACCTGGGTGCCCGGCTCGGTGCCGGGTTCCAGGACGCGGCCGACCTGGCCACCGGCGGCACGGTCGTGGTGACCACCCACGGCGGCGGCGCCCGGCAGGGCGTCGGTCACCTGCTCGGCTGGGACCACACGGTGCTGCGCAGCCTCGGCGCGCTGGCGAACTGCCACTGGACCGAACTGCGTCACGACGACGTCCGGGGCTGGCACCTGCGCGCGCACAACGTCGGTCTGATCACCCAGCCGGCGCTCACCGACGCGGTCTGACACCTCCGGCCCCGGCACGTCACAGCGCCATCGGCTAGCGTGCCGGTCATGTCCGTCGCGGTCGTCACCGACTCCACCGCCTACCTGCCCCCCGACCTGGTCCGCGCACGCGGGCTCACAGTCGTCCCGCTGACAGTCGTGCTCAACGGCGCGGAAGGGCTGGAGGGTGTCGAGACCTCCCCGGCCGACGCCACCCGCGCGCTGAGCGGCCGGCGGGTCTCGGTGAGCACGTCCCGGCCCGCGCCGGAACAGTTCGCGCAGGTCTACCGCACGCTGCTCGCCGAGGGCGCCGACGGCGTGGTGTCGGTGCACCTGTCCGCCGAGCTGTCCGG
The DNA here is from genome assembly GCF_042871665.1 of Micromonospora sp. NPDC005686. NCBI lineage: Bacteria > Bacillati > Actinomycetota > Actinomycetes > Micromonosporales > Micromonosporaceae > Micromonospora > Micromonospora sp. NPDC005686. Next base: position 40,690 of record NZ_JBIAIY010000006.1, read on the forward strand.
CACGGTCGAGGCCGCCCGGCTGGCCGCCGCCGAGGTCGGCGACGACCGGGTCACCGTCGTGGACAGCCGATCCACGGGCATGGGCCTCGGCTTCCCGGCGCTCGCGGCCGCCGCGGCCGCCGCGCAGGGCGCCGACCTGACCGGGGTACGCGACGCGGCGCTGGACGCGGTCGCCCGGACCACCATCTACTTCTACGTCGACACGCTGGAGTTCCTGCGCCGGGGCGGCCGGATCAACGCGGCCGAGGCACTGCTCGGCACCGCCCTCTCGGTCAAGCCGATCATGCACATGCCGGACGGCGCGATCGTGGTCAAGGACAAGGTCCGTACCGCCAGCCGGGGCGTGGCACGCCTGGCCGACCTGGCCGTCGAGGTGGCCGGCGACGCGCAGGTGGACCTCGCGGTGCACCACCTCGCCGCACCGCAGCGGGCCGAGCAGTTGCTGACGGCGCTGACCGAGCGGCTGGGCGACCGCCTGCACGACACGTACGTGACCGAGGCCGGAGCGGTGGTCGCCGCCCACGCCGGGCCGGGGCTGGCCTGCGTGGTGATCCACCGCCGCACGCCCTAGGGTGGCCGGATGAGCCCACTGTCGTACGTCGTCACCGGCGGCGGACGCGGCGTCGGACAGGCCATCGTGGAACGGCTCGCCGCCGACGGGGGAACCGTTGTCGTGGTCGAGCGGGAGACCAGCGCGCTGGACTGGCTGGCCCGGCATCCGCTCGCCGACCGCCTGCACGCGGTGACCGGGGACGCCGGTGACGAGGCGGTCACCGATCGGGCCGCCGACCGCGCCGAGGCGCATGCGCCGCTCGGCGGCTGGGTCAACAACGCGGCCGTCTTCCGCGACGCCGACCTGCACCGCGCGCCCGCGCGCGAGGTCGTGGACCTGATCGCGCTCAACCTGCGGCCCGCCGTGGCCGGGGCCGGCACCGCGGTTCGCCGGTTCCTGGCCGCCCGCACCGGCGGCGCGATCGTCAACGTCTCCTCCCACCAGGCCCGCCGGGCGGTGCCGGGCGCGCTGCCGTACGCGACGGCCAAGGCCGCGTTGGAGGGGCTGACCCGGGCGCTCGCCGTCGACTACGGCCCCCGGGGGATCCGCGCCAACGCGGTAGCGCTCGGCTCCGTCCACACCGAACGGCACGCCGCCTACCGCGCCGGACTCGATCCGACGGAGGTCGCGCACGTCGACGCGGAGATGGCCCGGCTGCACCCGCTCGGCCGGATCGGGCGTACCGACGAGGTGGCCGAGGTGGTCGCGTTCCTGCTCTCCGAACGCGCGTCGTTCGTCAACGGCGCGACGGTGCCGGTCGACGGCGGACGGGCCGCGCTCGGGCTGGACCCGGAGGCGCGCTGACGTGACCCGCTGATCCCCCGAGGCGCCGCCCCTAGCACGGCCGCTGCTTGATCGGGTGCCTGTCCACAGCGCCTCCGTCGTCCACAGGCGAGCGTTCACCGGCCGATGCGGGACGGGTGATCGCCGTAGCGTCCCGAGCCGTGCCAGACGACGAGGAGACGACGGTACGGCGGCGGCTCGCCCGGCTGTTCGGGTTCGCGGACGCGGAAGCCGGACCGGTCTTCGAGGGCGGGGCCGGCTCCGGGTCCGCCCTCGGCGGCACCCGACCCGATGTCCGAGCTCGGCTCGGGCGTGCGCCGGACGAGATCGAGCCGGGCTTCGGCCTGCGCCGCGGCTTCCCGGGGCACGACAGGGGGCGGGAGCATCCGTCCGGGACGGAGTCGCCCTCCGGCGAGCCGGACGCCGACGACATCCATGACGCCCCGGCAGCCGGGCGCGGCCTGTCGTCCCGGCTGCCTGGCCCCGGGGCGTTCGATCCCGGTCGCCGGGGCGTGCGCGCGCTCGCGGCGGTGGCGGCAGTGGTGGTCATGGCGGCAGCCGTCTGGGCATGGCGCTCGCGTCCCAGCGCCGAACCCGTCCAGCCGGTCGCGGCGTCCGCCGAGGCGCCGGTGAGCGAAGCGGTTTCCGGGATGCCCGCGCCGGCTGGCTCATCCGGTCAGGTGGTGGTGGCGCTGGCCGGGAAGGTCCGTCGTCCCGGCCTCGTCCGTCTCCCGGCCGGCGCGCGAGTGGCCGACGCGATCGAGGCGGCGGGCGGTGCGCTGCCCGGCGTCGACGTGGCGCTGCTCAATCCCGCCCGCAAGGTCACCGACGGAGAGCTGATCCTGGTCGGCGTCACCGCCCCGCCCGGCCAGGCCGCGCCCGGCCCTGCGGTGGGCGGCGGTGGAGCGCCGGGCGGCCCGGCGGCGCCGGCCGGACCGGTCAACCTGAACACCGCCACCCTGGCCCAGCTCGACGCGCTGCCGGGCGTCGGTCCGGTGCTCGCCCAGCGGATCCTCGACCACCGGGACCGCAACGGCGGGTTCCGGTCCGTGTCCGACCTGCGCCAGGTCGACGGCATCGGCGACGCCCGGTACGAGCAGCTCAAGGAACTGGTGACGGTGTGACAGGCCGACGTGGGCCGCGCCCGGCCCCGGGCGCCACCGACGGGGAGGCGGCGGGCCGCGACGCGCCCGACCTGCGGCTGGCCGGGTTGGCGGTGGCGGCCTGGCTCGCCGCGCTGGCCGGGCTGCACCTCAGCGTCAGCGCGACCGTGTGGGTGGCCGCCGTCGCCGCGGCGCTCGCCCTGCTCGCGGGCCTGCACCTGTGCGGCGTGCTGGGCCGGCCGGGTGCGCCGGCCCGCCGCTACGGCTGGATCGTGGTCGCCGTGCTGCTCGGCGTGCTATGCGGGGCGGCGGCCACCGGCGCTCGCGTCGCGGTCCGTGACGCCGCTCCGGTCCGTGCCCTCATCACCGAACGTGCCCAGGTCACCGCCGAGCTGGTGCTGCGCGACGATCCCCGCCCGGTACGCGGTGCGCCCGGCCGGCAACCGATGCTGCTGGTCCGCGTGGACCTGATCCGGCTCACCGGACCCGACGGCGCGCGCGTCACCGGCCCGGTACGCGCCCTCGTGCTCGCCACCGACCCGGCCTGGCGGCCACTGCTGCCGGGGCAGCGGGTCACCAGCCGGGGACGGCTGTCCGCCCCGCGCGGTGGCGACCTGACCGCCGCCGTGCTCTCCACCACCGGCCCGCCCACGCTGCGCGGCGAGGCGTCCTGGCCGCAACGGGCCGCGGGCGTGCTGCGGACCGGGCTGCAACGGGCCTGCGAGCCGCTGCCCGACGCTCCGGGCGGGCTGCTGCCCGGCCTGGTGGTGGGCGACACCAGCCGGTTGCCGCCGGAGGTGGAGGAGGACTTCCGGGCCACCGGGATGACCCACCTCAACGCCGTGTCCGGCTCCAACGTGGCGATCGTCGTCGGGGCGGTGCTGCTGCTGGCCCGCTGGGCCCGCGCCGGTCCGCGTACCGCCGCCACGCTCTGCGTACTCGCGCTCGTCGGGTTCGTCATCCTGGTGCGGCCCTCGGCGAGCGTGGTGCGTGCCGCCGCGATGGGCGCGATCGGTCTCGCCGCGCTCGCCGCCGGACGGTCCCGATCGGCGCTGCCGGCGCTCGCCACCGCCGTCACCGGGCTGATCCTGTACGACCCGGACCTCGCGGGCGACCCGGGTTTCGCGTTGTCGGTCTGTGCCACCGGGGGACTGCTGCTGCTCGCGCCGGGGTGGCGGGACGCGCTGCGGCGCCGGGGCGTACCGGCTGGGCTGGCCGAGGCACTCGCGGTGCCGGCCGCCGCGCAACTGGCCTGCGGCCCGGTGATCGCCGGGCTGTCCGCGACGGTGAGCCTGGTGGCGGTGCCGGCGAACCTGCTGGCGGTGCCGGCCGTCGCGCCGGCCACCGTGCTCGGCGTGCTGGCGGCGGTGCTGTCGCCGGGGTGGCCGGGCGGCGCGGAGTTCCTGGCCTGGCTGGCGAGCTGGCCGGCGCGCTGGCTGGTGGCGGTCGCCGCACATGGGGCGGACCTGCCCGCCGGGAACCTGCCGTGGGCGGGCGGGGTGGCCGGGGCCCTGCTGCTCGCGGCGGTGAGCGTGGCGCTGCTGCACGCCTTGCGGCAACGCCGGGCGCGGCGACTGATCGCTGTCGTCGCGGTGGCGGTGGTGCTGGGCGCGGTGCCGGTCCGGCTGCTCGCCTCCGGCTGGCCGCCGCGCGGCTGGGTGGTGGTGGCGTGTGCGGTGGGGCAGGGGGACGCCGTGGTGCTGCCGGTCGCCGCCGGCCGGGCCGTCGTGGTCGACGCCGGCCCGGAGCCGTCAGGCGTGGACACCTGCCTGCGCCGCCTTGGCGTACGCGAGGTGCCGCTGCTGGTGGTCAGTCACTTCCACGTCGACCACGTCGGCGGCGTGGCCGGGGTGTTCCGGGGCCGGCGGGTGGGTGCGGTGGTGGGTCCGTCCTGGTCCGAGCCGCCCTACGGCGCCGCCCAGGTACGCGAGGCGGCCCGCCGGGCCGGTGCGCCGCTCGCTGCGGTGCAGGCGGGCTGGCGGTGGCGGGCGGGTGCGGTGGACCTGCTCGCGGTCGGTCCGCCGTATCCGCTGCGGGGCAGCCGGTCCGATCCGAACAACAACTCGCTGGTGCTGGCCGCCACCGTGGGTGGGTTGCGGATCCTGCTCACCGGTGACGCCGAGACGGAGGAACAGCGGGCGATGCTGGAGACGACGCCGGCCACCGGGATCCGGGCCGACGTGCTGAAGGTCGCCCACCACGGGTCGGCGTACCAGGCGCCGGAATTCCTGGCCGCGGTGCGTCCGGCGGTGGCGCTGGTGTGCGTGGGCGTCGACAACGACTACGGGCATCCCAACGCCGGGCTGCTGGACCGGCTGGCCCGGGGCGGCGCCCGGGTGCTGCGTACCGACACCGATGGGGACGTCGCCGCGGTCCGGGCGGGTGGCGGTCTCGTGGTGGTGAGGCGCGGCGCCGAGTCCGGACCGTCACGGTGAACGGGGATCTTGTGGTGGTAGGCGGTAGATCAAGGCAAATGTCTGGATTTGCGCTGTGTGCGGGCTGCGCCGTCACAGTCCCCGATGAGCAGGCCCAGCAGGGTCGGAGGGCGTGCGAGTATGGGCGGCGTGACCCCCGCCGACCTGCCTCCTATTGTGCTCGTCCTCGGCGACGAGGAGCTGCTCGCCACGCGAGCGGTCACCGAAACCGTCGCCCGGGCCCGCGAGGTCGACCCCGACGTGGACGTGCGGGAATACCAGGCCGGCGCCCTCACGGTCGGCGAGATCGCCGAGATGCTCAGCCCGTCGCTGTTCGGCGGTCGCCGGGTGCTCGTGCTCCGCTCCGGCCAGGACGCCCGCAAGGACCTGTCCACCGCGCTGCTGGCGTACGCGAAGAATCCCGACCCGGACGTGCAGCTCGTGGTGCTGCACCTGGGCGCGGCCAAGGGCAAGGCGTTCGCCGACGGCCTGCGTGCGGCGGGCGCCACTGTGGTGCCGGCGGTCAAGCTCAAGGGTGACCGGGAGCGGGCCGCCTTCGTGCGCGACGAGATTCGCCGCATCGGCGGCAAGTGCTCGCCCGACGCGGCCGACGCCCTGGTCGCGGCCGTCGGCAACGACATGCGCGAGCTGGCCGCCGCCTGCTCGCAACTGGTCGCCGACACCGACGGGCGGATCGGCGCCGACACGGTCGCCCGGTACTACCGGGGCCGGGCCGAGGTGACCGGCTTCACCGTCGCCGACGCGACGATGATCGGTGACGTGCCCGGCGCGCTGGAAGCGCTGCGGTGGGCGCTGCACGTCGGCGTCGACCCGGTGCCGATCGCCGACGCGCTGGCCGACGGCGTACGGACCGTGGCCCGGGTCGCCGCCGCCGGCCGGGGCAACGCGTTCCAACTGGCCAAGACGCTCGGCATGCCGGCCTGGAAGATCGAGAAGGCTCAGGTACGCGCCCGGGGCTGGACGCCGGAGGGTCTGGTCGAGGCGATGCGGGTGGCCGCCGAGTGCAACGCGGCGGTGAAGGGCGGCGCCGACGACCGCGCGTACGCGCTGGAGCGGGCCGTGTTCTCGGTGGCGGCGGCCCGGCAGGGCGGCGCCCGGTGACCCGAGCGTGGTCGACGGTGGCCACGGACGAGGAGCGGTACCGTCCGCTCTACGCCCGGGCGCTCGGCCTGCGCTTCATCAACCCGGGCGGGGTGCTCTGTTTCCTCTTCTTCGAGGGCGCGATGGCGCTGGCCGTCCTGCTCGCGCTCGCCGAGCTGGTGAGCTGGTGGGCGGTGGTGGTGCTGCCGATCGCGGTGGCGGCCATGGTCAAGCTCAACGACGTGGTGGCCGAGGTGGTCGTCCGCACCGCGGCGCAGGTGCCCGAGCAGGAGCGGGACCGCTTCCGTCGGCAGATGGAGCCGGTGATCGGGCGGGCCCGGGTGCCCACCAGCGCCCGCGCGCTACCGGGCGCCACGGCGAGCGCCCGGCCAGTGCCGGGGAGCACGACGCCGGTCGCCGACTCCCGGGGCGTCCGCTACCACCATCCGCAACGGTCGACGTTCAACCACCCAGGCGAGCGGTAGCAGCCCGCAGGCAGCACCTCCGCCGAAGACGGCGGCGCGTGATCGGTGGGGATTGCGGACAGCCGGAAGCCCCGTGGGCGCGGTGGCCCCGGGGCTTCCGGTGGGATATGTAGCGCTGGTCAGGCGGAGAACGAGGCGACGCGCTTGGCGATCGCCGACTTCCGGTTGGCCGCCTGGTTGGAGTGAATGACACCCTTGCTGGCAGCCTTGTCCAGCTTGCGGGTGGCCTCACGCATGAGCACGGTGGCCTTCTCGGTGTCGCCCGCCTCGGCAGCCTCGTTGAACTTCCGGATGGCGGTCTTCAGCGACGACTTGACCGACTTGTTACGCAGCCGGCGCTTCTCGTTCTGCCGGTTGCGCTTGATCTGGGACTTGATGTTCGCCACGCGACAGCCTCGTCTTGATAGCTCGGGTTGGTCTGCTTTCGCGCACGACGAGCATGCGTCATCGCCGCGCGAAAAGCCAGGCTACCAGGTCGCCCCCGGGCGAGCCAAAACGCCTCTACCCCGGCCCCGGCCCGGGCCTGGTCACGAGCCCGGCGACGCCCGCCGCGAGCAGGGCGTCGGGCGTGATCACCAGCCCCGGCGCCCGGTCAGCCAGCCGAGCGCCTGCTCCCCACTCCAGCGCTGGTGGGCGCGCAGGTGCGGGGAGCCGTTCGACGGCCCGGCCGCGGCGCCGGTCAGGTAGTAGCCGGCCAGCGCGGCGAGCGTCACGTCCAGCGCGTCGCCGGGCGCTCCCGCCGCCGCCGGGTGGCCGGCGAACGCGGCGTCCGCGTCCAGGCCGCTGGCGTACGCGGTGAGTAGCAGCCCGGCCAGGTCGAACCAGGCGGGCCCGTGGCAGAGCCAGGGCCAGTCGCACAGCCAGGCCCGCCCGTCGGCGTCGATCAGCAGGTTGTCCACCCGCAGGTCGCCGTGGGCCAGCCCAGGGGCCGCGTCGGCGTACAGGGGCAGGCGCGACTCCAGGGCGACCAGCTCGGCCAGCGGCGCGCCGGCGGCCGCCTCGGGCAGCGGCTCGCGCCCGGCGGCCACCTCGCCCCACCAGAGGATGTCGTCGCGGGCCAGGTCCGCGAGGCGGGGGAGCCGGAGCGCGGCCAGCTCCGCGGGCGGGTCGCCGAGCGCGGCGGCCACTTCGGCGTACGTGGCGAGGGCGGCGTCCAGCTCGGCCGGCGCCCAGGGCAGCCGGGGGGTGTGCCCGTCGATCGCCTCGAGCGCGAGCGCGTACCAGCCGGACTCGGTGAGCGCCCAGCGCGGCCGGGGCACCGGCAGCCCGGCCGGGAGCCGGGCCAGGATCGCCGCCTCGTGGGCGTACCAGTCGACCAGGTGCCGCTGCCCGTGCAGCGCCGCCGCCTTGACGAACACGCGCTCCCCGGCGGGGCCGGTCAGCACGGCGGTGAAGCCGTTGGTGAACCCGCCGGCCGCCACCCGTACCGCCGCCGGTGGACCGCCGATCCGGGCGGCCAGCGCGTCGCGCAGCCCGGCCGGCAGGTCGGCCCAGCTTGGCCGGACGGCTGTCGACCCGTACGGGACCGGCGGTAGGGAGATCGCGCGCACCGCACCATGCTGCCGCACCGGCGGCGCGCGGCGAACCGACGCGTCGGTGGGCTCTGCCAGACTGCCTGCCATGAGGACCGACGAGTTCTGGCAGTTGATCGACGAGGCCCGTGCCGGTGCCGGGGGAGAGCCCGACGCGGTGGCCGCCCGGGCGGTCGCGCTGCTGGCCGAGCGTGACCCGGAGGAGATCGTCGGATACGCCCACCACCAGCGGCGGGTGCTCGCGGCTTCCTACAGGGTCGACCTCTGGGGCGCGGCCTACCTGATCAACGGGGGCGCCTCGGACGACGGCTTCGAGTATTTCCGGGGCTGGCTCATGACGCAGGGGCGGGCGGTGTTCGCGGGGACGGTCGGCGACCCGGACTCGCTGGCCGAGCTGCCGCAGGTGCGGGCCGCCGCGCTCAGCGGCGAGGAGTTCGAGTGCGAGCAGATGCTGGCGGTGCCGTGGGACGCGTACCGGAAGGCCACCGCGTCCGACCTGCCGGCCGAGCGTGACCCGGTCCCGGTGCCCGACCTGAACGACTTCTGGGACTTCGACGACGAGGAGGAGGCCCGCCGCCGGCTGCCGAGGCTGGCCGCCCTGTTCGTCGAGCCACCGGTGGAATAGCCGCGGAGTGAAGGGGGAGTCCGGGCGCGTCCCGGACGACGTGGGACCATGGAGAGGGCCGGCGGCGCGCCGGCCCGCTCACGTCAGCCGACCAGAACGGACCGCTGTGCCACCGACGCTCGATCCCGGCGCGAACGCTCCTGGTGCCACCGACCCGGCGCGCATCCGGAACTTCTGCATCATCGCCCACATCGACCACGGGAAGTCGACCCTGGCCGACCGGATGTTGCAGCTCACCGGTGTGGTCGACCCCCGGCAGATGCGCGCGCAGTACCTGGACCGGATGGACATCGAGCGCGAGCGCGGCATCACCATCAAGAGCCAGGCCGTGCGGATGCCGTGGACGATCCGTGAAGGTGACCGGGCCGGCGAGGCCGCCGTGCTCAACATGATCGACACCCCGGGCCACGTGGACTTCACCTACGAGGTGTCCCGGTCGCTGGCCGCCTGCGAGGGCGCGCTCCTGCTCGTCGACGCCGCGCAGGGCATCGAGGCGCAGACGCTTGCCAACCTCTACCTGGCGCTCGAGAACGACCTGCGCATCATCCCGGTGCTCAACAAGATCGACCTGCCGGCCGCCCAGCCGGAGAAGTACGCCGAGGAGCTGGCCCACCTGATCGGCGGGGACCCGGCGGACTGCATCCGGGTCTCCGGCAAGACCGGTGACGGTGTGTCCTACCTGCTCGACGAGATCGTCCGGCAGTTCGTGCCGCCGGTGGGCGACGCCGAGGCCCCGGCCCGCGCGATGATCTTCGACTCGGTGTACGACGTCTACCGGGGCGTCGTCACCTACGTCCGGGTGATCGACGGCCGGATCTCCGCCCGGGACCGGATCAAGATGATGTCCACCGGTGCGGTCCACGAGCTGCTGGAGATCGGCGTCATCTCGCCGGAGATGGTGAAGGCCGACGCGCTCGGCGTCGGCGAGGTGGGCTACCTGATCACCGGCGTGAAGGACGTGCGCCAGTCCCGGGTCGGTGACACCGTCACCATCAACAACAACCCGGCCAAGGAGGCGTTGGGCGGCTACAAGGACCCGAAGCCGATGGTCTACTCGGGCCTCTATCCGATCGACGGCTCGGACTACCCGAACCTGCGCGAGGCGCTGGACAAGCTCAAGCTCAACGACGCGGCGCTCGTCTATGAGCCGGAGACCTCCGGAGCGCTGGGCTTCGGCTTCCGCTGCGGCTTCCTCGGCCTGCTGCACCTGGAGATCATCCGGGAGCGGCTGGAGCGGGAGTTCAACCTCGACCTCATCTCCACCGCGCCGAACGTGGTCTACCGGGCCATCCAGGAGGACGGCGAGGAGATCGTGGTCACCAACCCGAGCGAGTACCCGACCGGCAAGATCGCCGAGGTGTACGAGCCGACGGTGCGGGCCACGGTGCTGACCCCGAACGACTACGTCGGCGCGGTGATGGAGCTGTGCCAGGGCCGCCGGGGCAGCCTGCTCGGCATGGACTACCTCTCCGCCGACCGGGTGGAGCTGCGCTACACGCTGCCGCTGGCCGAGATCATCTTCGACTTCTTCGACCAGCTCAAGAGCCGCACCAAGGGCTACGCCTCGCTGGACTACGAGCCCTCCGGCGAGCAGGCGTCCGACCTGGTGAAGGTGGACATCCTGCTGCACGGCGAGCCGGTCGACGCGTTCAGCGCGATCGTGCACAAGGACAAGGCGTACACGTACGGGACGACGATCGCGGCGAAGCTGCGCACGCTCATCCCGCGCCAGCAGTTCGAGGTGCCGATCCAGGCCGCCATCGGCAGCCGGGTGATCGCCCGGGAGACCATCCGCGCGATCCGCAAGGACGTGCTCGCCAAGTGCTACGGCGGTGACATCAGCCGCAAGCGCAAGCTGCTGGAGAAGCAGAAGGAGGGCAAGAAGCGGATGAAGATGGTGGGCCGGGTGGAGGTTCCCCAGGAGGCGTTCATCGCGGCGCTGTCGTCCGACTCCGGCGACGGCAAGCCCGCCGGCAAGAAGTAGCAGCCAGGCTCCACGTCCCCGGCCGGCGTCCTCCTCGGAGGCGCCGGCCGGTCGCGTACCCAGGAGTTTTTCAGCTTGTGGCAGCGCTCCCACCTGCGGTTTCGGCCCGGCCGGGGGAGCGGCGGTCGATGCCGTCGGTTTCGGTTTTCGATGCGTCGGGCACTAACCGGGGCACGACAGCAAACGCACAGAACGTGCGAAATCGCTTTAGGAGGACCGACCGTGGAGTTGACCGTCTGGGGCATCATCACCGCGCTGGTCGTGGGTCTGATCGTCGGCGCGCTGGGCCGGCTGGTCGTGCCGGGCCGGCAGAACATGCCGATGTGGCTGCACATGGTGATCGGCGTCGGCGCGGCGCTGCTGGGCACCGTCCTGGCCCGCGCGCTCGGCATCGCCACGCAGACCAGCGGCATCGACTGGGCCGAGCTGGCCGTGCAGGTCGTGCTCGCCGCCATCGGTGTGGCGCTGGTGGCCGGCGTCGGCCGCCGCCGCAGCGTCTCGCATCACTGATCCACGCACCACGCGCCTCGACGGGCGCCCGGCCGTATCGGCCGGGCGCCCGTCGGCGTATTCGGCGCATTGAACCCTGTCGGTGCGCCGGGTGCGCCCACCGCGCCGGGTTTCGGGGAGAAGCAGCAGGTCAGGGTACGTCTGAACAATTCGTCATCGGAGCCGGTTTGGATTTCGGGGCGGTCGGGAACTTAGCGATCACGACAGTAAACACACGAGAACGTGTGACCGGATCTTAAGGAGGAGGGCGACCATGGAGCTCACCGTTTGGGGCATCATCACCGCGCTGGTCGTGGGTCTGATCGTCGGCGCGCTGGGCCGGCTGGTCGTGCCGGGCCGGCAGAACATGCCCATCTGGCTGCACATGCTGATCGGCGTCGGCGCCGCGCTTCTGGGCACGATCGTCGCCCGGGCCTCCGGCTTCGCCAACACCGCCGGCATCGACTGGCGCGAGCTGATGCTGCAGGTGCTCTTCGCCGCGATCGGCGTGGCCCTGGTGGCCGGCGTCGGCCGTCGCCGCAGCGTCTCGCGCTACTGACCCCGCACCACGCGCCTCGACGGGCGCCCGGCCTCACCGGCCGGGCGCCCGTCGGCATGTGTGGGCTCCGAACAGCCCGGCCGGCATCGATGCCGACCGGGCTCCGGCTGCGATACGGTCCCCTGTGCCCTCCGTCACGCACACCCCCTGTTGTAAAGGAAATTTTCCTACTAAGGTGCGGCGGAGAAGGTTAGTGCCAAACGGCCCTGAGGGAGATATGGCGTGAACAGGTGGAAGCGGCTGGCTCCGGTCACCGCCATCGTGGCGTCGGCCGCGTTGGTGCTGACCGCGTGCGGTGGCTCCGGCGACGACGACAGCGCCGCCGACAACAGCAAGCTCACTGTGTGGATGATGGGTGAGGGCGGCGACGCCCAGACCACGTTCCTCGACGGCGTCGAGGCGGAATTCAAGAAGAAGCACCCCGAGACCGACGTCGTGGTGCAGTACATTCCCTGGCTCGAGGCGCCGAAGAAGTTCCAGGCTGCGCTCGCCGGTGGTGAGGGCCCGGACGTCACCGAGCTGGGCAACACCGAGACCCAGGGCTGGGCCGCGCAGGAGGCCCTGGCCGACGTCTCGGACAAGTTCGGCGGTTGGTCCGAGGGCAAGGACATCCTGCCCGACCTGGTCAAGAACGCCCAGCTCGACGGCAAGCAGTACGGCGTGCCGTGGTACGCCGGCGTGCGTGCCGTCTACTACCGCACCGACTGGTTCGCCGAGGCCGGCGTCAAGCCGCCGACGAACTGGGAGGAGATGGTCGCGGCCGCGAAGGCGGTCCAGGCCAAGAAGCCCGGCACCTACGGCATCGCCCTGCCCGGCAACTCCGAGCTGCCGTTCTACTCCTTCCTCTGGGGTGCCGGCGGGGAGATCGCCACCAAGGAGGGCGACACCTGGAAGTCCGGCTACAACACCCCCGAGGCGCAGAAGGCGGTCAAGTTCTGGACCGACCTGGTGACCGTGCACAAGGTCGCCCCGCCGGCCGCCGCCGGGTGGAACGAGGTCGACGCCCGTACCCAGTTCGCCACCGGCAAGGCCGCCATGGCGTTCGCCGGTAGCTGGCAGGGCGGCGCGATGAAGAAGGACAACCCCGACATCGAGAAGGTGTGGGGCACGTTCCCGATCCCCGGTCCGGACGGCAAGGCCGCCCCGGCGTTCGCCGGCGGCTCCGACATCGCCATCTGGAAGGACAGCAAGCGGGCGGCGCTTGCCTGGGACTACATGACCGTGCTGCTGAGCAAGCAGAAGGACAAGGAGTTCGCGAGCAGCCTCGGCTTCTTCCCGGTCTACCAGGACCTGGTCAGCAGCGGCGACTACGCCAACGACAAGGTGATGGCCGCGTTCGCCACCGCCATCCAGAACACCAAGCTGACCCCGCTCACCCCGAAGTGGGTCGAGGTCAGCCGGACCAAGACGGTGACCCAGGCGATGAACAGCTCGGTCATCAAGGGGCAGAAGACGGTCGAGAAGGCCACCGCCGACGCGGCCACCGAGATGGAAAGCATCCTCAACGCCAAGTGACCACGCTGACCGAGGTCACCGGTGAGGCCGCCGCGCGGGAGACCCCCGCGCGGCGGCGCCGCCGCCGGGTGGACCACCTTCCGTACCTGCTGCTCCTGCCCTGCCTGGCGATCATCGCCGTGCTGCTGCTCTGGCCGCTCGGCCAGGTCGTGTGGATGTCCTTCCACAAGCTGGACAGCGTCCGGCAGCTGCGCGGCGACCGCGAGTGGCCGTGGGTCGGCCTGGCCAACTACGCGCAGATCCTCGGCGACCCGTTCTTCCGTACGGTGCTGCGCAACACAGTGCTGTTCGCGCTCGCCAACGTGGCGCTCACGATGATCCTCGGCACCCTGGTCGGGCTGCTGCTCAACCGCCTGGGCAAGAAGATGGCCACGTTCGTGGCGAGCTGCGTGATGCTCGCCTGGGCCACCCCGGCGCTGACCGGCACGATCGTCTGGAAGTGGATCTTCGACGACACCAGCGGCCTGGTCACCTGGCTGTTCAACAAGCTCCCCGACGGGCTCTCCACCGCCCTGTTCGGGCGTAGCGACTGGACCGGGTACGGCTGGTTCAACGACCCGCTGCTGTTCTTCGCCATCCTGACGCTCGTGGTGGTCTGGCACTCGTTCCCGTTCATCGCGGTGAGCGTGCTGGCCGGGCTCAAGAGCGTGCCGACGGAGTTGCAGGAGGCGGCCCGGGTCGACGGCGCCGGGCCGTGGAAGGTGTTCTGGTCGGTGACGTTCCCGGTCCTACGGCCGGTCTTCGGCATCCTCGTGGTGCTCTCCACGATCTGGGACTTCAAGGTCTTCACCCAGCAGTTCGTGCTGGCCGGCGGCACCCAGGACCGGTCGACGTTCATGCTGTCGATCTACTCGTACGCGGAGGCGTTCTCGCCACCGCCCAAGTACGGCCTCGGCTCGGCCATCGCGGTCATCCTCACCGTGATCCTGCTCGTGGTGACCGCCCTGTACGTCCGCATGGTGCTGCGGCAGGAGGACGAATGACGAAGAAGATCGCCCTCAACGGCGCCGGCCTGCTGGTCGCGCTCTTCGCCGCGTTCCCGGTCTACTGGATGGTGGCGACCTCGCTGAAGCCCAACCGGGAGATCTTCTCGTCCACCCCCCGCCCGGTGCCGGCGGAGCCGACGCTGGAGCACTACCGGGAGATCCTCACCGGCAACCTGATCCCGGGCGTGACGTTCGCCGACTTCTTCCTCAACAGCGCGCTCGTCGCGCTGGCGACGGTGCTGCTGAGCGGGCTGGTCGCGCTGCTCGCCGCGACCGCCGTGGCCCGGTTCCGGTTCAAGCTGCGCACCACGTTCCTGATCATGCTGCTGGTGGTGCAGATGATCCCGCTGGAGGCGCTTGTCATCCCGCTGTTCCTGATGATCCAGCGGCTCGGCCTCTACAACACGCTGCCCAGCCTGATCCTCACGTACCTCGGCTTCTCGCTGCCGTTCGCGGTCTGGATGCTGCGCGGCTTCGTCGCGGCGGTGCCGAAGGAACTGGAGGAGGCCGCCGCCATCGACGGGGCCAGCCGGGCCCAGACGTTCCGCAAGGTGCTGTTCCCGCTCGTCGCGCCCGGCCTGGTCGCCACCAGCATCTTCTCGTTCATCACCGCCTGGAACGAGCTGATCTTCGCGTTGACCTTCATCAACGACCAGCAGAAGTACACGCTGCCGGTGGCCATGACGTTCTTCTTCGGCCGCGACGACACCGCCTGGGGCTCGGTGATGGCCGCGTCCACGCTGTTCACCCTGCCGGTGATCGTGTTCTTCCTGCTGGTGCAGCGCCGGATGGTCTCCGGCCTGGTCGCCGGAGCGGTAAAGGGCTGAGCGCCGGGGCGATCCGGCGCCGGTCAGGCGGCGAACACCTCGGCGCGCACCTCGGTGGCGGGGTCGCCCTTCACCCGGGCCCAGGAGCCCTGCTCGGCGGTCCATTCCAGGTTGCCGAAGCGGACCTTCTTCACGCCGTGGTCGTCGGCGTGCGAGACCAGCCAGTGCGCGTACCGCCAGCCGTTGCGATCGTCACCGGCCGGCACGGTGAGCGCGGTCAGGTCCGTCGCCGTGGGCAGCTGTGGCAGCCCCCAGTCCAGTGACAGGCTCTCCAGCACGGCGCTGGCGGCGGCCGGGCCGCGCATCGTCGGCGGTGAGGAGACGGTGCAGGCCACCGCGCCGGTCGCGTGGCCGAGCAGCGCCCGGGTGAGGACCTCCGACTCGTCCGACCACTTCTCGTACGCCTCGGGGAACGCCGACCGCTGCACCCGCTGGGCGGCGTCGGTGACCCGCATCCGCTCCCAGCCCTTGACCTTCTTCAGCGCGGCGTAGAACTTGTTCGCCGCGTACCGCGGGTCTTGGATCTCCTCCGGGGTGCCCCAGCCCTGGCTCGGGCGCTGCTGGAACAGGCCGAGCGAGTCGCGGTCGCCGTGCGCGATGTTGCGCAGGTGCGACTCCTGGTACGCCGTCGCCAGCGCCACCACCACCGCCCGCTCGGGCATCCGGCGCTGCATCCCGATGGCCGCGATCGTCGCCGCGTTCGCCATCTGGTCGGCGCCGAGCACCACCTCGCCGTCCGCCCTCACGGTGCAGGTCCGGCTGGCCAGCGGCAGCCGCAGGTGCTCACCGAACTGCTTGGTCACGACATAGACCGCGAGCAGTGCCAGCACGCACACCGCCACACCGGCCGCCACGATCGCCCCTCGCGTCCGCACCCGCACCCCCTGTCCCGACAGTCCGACAAGCGTACGTCCCTCCGCCGGCGCGGGCCTCGGCCGACCGGCGGGCCCCAAGATCGCTCATGTGGGGCCCGCCGCACAGCTCAGTCGCCGGCGGGCACCCAGGCGGCGGGACGCTTCTCCCGGAACGCCATCACGCCCTCGCGCCCTTCGTCGGAGAGGAAGTACCCGGTGGAGAGCGCGGCCAACTCGGCGATCTCGGCCCGCAGGTCGGGCCCGGCGGGCCGGCGCAGCAGCTCCTTCGCCCCGGCCAGCGCCCCCGGGGCGCCCTTGACGAGCGAGTCGCAGTAGCGGCCGACGGCGGCGTCCAGCTCGCCGGCCGGCACCGCGGCGGTGACCAGGCCGATCTCGGCGGCGCGGCGGCCGTCGAACGTGTCGCCGGTCAGGTACAGCTCGGCGGCCGCCCGCTGGCCCAGCCGGGGCAGCACGGTCGCCGAGATCACCGCCGGGATCACCCCGATCCGCACCTCGGTGAACGCGAACGTCGCCTCCTGCGCGCAGACCGCCAGGTCGGCGGCGGCGATCAGGCCCAGCCCACCGGCCCGGGCCGGCCCGGCCACCTTCGCCACCACCGGCTTCGGGCATTCCCGTACCGCCACCAGCACGTCGCCGAGCATCCCGGCGGGCACGGTGCCGCTGGCGTACGCGGCGGCGGTCTCCTTCAGGTCGGCGCCGGAGCAGAAGACCGGGCCGGTGTGGTCGAGCACGATCGCGCGTACCGCGTCGTCGGCGACCGCGTCGGCCAGCCCGGCCAGCAGCTGGGTCATCAGGGGTGTGGAGAGCGCGTTGCGGTTGTGCGGGCTGTCCAGGGTGAGGGTGGTCACCCCACGGGTCGTGGCGACTCGCACGAGAGCGTCCGGAGAGGTCATGCCGGGCAGACTAGTGGCCATGCCCGGCGTCCTTCCAGAAGGCGAACCCGTCCCGCGCGACGGATCGCTGCCCGCCACCGCCCGTCGCGCCGTCGGCGCGCGCGGCTTCGGCGTGTACGTCCACGTCCCGTTCTGCGCCTCCCGGTGCGGTTACTGCGACTTCAACACGTACACCGCCTCGGAGCTGGGCGGCGGGGCGAGCCGGGAGACGTACGCCGACTCCGTGCTGGCCGAGCTGGCGCTGGCCGCCCGGGTGCTGGGCGACTCGCCGCCGCAGCGGGTGGACACCGTCTTCGTCGGCGGCGGCACGCCCACCCTGCTGCCCGCCGACGACCTGGCCCGGATCCTCGACGGCATCGACCGCGTCTGGGGGCTGGCCGCCGACGCCGAGGTGACCACCGAGGCCAACCCCGAGTCGGTGAGCCCGGAGTCGCTCAAGACGCTGCGGGCCGCCGGCTACACCCGGATCTCGCTGGGCATGCAGTCCGCCGCGCCGGGCGTGCTCGCGGTGCTCGACCGGCGGCACAGCGCGGGCCGGGCCACCGCAGCCGCCCTGGAGGCCCGCGACGCCGGGTTCGAGCACGTGAACCTGGACCTGATCTACGGCACGCCGGGGGAGACGGCGGAGGACTTCGCCGCCTCGCTGGCCCAGGTGGTCGACGCCGGGGTGGACCACGTCAGCGCGTACGCCCTGATCGTGGAGGACGGCACCCGGCTGGCCGCGCGGATGCGCCGGGGCGAGCTGCCGTACCCCTCCGACGACGTGGCGGCGGACCGCTACCTGGCCGCGGAGGACGCGCTCGGCGCGGCCGGGTTCTCCTGGTACGAGGTGTCGAACTGGGCCCGCTCGGCGACGGCGGCGTGCCGGCACAACCTGCTCTACTGGACCGGCGCCGACTGGTGGGGCCTGGGCCCGGGGGCGCACAGCCACGTCGGCGGCGTGCGCTGGTGGAACGTCAAGCACCCGAGCGCGTACGCGGCGCGGCTGGCCGAGGGCGCCTCACCCGCGCTGGCCCGGGAACTGCTCACCCCGGACGAACAGCACATGGAGGACGTGATGCTGCGGGTGCGGCTCGCCTCCGGCCTGCCGCTGGACGTGCTGGACGAGCCCGGCCGGGCGGGCGCCGAGCGGGCCCGGGACGCCGGGCTGCTCGACGCCGGGGCGTACGCGCGAGGGCTGGTGGTGCTGACGCTGCGCGGACGGCTGCTGGCCGACGCGGTGGTACGTGACCTGCTGCCGTGACCGGCACCGGCCGGCCGCCCCCTCGGCCGGCCGGCGGTGTCACTTGATGAAGTTGAAGGTCATCGGGTAGCGGTAGAGCACGCCCTCGTTGGCCTTGACCCCACCGATGATCCCGAAGATCAGCGGCACCAGCCAGACCAGCATCGGGACGAAGAACAGGATCCCGCAGGTGACGACCGTGATCACCCAGGCGAGCACGCTGGCGATGGTCCAGGTGATCTGGAAGTTGAGCGCCGAGACCGCGTGGGCGCGGACGGTCGGCGACTGCTGGCCGCGGACCATCATCGCGATCAGCGGGGCGACCCAGCCGAGCAGGCCGCCGCCGACGATGACGCCGGCCGCGCCGCCGAAGTGCGCCACCAGGGCCCACGTCTTCTCGTCGCTGTTGGCGTACGCGGCGGGGCCGTACCCGGCACCGGCCGGGTAGCCGGTGTCGTAGCCGGGCGAGCCGCCCGGCGGGGGGTAGCCGCCCGGAGGCGGATAGTCGCCGGGCGGGGGATAGCCGCCGGCACCCGGAGCCCCGGACAGTGGGGCGGTGGGCGGTTCGCTGCCCGGCGACGAGCCGTACGGCGCCGACGGGTCGGGTTGGGGTCCGTAGTCCCCTGCCCCCGGAGGGCGAGGAGGTTCAGTCATGGTCGCCACGGTAGGTGCACGGGTCAACTCGCACCAGAGCGACACAGACCGACGATGACCGGCCGTTCGGGCCGATCGGGCGGAGCCGGGTGACGGGCCGCACCGCAGGTCCGTCAGACGATCGTCGCGTCTGCGGGGGTGCCGACGTAGACTGGCACTCGCTACAGTCGAGTGCCAGCCGCCCGGCGGATGCCGCGTGCCGGCCCGACCGAGGTGCGTCAGGAGGTGGGACATGGGTCTCGACGACCGCAAACTCGCCGTGCTGCGCGCGATCGTCGAGGACTACGTCGCCACGCAGGAGCCGGTGGGCAGCAAGGCCCTGGTCGAGCGGCACCAGCTCGGCGTCTCGCCGGCCACCGTGCGTAACGACATGGCGGTGCTGGAGGAGGAGGGCTACATCCGGCAGCCGCACACCAGCGCCGGCCGGGTGCCCACCGACCGCGGCTACCGTCTCTTCGTCGACCGGCTCTCCCGGGTGAAGCCGCTGAGCCCGGCCGAGCGCCGGGCGATCGAGCGCTTCCTCGTCGGCGCCGTCGACCTGGACGACGTGGTGCACCGCACGGTCCGGCTGCTCGCGCAGCTCACCCGGCAGGTCGCCGTGGTGCAGTATCCGAGCCTGGCCCGCTCCAAGGTGCGCCACCTGGAGCTGGTGCCGATCTCCACCACCCGGCTGATGGTCGTCATGATCGCCGACACCGGCCGGGTCGAGCAGCGGCTGGTCGAGCTGCCCGCCCCCGTGCCCGCCGACGACGTGACCGACCTGCGCAAGCTGGTGAACGAGAAGCTGGTGGGCAGCCAGCTCGCCGAGACGCCGCCGCTGGTGCAGGCGCTCGTCGAGGAGTCCGCGCCGCATCTGCGCCCGGCCATGACCACGCTCTCCACAGTGCTGTTGGAAACCCTCGTGGAACGGCACGAGGAACGCCTCGCGCTGGCCGGGCAGGCCAACCTCACCCGGGGTGGCCTGCTCGACTTCCAGGGCTCGCTGCGGCCCATCCTGGAGGCGCTCGAAGAAGAGGTAGTGCTGCTCAAGCTGATCGGCGAGACGGAGCCGAGCACCACCCGGGTGCTCATCGGCGACGAGAACGAATTCGACAACCTGCGGGCCGCCTCGGTGGTCAGCACCGGCTACGGACCGGGCAGCACGATCGTCGGTGGGCTCGGCGTGCTCGGGCCGACCCGGATGGACTACCCCGGCAATATCGCCATGGTCCGGGCCGTGGCACGCTACGTGGGCGAACTGCTGGCCCAGAACTGACAGTCAGGGCCGACGGCCGGTTCCGGCCGACGACCGGAGCGACGCGAGACGAACATGAGGACACCTAACGCAGTGGCCAGGGACTACTACGGCATTCTCGGCGTGAGCCGGGACGCCTCCGACGACGAGATCAAGCGTGCCTACCGCAAGCTGGCGCGGCAGTTCCACCCGGACGTCAACCCGGACCCGGAGGCCCAGGAGAAGTTCAAGGACATCAACGCCGCGTACGAGGTCCTCTCGGACGACCGGAAGCGGCAGATCGTCGACCTGGGCGGCGACCCGCTCGCCCCGGGCGGCGGTGGCATGGGCGGCCCGGGCGGGCCCGGCGGAGCCGGTCCGTTCGTCGGCTTCCAGGACATCATGGACGCGTTCTTCGGCGGCGCCGCGGGCGGCAGCCGGGGGCCCCGGCCCCGTACCCGCCCCGGCGCGGACGCGATCCTGCGCCTGGAACTGGACCTCAACGAGACCGCGTTCGGCGTTGAGGCGCCGATCACCGTCGACACCGCTGTGCTCTGCACCACCTGCTCCGGCGCCGGCACCGCCGCCGGCACCCACCTGGCCACCTGCGAGGCGTGCGGTGGCCGCGGCGAGGTGCAGTCGGTGCAGCGGACCTTCCTCGGCCAGGTGGTCTCCGCCCGGCCGTGCACCGTCTGCCAGGGCTACGGGACCACCATCCCGCACCCCTGTCCGACCTGCGCCGGTGACGGCCGGGCGCGTACCCGCCGCTCGCTGACCGTCAAGATCCCGGCCGGGGTCGAGGACGGCATGCGGATCCGCCTGGCCCAGCAGGGCGAGGTCGGCCCGGGTGGCGGCACTGCCGGTGACCTCTACGTCGAGATCCACGAGCGGCCGCACGACGTCTACTCCCGCAAGGGCGACGACCTGCACTGCCGGGTCACCGTCCCGATGACCGCCGCCGCGCTCGGCACCCGGCTGACCATCAAGACGCTGGACAGCGAGGAGACGGTCGACGTCAAGCCGGGCACCCAGCCCGGCAGCACGCTGCGGCTGCGCGCCCGGGGCGTACCGCACCTGCGCGGCACCGGCCGGGGTGACCTCTACGTGCACCTGGACGTGCGTACCCCGACCAAGCTGGACGCCGACCAGGAGCGGATGCTGCGCGACTTCGCCAAGACGCGCGGCGAGGAGGTCGCCGAGCTGACCAAGCAGGGCGGCTTCTTCTCCCGGATGCGCGACGCCTTCAACGGGCACGCCTGAGGTGTCCGCGCCGCTGTTCCTGGTCGAGGCGCTGCCCACCGGTGACACGCTGACGCTGGACGGCCCGGAGGGCCACCACGCGGCCACCGTGCAGCGGCTGCGCGTCGGCGAGGAACTGCTGCTCGCCGACGGCCGGGGCGGCACCGCCGCCGCGGTGGTCACCGCCGTCGGCCGCGGCACGCTCGACCTGCGGGTCACCAGCCGGGGGTACGCGGACGCGACGGTGCCCCGCCTGGTCGTGGTGCAGGGCATCGCCAAGGGCGACCGGGGTGAACTCGCCGTGCAGGCGATGACCGAGGTCGGGGTCGACGAGATCGTGCCCTGGGCGGCCTCCCGCTCGGTCGCGCAGTGGCGCGGCGAGCGGGGCGAACGGGCCCGGCAGAAGTGGGTGGCCACCGCCCGGGAGGCGGCCAAGCAGGCCCGCCGCCCGTGGCTGCCGGTGGTGGCGGGCGCACCTGACGAGTCCACCGCCTCGGTGGCCCGCCGGATCGCCGGTGCGGCCGGCGCGTTCGTGCTGCACGAGGGCGCCCAGGACCGGCTGACCACAGTCGACCTGCCGGCGGCCGGCGAGATCGTGCTCGTGGTAGGCCCGGAGGGCGGCATCGCCGACCACGAGCTGGCCACCTTCGCCGACGCGGGCGCCCGCCCGGTCCGCCTGGGCCCGACGGTCCTGCGCACGTCCACGGCAGGCGTGGCAGCCCTGACAGTCCTGGCCACCCGCCTGACCCACTGGTAACCCGCCCGCCCGGCTGTCTTGCCCGCCGCGCCCGCGCGCCCTGCCCTGCGCGC
Source organism: Micromonospora sp. NPDC005686 (assembly GCF_042871665.1). NCBI lineage: Bacteria > Bacillati > Actinomycetota > Actinomycetes > Micromonosporales > Micromonosporaceae > Micromonospora > Micromonospora sp. NPDC005686. The sequence goes on from NZ_JBIAIY010000006.1 coordinate 62,552, forward strand.
CGATCTTGCAGTTGCGGCCCCTGCTATGTCCCGTTAGGGCGTTTTGGTAGGGCCAAAACTGCAAGATCGCGGAGCCGGGGGGCGGGTTGACGGCGGCGAGGGCCGGGGGCGGGTCAGGAGCGGAGGTAGGAGGCGCCGTTCAGGTCGATGATGGTGCCGGCGGCCCACTCGGCCTCGGGGCTGGCCAGCCAGTGCACCGCCGCGGCGATCTCCTCGGGCCGGGCGACCCGGTGGAACGGCGACTGGGCGCGCACCGCCTCGCCCCGCTCGGCCTTCAGGTGCTCGTTCGTCATGTCGGTCTCGACGAAGCCGGGCGCCACGCAGGCCACCCCGATGCCGTACGGCGCCAGCGCCACCGCCAGTGACTGGGCCATCGCGTTCATCCCGGCCTTGCTGGCCCCGTACGCCGGGTTGGCCGGCTCGCCCCGGAACGCGCCCCGGGACGAGACGTTGACGATCCGGCCCCCGCGTTCGCGCATGTGCTGCGCGGCGCACCAGGCGGCGTTCGCGGCGCCGACCAGGTTGGTGTCGAGCACCTCCCGCCACCGCGCCCGCCACTGCTCGTAGCTGCTCTCGAAGACCGGGTGCGGGGGATCGGCCGGCCCGAACACGCCGGCGTTGTTCACCAGCACGTCGAGACCACCGAGCCGCTGTGCCGCCTCGTCCACCATGGCGCGTACCGCGTCGGGGTCGGCCAGGTCGGCGCGGACCACGACGTGCCCGTCGCCGGGCAGTTCGGCGCGCAGCCGCTCGGCCAGCTCGGCCGAGTCCCGGTGGTGGATCGCCACCCGGTCCCCGCTCGCGGCGAACGCCCGCGCCACGGCCCGCCCGATGCCCCGTGAGGCGCCCGTCACCAGCGCCGCCCGTCCCGTCATGGCGGCCATCCTGCCGCACCGGGCCGGTCCGTCCGGCGGTGCCCCCGCCGCGCTCGGCACCCTCTCCTTACACTGCTGCGATGGACTGCCTCTTCTGCCGGATCGTCGCCGGCGAGATCCCGGCCACCATCGTCCGCGAGACCGCCACCACGCTGGCCTTCCGCGACATCGACCCGAAGGCGCCCACGCACGTGCTGGTGATCCCGAAGGAGCACTACGCGGACGTGGCCACGTTGGCCCAGGGCGCACCCGAGCTGGCCGGCGAGGTGCTCCAGACCGCCGCCGTGGTGGCCGAGGAGGAGGGCCTGACCGTGGACGGGTTCCGGCTGATGTTCAACACCGGCCCGTACGGCGGCCAGGAGGTCTTCCACGTGCACGCCCACCTGCTCGGCGGCGCGCCGCTCGGCCCGATGCTCTGCCGATGACCGACGTGTCCGACCGGCTCGGCCGGATGGTGCGCCAGGCCCAGGCCACCGGACGGATCCCGGCGGTGTCGGCTGCCCTGCACCGGGCCGACCGGCCGCTGTGGACCTGCACCGTGGGCGACACCGGCAACGACACCGCGCTCGGGCCGGAGACGGTGTTCCGGATCGGCTCGGTCACCAAGACCTTCACCGCGGCGCTGGTCATGCAGTGCCGCGACGACGGCCTGCTCGACCTGGACGACCCGATCGGGCGGCACCTCGACCTGCCCGCGCACGGCGACGCGACGGTACGCCGGCTGTTGTCGCACACCGCCGGCCTGCAACGCGAGCCGCACGGCGACGTGTGGGACAGCCTGCGCGCCCCGGCCGTCGACGACCTGCTGGCCGACCTGGCCCGGGTGGAGCGGGTGCTGCCCACGGGCCGGCGCTTCCACTACTCCAACCTCGGCCCGGCGCTGCTCGGCGAGGCTGTCGCCCGCCTGCGCGGCGGCACCTGGGCCGAGGTGCTGGCCGATCGGGTGCTCAGCCCGCTCGGGCTGACCGCCACCGGCCCGGACCCGACCGGGCGCGCCGCGACCGGGTTCCTGGTCGACGCGTACTCCGACGAGGCCCACCCGGAACCACCTGCCGACTTCGGCGCGGTGGCCCCCGCAGCGCAGCTCTGGAGCACCGCGACGGACATGGCCCGCTGGGCCGCGTTCCTGGCCGACCCGGCGGCGATCGACCCGAACGGCGCGGTGCTCGCCGCGACGACCGTCGAGGAGATGCGCTGGCCGCTCACCCCCACCGACGAGTCGGTCTGGTCGGCCGGCTTCGGGCTCGGGCTGATCCTGGTCCCGCAGCCGGAGCGGGTGACCCACGTGGGCCACGACGGCGCGATGCCCGGATTCCTCGCCGCCGTCTACGGGCGGTGCGGCGGGCAGGGCACCGCCGAGGCGATGGGCGTCGCGGTGCTCGGCTCGTCCGGCACCGGCGTGGAGGTGTTCGACCTGTCCCACCGGCTGCTGGCCGCCGCCGCCGAGCACGACCCGGCGGAGATCGAGCCGTGGCGTCCCGGCCCGCCCGTCCCGGCCCACCTGCGCCGCATGCTCGGCCGCTGGTGGGGCGAGGGCTTCGAGTACGTCTTCTCCTGGCACGACGGGACGCTGCGGGCGCGGGGCGCGGACGACCCGGCCGGGAGGCCGCCCGCCGTGTTCGCGCCGCTGCCGGACCGGCCGGACGTGTTCCGCACGGTCTCCGGCCGCGAGGTGGGGGAGCTGCTGCGGCTGACCCGTGACGAACGCGGCGTGGTGGTGCGGATGCACTGGGCGACCTACCGCTTCACCCGAACCCAGGAGACCTTCGACGGGTACGACTTCCGCGCCGGTGGCTGACCGCCGGGCACCCGAAATGGGCGCGGTGCGCACGCTGCCGACCCGATACGATGGAGGTGACCGTACGCCGTCGCCAGCAGGGCCCGGCACCCGAGTAGCGGAGAGCAGGTGGCGCAGGGCCGACGGCCCGACCTATGACCGGCACCCCACCTCCCGGCGCGCCGCGTGTGCAGACCAGGATCACGGTCCCCGACCAGAAGATCATGGTGAACCTGCTCGGCGCGGGCGACGAGATCCTGCGGCTCGTCGAGCGCTCGATCGACAGCGACGTCCACGTCCGCGGCAACGAGATCACCATCACCGGCGCCCCCGCCGACAACGCCCTCGCCGAGCGCCTCTTCAGTGAGCTGCTCGAACTGATCGAGAAAGGCGAGACCCTGACCACAGACGCGGTACGGCGTACCGTCGGCATGCTCGAACAGGGCGGCGCCGAGCGGCCCGCCGAGGTGCTGACGCTCAACATCCTCTCCCGGCGCGGACGCACCATCCGCCCCAAGACGCTGGGCCAGAAGAAGTACGTCGACGCGATCGACGCGCACACCATCGTCTTCGGCATCGGCCCGGCCGGTACCGGCAAGACGTACCTCGCCATGGCGAAGGCCGTGCAGGCGCTCCAGGCCAAGCAGGTCAACCGGATCATCCTGACCCGGCCGGCGGTCGAGGCGGGGGAGCGGCTGGGCTTCCTGCCCGGCACCCTGAACGAGAAGATCGATCCCTACCTGCGCCCGCTCTACGACGCGCTGCACGACATGCTCGACCCGGAGACCATCCCGAAGCTGATGGCCGCCGGCACGATCGAGGTCGCGCCGCTGGCGTACATGCGCGGGCGGGCCCAGCCGTACGACGCCCGGGTGCTGACCCCGGAGGGCTTCCGGCCGTTCGGCTCGCTCCAGGTCGGTGACCTGGTCATCGGCTCGAACGGGACGCCCACGCCAGTGATCGGCATCTACCCCCAGGGTGAGAAGCAGGTCTACCGGGTCACCACCCAGGACGGCGCGTCCACGCTCTGCTGCGGCGAGCACCTGTGGACCGTAGCCACGCCGGACGACAAGCGTCGCGGCCGGCGGCGCACGGTCGAGACGCAGGAGATGATCGGCAAGGAGTGGCGAGGCCACACCCGTCGCTACGAACTCCCGCTCGTCGCGCCGGTGCAGATGGAGCCGCGGGCGGTTCCGCTCGACCCGTACGCGCTCGGGCTGCTGCTCGGCGACGGCACGATCTCGTCCCGCGCCACGCCGGCCTTCTGCACCGCCGACCCGGAGTTGGCGACCGCGCTGGAGGAGGCGCTCGTCGACATCCAACTGGTCCGCAAGGGTGACTACGACTACGTCCTCCGGCATGTCAACGGGCACCGCGGCGGCGTGATCGTAGCGAACCCGGTGACGGTGGCCGTCCGCGAACTGGGGCTGGCCGGGGCCACCTCGGCCACGAAGTTCGTCCCCGAGGTGTACAAGAACAACAGCGTCGGCGTCCGGCTGGCGGTCCTGCAAGGGCTGCTGGACACCGACGGCGGGCCGGTCACCCAGGCCGGGCGCACGTGCCGTGTGCAGTACTCGACCACTTCCCCCCGGTTGTGCGACGACGTGGTCCACCTGGTCGAGTCGCTCGGAGGGGTGGCCACAGCGCGGGTTCGTCCGGCCGAGGGACGCAAGCCCGGTCTGGCGAAGGGCCGGCCGGTTCCGTACCGGTCCGACGCCTACGTCGTGGAGATCCGGCTACCCGCCGGTGTCGCGCCGTTCCGCCTGTCGCGTAAGCGCCGGCTCTACGACGAGCACGGCGGTGGCCGGCCGATGCGGTTCATCGACTCGATCGTCCCGGCCGGGGTGCGGGAGACGATGTGCATCCAGGTCGCGGCGGAGGACTCGCTCTACGTCACCGACGACTTCCTGGTGACCCACAACACCCTCAACGACGCGTTCATCATCCTGGACGAGGCGCAGAACACCACGCCCGAACAGATGAAGATGTTCCTCACCCGGCTCGGCTTCGGCTCCAAGATCGTCGTCACCGGTGACGTCACCCAGGTGGACCTTCCCGGCGGGACGACCAGCGGCCTGCGGGTGGTCCGGGAGATCCTGAACAACGTCGAGGACGTGCACTTCGCCCAGCTCTCCAGCTCCGACGTGGTGCGCCACAAGCTGGTGGGCGAGATCGTCGACGCGTACGCCCGCTGGGACGCCGAGCGGGAGAACCAGCAGGCGCAGAGCGTGCACGCCGTACCGGGGCGGACCGCCCAGGGCGGCCGGGCCGGCCGGCGCCGCTGAACGACCGGCGCAAGCCGTCACATCACCAGAGGAAGACAGTTGTCCATCGAGATCGCCAACGAGTCGGGTGTCGACGTCGACACCGACGCCGTGCTCGCCGTCGCGCGGCACGCCCTCGACGAGATGGGGGTCAACCCCCTCGCCGAGCTGTCCGTGCTGCTCGTCGACATCGAATACATGTCGGAGCTGAACCACCGCTGGATGGGCGGCGACGGCCCGACCGACGTGCTCGCCTTCCCCATGGACGAGGGCAGCGTCGACCACGGCCCGGGGGAGAGCAGCCCGGCCGGTGGTGAGCCGGCCCTGCTCGGCGACATCGTGCTCTGCCCGGAGGTGGCGGCCAAGCAGGCCGCCGTGGCCGGGCACTCGGCGGCCGACGAGCTGCACCTGCTCACCGTGCACGGCGTGCTGCACCTGCTCGGTTACGACCACGCCGAGCCCGATGAGGAGCGGGAGATGTTCGGTCTCCAGGCCCGGCTGCTGGCCAGCTGGCGGTCGACCCGGTCGCGGTGATGGACGCCTTGGCGGCGGTCCGGGCCCCCGCCGGTCTGCCCGATCTCCAGCTCCTGTTCTTCGCCGCCGGGCTGGTGGTGCTCGCCGGCCTGATCGCGATGACCGAGGCGGCGCTCGCAGCGGTCTCGCCGGCCCGCGCCGCCGAGCTGACCCGGGACGGCTCCCGCGGCGCGCGCGCCCTCCAGATGGTCGCCGGTGACGTGGTCCGCCACCTGAACCTGCTGCTCCTGCTGCGGCTGCTGGCCGAGCTGACCGCCACCACGCTCGTCGCGCTGGTGGCCGTCGACACGTTCGGCGCAGGCTGGCGGGCGGCGCTGGTGACGGCGGGCGCGATGACTGTGGTGAGCTTCGTGGCGGTCGGGGTCGGCCCGCGCACGCTCGGCCGCCAGCACGCCTACGCGGTCGGCCGGGTGGTCGCGCCGCTGGTGCGGTGGCTGGGCCGCGCGCTCAACCCGCTGGCGTCGCTGCTGATCCTCATCGGCAACGCGGTCACCCCCGGCAAGGGCTTCCGCGAGGGGCCGTTCGCGACCCAGGTGGAGCTGCGCGAGCTGGTGGACCTGGCCGAGCAGCGCGGGGTGGTGGAGCACGGCGAGCGCCAGATGATCCACTCGGTCTTCGCGCTCGGCGACACCATCGCCCGCGAGGTGATGGTGCCGCGTACCGAGATGGTGTGGATCGAGGAACGCAAGACGCTCGCGCAGGCGCTGGCGTTGTTCCTGCGCTCCGGGTTCTCCCGCATCCCGGTGATCGGCGAGAACGTCGACGACGTGCTCGGTGTGCTCTACCTCAAGGACCTGATCCGGCGGGTGCAGGGCGACCAGGCCGCCCGGCAGATGCCGGTGGCCGAGCTGATGCGCCCGGCCACGTTCGTGCCGGAGTCCAAGCCGGTGGACGACCTGCTCTCGGAGATGCAGGCGGCCCGTAACCACATGGTCGTCGTGGTCGACGAGTACGGCGGCACCGGCGGCCTGGTCACCATCGAGGACATCCTGGAGGAGATCGTCGGGGAGATCACCGACGAGTACGATGTCGAGCGCCCGCCGGTCGAGCACCTGCCGGACGGGGCCGTGCGGGTGACCGCGCGGCTGCCGGTGGAGAATCTGGGTGAGCTGTTCGACACCGAGCTGCCCACCGACGAGGTGGAGACGGTCGGTGGCCTGCTCGCCCAGGCGCTCGGCCGGGTGCCCCTCCCGGGCGCCGAGGCCGAGGTGGCCCGCCTGCGGCTGGTGGCCGAGGGCACGACCGGCCGGCGCAACCGGATCGACACGGTCCTGGTGAGCCGGGTCGACCGGGGCGACGCCCCGGAAGGCACCAACCGAAGCGAGCCGCCCGATTCCCGGGGCGACAACAACCGATCCGAGGAGAGGCAATCCGCCGATGCCTGAGACACCCGCCGTACCGGCTGCCCTGCCCACCCCCGCCGACCCGGCCGAGCTGAGCGCCGAGGACGCCAAGCTGGTCGTCCTGGCCCGGGGCGCGCGGAGCCGGGTGGCGGCCGTGGAGGGCGCCGCGGTCCGCGACCAGGACGGCCGGACGTACGCGGCGGCGAGCGTGGCGCTGCCGTCGCTGACGCTGACCGCGCTCCAGCTCGCGGTGGCCTCGGCGGTGGCGGCGGGCGCGAGCCGGCTGGAGGCCGCCGTGGTGGTGACCGAGGCGTCGACGCTGGACGGGGCCGGGCACGCCGCGGTGCGGGACCTGTCCGCCGACGCGCCGATCCACGTGGCCGCGCCGGACGGCACCGTCCTCGGCACGGTGGTCGAGTGACCACGCCCGAGGCACGCCCCTACCGGGCCGGTTTCGCCTGTTTCGTCGGGCGGCCGAACGCCGGCAAGTCGACGCTCACCAACGCGATCGTCGGCACCAAGATCGCGATCACCTCCAGCAAGCCGCAGACTACCCGGCACATCATCCGGGCGGTGCTGCACCGGCCGGACTCGCAGCTCGTGCTGGTCGACACCCCGGGCCTGCACCGTCCCCGGACGCTGCTCGGCGAGCGCCTCAACGACCTGGTCCGGGAGACCTGGAGCGAGGTCGACGTGATCGGCCTGTGCGTCCCGGCGAACGAGCCGGTCGGGCGGGGCGACCGCTTCATCACCGGCGAGCTGGCCAGCCTGAAGGCCACGGTGCTGGCGGTGGTCACCAAGACCGACCTGGTCGACAAGAAGCGGCTGGCCGAGCAGCTGCTCGCGGTGAGTGAGCTGGGCGAGTTCGCCGCGGTGGTGCCGGTCAGCGCGGTCTCCGGGCACCAGGTCGACACGCTCGTCGACGTGATGACCGGCTACCTGCCGGAGTCACCGCAGCTCTACCCGGACGACATGCTCACCGACGACCCGGAGCAGGTGCTGGTGGCGGAGCTGGTCCGCGAGGCGGCGCTGGAGGGCGTACGCGACGAGCTGCCGCACTCCATCGCCGTGGTGGTCGAGGAGATGATCCCGGAGGGCAACCTCACCAAGATCTACGCCGACCTGTACGTGGAGCGGTCGAGCCAGAAGGCCATCGTGATCGGGCACCGGGGCAGCCGCCTCAAGCACGTGGGCACCACCGCCCGGCGGCAGATCGAGGAGTTGCTCGGCACCCGGGTCTATCTCGACCTGCACGTACGCGTGGCGAAGGACTGGCAGCGCGACCCGAAGCAGTTGCGCAAGCTCGGCTTCTGACCGGCGGCCGGGGCAGGTCCGGCGGCGGGTGATCAGGATCAGCCAGACCTATGGGACATCTCACTTTCCATGGGTGTTCGTGGCTGTTTCACAGCGTCCCGGAGCAGGGTAGGGAGCATTGTCTCTGCCCCCGGACCCCGCCGCGAGCTGATGCGAAACCGCTATCTGGACCTGCTCCGCTTCCTGGCCATCCTGCGCGTCGTCACCTACCACGTCACCGGCTACGCCACGCTCACGCTGGTGTTCCCGGCCATGTCGGTGATGTTCGCCCTGGCCGGGTCGCTGATGGCGGCGTCACTCGACCGCAGCGGGGTGCGCGCGGTCGGCCGCCGGCTGCGCCGCCTCCTGCCGTCGCTGTGGGTGGTCGCCGCGGTCTTCGTACCGGCCATGCTGCTCACCGGGCTGACGTTCGGCCCGGAGGTGCTGCTCTGGCTCTTCCCGATCAGCGACCCGCCGGCCAACTACTGGGGCGGGCTGGCGCTCAGCCCGATCTGGTACCTGCGGGACTACCTGTGGTTCGTGCTCGCCTCGCCGCTGGTGCTCTGGCTGTTCCGCCGGGCGCCGCTGCCCACGCTCGCCGCCCCGTACCTGCTGCTGATCGCGATCCAGGCCGGCGTCCTGGCGAACCCGCACACGGTGCTGCGCGAATTCGGCCTCTATTTCGGCGCCTGGCTGCTCGGCTTCGCCCACCACGACGGGCTGCTGCGCCGGATGCGCAACCGGGTGCTGCTGCCGGTGGCCGCCGTGGTCGGCGCCGCCGGGCTGGCCTGGATCGTCACCCACCCGGGCCCGCGCGGGTACGACATCAACGACCTCCCGCTCGGCAACGCGCTCTGGTCGGCCGCGTTCATCCTGGTGGCGATCGGCCGGGCGCCGGTCGGGGTGACCTGGGTCGACCGGGTGCCGGCGTTCGGCCGGGCGGTCACTGTGGTGAACCGGCGCGCGTTGACCGTCTACCTGTGGCACATGCCGTTCGTGGTGGCGCTCACCCCGCTGGTCGGCCTGGTCGGCTGGTCGCCGCGCGACCCGGTCGGCCTGTGGCTGCGGGTGGGGCTGGTCTTCGCCCTCGTCGGCGTGGTGACGCTGATGGTCGGCTGGGTCGAGGACGTGGCGGCCCGGCGTACCCCGGAACTGATCCCCGGCAAGCCGCGGCGGACCGTGGCCGACCGGGCGGCGGCCGCTCCGGCCAGCCCGGCCCCCGCCGGGGCGCAGGACGCGCTGGTGAGCGCCGGGGCCCGGGTGCCGGCGCAGCGCCGCGCGGCCGAGGATCCCGGCCGCGACGACGCGGCCCCGGCGTCCCGGCGGAACGCGCCCGGCTGAGCCACGACGGAGCGTCGCCCGCTCAGCGGGTGCTGACCGTGACGTTGCCGCTGGTGGCGGACGCTTCGAGCTGCACCGAGGCGGTCGGGTCGTCGGTGACGCGCACGTCGGTGTCCCCGGACGTCGCGGTGGCGCGTACCCGGTAGCGGCCCGCTGGTACGGCCAGGTCGACGTCTCCGCTCGTGGCGTGCACCCGGGCCGGAGCCGGCTGGTCCAGCTCGACGACGATGTTGCCGGACGTGGTCTCCGCGTCGATCGCGGAGGCGAGCCGGCGGGCCTCGATGTCGCCCGACCGGGCCCGCAGCCGCACCGGGCCGGCCGCCTCGACGACCCGGATGTTGCCCGACGTGGTGGACGCGCGGACCTCGCCGGTGGCGCCCCTGACGGTCAGGTCGCCGGAGCTGAGCGTGAACTCGACGGCGCCGACGTCGGTGAGGTCGACGTTGCCCGAGCCGGTGCCGCCGCGTACCACCACGCCGGGCGGCGCGGTCACCTCCCAGGAGATGCTGCACCGGTGCCCGCAGTCGGTGGGCAGGACGAGTTCGTCACCCTTGATCTCGTACCGGCTGGTCGGCTCGTCGCCCTGGTAGCGGACCACGCGCTTGACGCGTACCTGGTCGGCGGGGCCGTTGGCCCGGACCACCACGTCGCCGGCGCCGTCGTCGTCCACGGTGATCCGGGTGATCTTCGTTCGCTCGGTGTGGTCGTAGTCGAGCCGGCGGAACGAGAGGGTGTCACACCCGGCGAGCACGATGAGAGCGGTGGCCGCGGTGGCGGCCACCACCCCGCGTGGCCGGAAAACCGTGCGCGGCCCGAAAACCGTGCGCGGCCCGAAAACCGTGCGCGGCCCGAAAACCGTGCGCGGCCGGAGAGCGGTGCGGAGCGAAGCCATGGCCAGCACACTAGGACCGGCCGGACGCCCGGCACATCGGGGATCGCCCGACGGTCCACCCCGAGCCGACCCTGAGATCGCACCCGGAGGGAGAATGGCCTGATGGCCGGGTACCGCCGACAGCTCTACCGCGACGACGCGGTGGTGCTGCGTGTGCAGAAGCTGGGCGAGTCCGACCGGATCATCACGCTGTTCACGCGCCGGCACGGGCGGCTGCGCGCGGTGGCCCGGGGCGTGCGGCGCACCATGAGCCGCTTCGGCGCCCGGCTGGAGCCGTTCGGGCACGTCGACCTCCAGCTCGCCGGTGACCCCAAGGGCAACCAGGGCAGCTCGCTGCACACCGTCAGCCAGGTCGAGGCGATCGAGCTGTACGGCAAGCGGTTCCTCGGCGACTACCCCCGCTACACGGCGGCCAGCGCGATCGCCGAGACCGCCGAGCGGCTCACCCCGGTCGAGCGGGAGCCCTCGCTGCGGCTGTTCCAGCTCACCCTCGGCGCGATGAAGTCACTGGCCCGCGGCGAGCACGCCACCACGCTCGTGCTCGACGCGTACCTGCTGCGCGGCATGGCGTTCGCCGGCTGGGCGCCGGCGCTCGCCGCCTGCGCGGTCTGCGGCGAGCCGGGCCGGCACCGCGCGTTCTCCGTACCGGCCGGCGGCGCCGTCTGCCCGGACTGCCGGCCTCCCGGCGCGGCTCACCCCGCCCCGGCCACGCTGGAGCTGATGTCCGCGCTGACCTCCGGCGACTGGGGGTACGCCGACGCGGCCGGGACCGGCGTACGCCGGGAGTGCAGCGGACTGGTCGCGGCGCACCTCCAGTGGCATCTGGAGCGCGCGCTACGCTCGCTGCCGCTGGTCGACCGGGGCGCCCCGGCGTCCGGCGCGGTCCCGCCGCCCGGCGGCGCGGGGCCGGATGTGGTCCCGCCGCCGCGCTCCGGCGCCGGGCCCGTCGCCGGTGTGAACAGGGAGATGACCGAGTGATCCGATCGACGAGGGCGACCCGCCGCGAGCCGGTGCCGCCGACCCCGCACCCCTCCGGCGCCCGTCCGCCGGCGCTGCCGCCCGCCGCGGTGCCCCGGCACGTCGCCATCGTGATGGACGGCAACGGCCGCTGGGCCAAGGAGCGCGGGCTGCCCCGCACCAAGGGGCACGAGCAGGGCGAGCACAGCCTGTTCGACACCGTCGAGGGCGCGATCGAGATGGGCATTCCCTACCTGTCGGCGTACGCGTTCTCCACCGAGAACTGGCGGCGTTCGCCGGACGAGGTCCGCTTCCTGATGGGCTTCAACCGCGACGTCATCCGCCGCCGCCGCGACCAGCTCGTCGACCTGGGCGTACGGGTGGTCTGGTCGGGCCGCGCGGGCCGGCTATGGAAGAGCGTCATCTCCGAGCTGCAGACCGCCGAGGAGATGTCCCGCGGCAACTCGACGCTGACGCTGCAGTTCTGCGTCAACTACGGCGGCCAGGCCGAGATCGCCGACGCGGCCGCCGGGATCGCCCGTGACGTCGCCGCGGGCAGGCTCGACCCGGCCAAGGTGAACGAGAAGACGCTCGCGCGCTACCTCTACCACCCCGAGGTGCCCGAGGTCGACCTGTTCCTGCGCCCCTCCGGCGAGCAGCGCATCTCCAACTTCCTGCTCTGGCAGACCGCGTACGCCGAGCTGGTCTACCTGGACACGCTCTGGCCCGACTTCGACCGCCGCCACCTCTGGTACGCCTGCGAGCTGTACGCCCAGCGCGACCGTCGCTTCGGTGGCGCCCTGCCCAACCCGGTCGCCCCGGGCGCCTGACGTCACGCTTACCGACGCGCCGAGCTGGGTACCTCTACCGGTAGACGACAACGCGGAGGTGAACCACATGATTCAGAAGCGGATCGCGCAGTGGGCGGTCATGGCGGTCGCCGTGCCGCTGGCGGCGGCCGGCGCGCGCCGGCTCAGCCACACCCTGGAGGCCCGTCGCGGCCCGTCCGGGGTGAGCCGTCTGCTGACCAAGGGCGCCGACCTGGTCCGGCCGCAGAAGGCCAAGCGTCGCCGGTTCTTCTGACCGCGACGTCCGGCCCGACCGGAACGCCCCGCATCCGGCTTTCCGGCCGGGCGCGGGGCGTTCCGCTCTACGATCGGCGCAGGGCGCGCCGCCGGGTGCGCGCCCGCCACGGGGGTGGAGGATGCGCGATCTCCGGTACGAGATGACTGCTGCCCTGGCCGCCGCCGACCTGGTGGAGGCGACCCGCCGGGACGCGGTCGCCGCGTTGTGCGCCGACGTCGCGCAGCGGTGGTGCGCCGAGATGGGGCACACTCCCGCGGTCCGCTCCGGCGAGATCGGCGAGCTGGCCACGGGTGAGCCGGCCGCCGGCTGGGTGCCCGACCCGGACGGTCAGCGGGCCTGGTGAACCGCCCGGCAGGACTGCCCGTGGGGCTCACGCCTCCACTTCGGAGCGGTCTCCCGCCCAGCGGGTGTGGAACGAGCCGTCCCGGTCCACCCGGTGGTAGGTGTGCGCGCCGAAGTTGTCCCGCAGCCCCTGGATCAGCGCGGCCGGCAACCGCTGCGCCCGCAGCGCGTCGAAGTAGGCCAGCGACGAACCGAAGGCCGGGGCCGGCACGCCCGCCCGGGCCGCGTCGGCCACCACCCGTCGCCAGGCCGGTACGCCGTCGCTGACCCGCTCGGCGAACCAGGGCGCGACGAGCAGCGTGGACAGGTCCGGCTCGGCGTCGTACGCCTCCCGGATCCGGTCCAGGAAACCGGCCCGGATGATGCAGCCGCCCCGCCAGATGGTGGCCGTGCCGCCCAGGTCGATGTCCCAGTCGTACTCCCGGCTGCCGGCCCGGATGTGGTCGAAGCCCTGCGCGTACGCGACGATCTTGCTGGCCAGCAGCGCGCGGCGCACGTCCTCGACGAACGTCTCCCGGTCGTCCACCTGCCACTTGTCGCCCGCGTCGGCGAACACGCGACGCGCGGCCTCCCGCTGGTCGGCGTGGCCGGACAGCGACCGGGCGAACGTGGCCTCGGCGATGCCGGTGATCGGGATGCCGAGGTCGAGCGCGCTCTGCACGGTCCAGCGGCCGGTGCCCTTCTGCTCGGCCTGGTCGAGCACCACGTCCACGAACGCCTGGCCGGTGGCCGCGTCGGTGTGGCCGAGCACGTCGGCGGTGATCTCGATGAGGAACGACCCCAGCTCGCCGCCGTTCCACTCCCGGAAGATCTCCGCGATCTCCGCCGGGCTCGCCGACAGCCCGGCCCGCAACAGGTCGTACGCCTCGGCGATGAGCTGCATGTCGGCGTACTCGATGCCGTTGTGCACCATCTTCACGAAGTGGCCCGCGCCGTCCGGCCCGATGTGCCGGCAGCAGGGCTCGCCGTCCACCTGCGCGGCGATCCGCTCGAAGATCGGCCCCAGCTTGCGGTACGACTCGGCCGACCCGCCGGGCATGATGCTCGGACCGAGCAGCGCGCCCTCCTCGCCGCCGGACACGCCGGTGCCGACGAAGTGCAGGCCGTGCTCGCGCAGCGCCTCCTCCCGGCGGCGGGTGTCGGCGAAGTGCGCGTTGCCGCAGTCGACGACGATGTCCCCCTCCTCCAGCAGCGGGACCAGATCGTCGATCACCGCGTCGGTGGGTGCGCCGGCCTTGACCATCACGATCACCGCGCGGGGCCGCTCCAGCGAGGCGACGAAGTCCGCGAGCGACTCCGACGGCACGAACGTGCCCTCGTCGGCGTGCTCGGCGACCAGGCTGCGGGTGCGCTCCGGCGACCGGTTGTGCACCGCCACGGCGAAGCCGTTGCGGGCCAGGTTCCGGGCCAGGTTGCGGCCCATCACCGCCAGACCGGTGACTCCGATCTGCGCCGTCGCCTGCTCTGCCATGCGTACCGCCACCTCTCGTTGGTGCTGCCGTGCTGCGACCGTATCGCGGTCGCCGGGGCAGCGGCCCGGGACATGGACAGCGCGTGACGGTCGGGTGGCTGTGCGTTTGGCGGTAATTCGGGTGCGCGGCGTCCGCCAGCGGGATAGCTTTGCGTCATGCGTAAGTGACGCCCCACCTCCGAGCCCGGTCCACCGCCGCCAGTGCCGTGGACACGTCCTGCTCCGGGCGTCCGCATCCCTTCCCCGCCACCGTCGGTAGCGGTGTCCGCCGTGGTCGCACGCACCGGAGTCCTCGCTCGGCGCGTCCCGGTCGACGCGCCCGTACGACAGGAGGCCCGCGAATGCCCGCGAAGCGCAATCCGAAGAGGTCCCGCAAGCAGTCCGCGCCGCAGGTGACCCCGCCGAAGCTCGACGCGCTCACCGTGGCACCGCCCACGGTGGTGCTCCCGGCCGAGCCGGTGACGCCCACCGTGTCTCCGGATGCGGTGTCGCCGGCCCTGGCCACGCCGACGGTGTCGCCCTCGGAGTCTCTGGAGACGCCGGCCCTGCCGGGCGCATCCGCGACGCCGCCCAGATCGGGCCCACCAGCAGGGCGGCAGGCCCGGTTCACCGGGCGCAGCCAGCGTGCCGGCCAGACCCGGTTCTACGCCTTCCGCCGCAGCTGACCGACAGCTCCGCCCTCGGCCAGGCCCTCAGCCCTGGTTGATCATGAAGTTGGCGGCGACAAAACGGGCAACCGGTGCCGTCAACTTCATGATCAACAGGGCGGAGGGTGAGGGGGGTCAGCCGATCAAGGGGCGGAAGGTGCCCAGGGTGATGCTTGTCGCAAGGGCGCCGGCCGCCAGCAGCGCGGCGCCCGCGACGAGCAGGGCGTCGGCGCGGGTGAAGCGCTGCAGGCGGGCCACGGTACGCGGGGTGCCCGCGTCGAAGCCGCGGGCGTCCATCGCCACGGCCAGCCGCGTACCGCGCCGGATCGCGCCGACAAGCAGCGTGAACGCGGTGGACCCGAACAGCCGCAGCTTGGCCACCGGGTTGCGGCCGGCGTCCACGCCGCGGGCCCGGCGGGCCATGCTGATCATCCGCCACTCCTGCTCCAGCAGCGGCACCATCCGGAACGCGGCCAGCGCCCCGATGGCGAACCGGGCGGGCGTCTTCGCGTTCTGGATCAGCGCGTCGGCCAGATCGGTGGGGTCGGTGGTGGCGAAGACGAGGATGCCGGGCAGGGCCACCGCGAGCATTCGCAGCACCAACCCGAGCGCGGTCATCAGCACGCCCTGGGTGACCAGGATCGGCCCGGCCTGGAGCAGTACCGGGCCGGAGCGGTCGGCCGCGAAGAGCGTGAGCGTGACGAGGATGCCGACGGCGGCGGCGAGCAGCGGCCAGGCCCGGTGGGCCAGCACCCGGTAGCGGACGCCGAACAGCGGCAGCACCGCGAGTTCGACGGCGATGGCGACGGCCGGGGCCACCGGATCGAGCGTCGCCACCAGGATCAGCGTGAAGACCATCGCGGCGGCCAGTTTCGCCACCGGATTGCGCCGGGCCAGCGGGGCGCCCGGCGCGGCGACCGGTTCGAGGTCGATCACGGGACCACCCCGCCGGGGGAGCGGTCCACTGAGAGCGTCCGGTCGGCCAGCGCGGCCACGAAGTCCTCGTCGTGGGTCACCGCGACCACGCCGTGTCCGGCGTCGCGCAGTTCGGCCAGCAGGCCGACCAGCTCCAGCCAGGTGCGCCGGTCCTGGCCGAACGTGGGTTCGTCGCAGATCAGCAGGCGGGGCGCGGTGGCCAGGGCCGTCGCCACGCTCAGCCGCCGCGCCTCCCCACCGGAGAGGGTGTACGGGTTGGCGCCGGCCAGCTTGTCCAGCCGCAGCCGGTGCAGCAACGCGTCCACGGTGGCGGTCACCGCCGCCTCGGACTGACCGGTTCGGCGCGGCCCGAGCGCCAGTTCGTCGCGGACGGTGGCGCTGACGAACTGGTGCTCCGGGTCCTGGAACACCGAGCCGATCCGGCGCACCAGAGCGGGCGCCCGCCAGCGGTGCGGGGGAGTGCGCGCGTCCCGCCCGGCCAGCTCGGCGGACGCGGTGACGGCGCCGGTCCCGGGGCGGAGCAGGCCGCCCAGGAGCAGCGCCAGCGTGGACTTGCCCGCCCCGTTGGGGCCGAGGACGGCGAGCGCCTCGCCGGCGCGTACCCGAAGATCGGTGGGGTTCAGCCGGGGTGGCAGGCCGAGCCGGTCGGCGGTGAGCAGCACGTCGCCGGGCGGCGTGGTGGCGTGCCGGGGCGGCGCGACGTGGCCGGGCACCCAGACCCCGGCGGCGGCCAGCGCGTCGCCGTGCGCGGCGAAGACCACCTCGGGTGGCCCGTCGGCGCGTACCCCGCCGCCGGGTTCCAGCACCACCACCCGGTCGACCAGCGGCAGCGCCTCGGTGATCCGGTGCTCGACCAGGATCATCGTGGTGTCCGGGTCGAGCGCGTTCGCGACGGCGCGGCGGATCAGGGCGGCGCCGCCCGGGTCGAGGTTGGCGGTGGGCTCGTCCAGCAGGAGCAGGCCGGGGCGGAGCGCGAGCGTGCCGGCCAGCGCCAGCCGCTGCTGCTCGCCGCCGCTGAGCGCGGCGGTCGGGCGGTCCCGGGGGTACGGGAAGCCGACCCGGTGCAGCGCCTCGTCGACGCGGGGCCAGATCTCGTCGGCCGGCACGCCCCGGTTCTCCAGCCCGAACGCGACGTCGTCGCCGGAGCGGGCCATCACGAGCTGGGTCTGCGGGTCCTGGAACAGGATGCCGACGCGCTCGCGGGCCTTGCGCGGATCCAGCCCGTCGATCTCGACGGTGCCCTCCTGCTCGCCGGAGTCCTCCGGCAGCAGCCCGGCGAGCGCGGCCAGCAAGGTGCTCTTGCCGGCTCCCGAGGGTCCGAGCAGCAGCACCCGCTCCCCGCTCTCCACCCGCAGATCCACCCCGCGCAGAGCCCACCGCTTGCGTCCCCCGTGCCGCCACCCGAACCCCCGCAGCACCACAGCGCTCACCGCGTCCCCCTCTCCGCTCTCCAGCCTGGGTGATCAAGGAGTTCGCGTCCGGAAAACCGTGCCCGGCGGACGCAAACTCCTTGATCGCCGGGGCGGGGCGGGGAGGGGAGGGCTAGACCAGGGCGCGGTCTCGGCCGGCGGGGAAGCGGTCCAGCACGCCGGTGTTCGCCAGCGCGCGGGTGAGGACGTGCGCGCCCAGGCCGGCGACGATCGTGGCGCTGACGATCGTGATCAGCGCGTACGGGAGGCGGTAGGAGGCGAAGTCGTACGCCTTGTTCCAGTAGACGAAGTCGAAGGTCGCCGCACCGAGACCGGTCAGCGCACCGGCCAGCACCGCCACCGGCAGGCGGAACGAGCGGTACCGGAACGCGGCGAAGGCCAGCTCGGCGCCGATGCCCTGCATCAGGCCCTGGAGGATCACGATGCCCGCCCACTGGCTGCCCAGCAGGGCGGAGACGATCGCGGCAACCGTCTCGCAGTAGAGCGCGGCGCCCGGCTTGCGGATGATCAGGCCGGCGAGCACCGCCGGGATCAGCCACACGCCGTAGAGCACGGCCTGCGCCGGCGGGAAGAACGCGAACGCCGCGTCGGTGGCGCTCCAGAGCAGGCCCCAGGCCCAGAACACGACGCCGAAGGCGACGGCGATGACCGAGGCGACGACGATGTCGACGGTACGCCAGCGGTTGCTGTCGGTGTGGTTCACGGTTGGCTCCCAGTTCGTCGAGGTGAACCAGGAGAAGACGCACGCCGCGCCCGGTGGTCACCGGACGGCGACGCGGCTGGAGGTCGACCGAACTCCCTGCGCTGGCATTACCCAGATCAGGTTCGAGGGTCTGCGGGCACCGGCCCGCACTCTCAGCGCTGTGCGCTCCCCTGTCGGATGTGAAGTTGTCTCGTCGCAGACGCTAGCACCGACGACGGGCCCCGGCCCAGCAGGACGAGTGTCGGTATGGTGGCGATCATGCTGGTGAATGCGCGAGGACTGACGTTCGAGGTACGCGCCGGCGGCCCCGAGGCCGGCGACCCGGTCCTGTTGCTGCACGGCTTCCCGCAGCACTCGGGCGAGTGGGACGCGGTCACGCCCGCGCTGCACGCCGCCGGGCTGCGCACGTACGCGCTCGACCAGCGCGGCTACTCGCCCGGCGCCCGTCCGGCCGGCGTCGGGGCGTACCGGATTCCGGAGCTGGTGGCCGACGCGGCGGCGGTGCTCGACGCGCTCGGGGTGAGCCGCGCGCACCTGGTCGGCCACGACTGGGGCGCGATCGTCGCCTGGGGCCTGGCGGCGGCGCGCCCGGAGCGGGTGCGGACGCTCACCGCGGTGTCGGTGCCGCACCCGGCCGCGATGGGGCACGCGCTCGCCACCGACACGCGGCAGAAGGCCAAGTCCGCCTACATCACGTTGTTCCGCAAGCCCGGTACGGCGGAGAAGGTGCTGCTGGCGTGGAACGCCGCAGTGCTGCGCAAGATGCTCGGCGGGGTGGGCGACGCCGCCGCGGTGGCCCGCTACGCCGAGCCGATGCGCGAGCCGGGGGCGTTGACGGCGGCGCTGAACTGGTACCGCGCGATGACCGGGACGGACATGAAGGCGGTCGCCCCGGTCGGGGTACCCACCACGTTCGTCTGGAGCGACAAGGACGTGGCGATCGGCCGGACGGCCGCGCAGGCCTGCGCCGCGCACGTGACCGGTGACTACCGGTTCGTGACGCTGTCCGGCGTCAGCCACTGGATCCCGGACGAGGCGCCCGGCCCGCTGGCCGAGGCGATCCTCGCCCGGGCGGGAACGGAGGCAGCATGACGGTGAGCGCCGAGGCGTACCTGGCGGTGGCGACCGAGACGATCGGCCGGGTCGCCGCCGAGCAGCGAGGCAACGTGGCCGCCGCGGCCGACCTGATCGCGGCGGCGCTGGGCGCCGACGGTGTGGTGCACGCGTTCGGCACCGGGCACTCCGAGGCGCTGGCCATGGAGATCGCCGGGCGGGCCGGCGGCCTGGTGCCCACCAACCGGATCGCGTTGCGTGACCTGGTGCTGGTCGGCGGCGACCCGGCCGACGTGCTCGGGCCGAAGCTGGAACGCGACCCGGCGGTGGCGCACCGCCTCTACGAGCTGGCGCCGATCCGGCCGCAGGACGTGTTCGTGCTGGCCTCGAACTCCGGCGTGAACGGGGCGATGGTCGAGTTCGCGTCCATCGTGAAGGAGCGCGGGCACGGCCTGGTGGCGATCACCTCGGCGCAGCACTCGGCCCGGATGACCTCGCGGCACCCGTCCGGCCGCAAGCTGGCCGAATTCGCCGACGTGGTGCTTGACAACGGCGCCCCGTACGGCGACGCTACGTTGCCGTTACCCGGTGGCGGCGCGGTCGGCGCGGTCTCCTCGATCACCGCCGCGCTGCTCGCCCAGCAGATCGTCGCCGAGGTGGTGGCCCGGCTGGTAGCGGCGGGGCAGCGCCCGCCGGTCTACCTGTCCGCGAACATCACCGGCGGCGACGAGCACAACGCCGAGTTGGAAGCCCGGTACGCAGGCCGGATCCGCCGGGGTTCCTGAGCCGGTTTCGTGATCATCCGGACGGGGCACAGGCGGTGCTGCCGGTGGGTGTTCATCCGCCGGCCGTGCCGTCTCCCGGGGAGGTCCGCGAGTGTCGAAGGAATCCGAGAAGCAGCGCTGGCAGCGCAACTTCGCCGACCTGTTGCAGGAGCTGCGGGTCGCGCAGACCGGTGTGCAGATCCTCTTCGCCTTCCTGCTGACGTTGCCGTTCAGCAACGGGTTCGGCCGGACCACCGAGTTCCAGCGCGACATCTACATCCTGGCGCTGCTGACCGCCGCCGCGTCCGCCGCGATGATCATCTCCCCGGTCGCGTTCCACCGGGCACTGTTCCGGCAGGGGCGTAAGCCGGAGCTGGTCCGGTTCGCCCACCGGATGGCCACCGGCGGCCTGTTCTTCATGCTGATCGCGATGGTCAGCTCGGTCCTGCTGGTCACCGACTTCGTGCTGGACCGGCCGATCGCGTTCCTGCTCAGCGCGCTCACCGGCCTGTGGTTCCTGCTCTTCTGGGCCGTCCTGCCGTTCAGCCGGCGCAACTGGGGTGACGACGACATCGACGACGAGGACGACAGCCCGCAGTCGCTCACGGACTGACCGTCCCGCCAAATCGGACGTGCACACAGCGCTACCCCTGGGTAACACCCGGGGGTAGCGTCGTTTCGTCGAACGCGTCGACGCAGCCGGACCGACGAGGAGGCAGCCGTGACCACGACAGAGAACAGCCGGCCCGAGTCACCCGACGGCGCGGGGCCGCTGCCCACCGAAGCGGGCCGGGTCTCCGAGAAGGAGGCCCGCCAGGTCGCCGAGGCAGCCCGCGAGTCGGCGTGGGACCGGCCCAGCTTCGGCAAGGAGCTGTTCCTCGGCCGGTTCCGGCTCGACCTGATCGACCCGTGGCCCCGCCCTGACCCGGCGGACGTGGCCCGCGCGGACGAGTTCCTCGGCGCGCTGCGCGCGTACCTGACGTCCGAGGTGGACGGTGCGGCGATCGAGCGGGACGCGCACATCCCCGACGAGGTGTTCCACGGCCTGGCCGGGCTCGGCGCGTTCGGCATGAAGATCGACCGCAAGCATGGCGGGCTCGGGCTGAGCAATCTGCACTACTGCCGGGCGCTGATGCTCGTCGGCTCGGTGAACCCGGCGGTCAGCGCGCTGCTCTCCGCACACCAGTCGATCGGCGTGCCACAGCCGCTGAAGATGTTCGGCACGCCCGAGCAGAAGGAACGGTTCCTGCCCCGGCTCGCCGCCGGTGAGGTCTCCGCGTTCCTGCTCACCGAGCCGGACGTCGGCTCCGACCCGGCCCGGCTCGCCACCACCGCCGAGCCGACGGCGGACGGCACCGGCTACCGGCTCAACGGGGTGAAGCTCTGGGCTACGAACGGCACGCTCGCCACCCTGCTCGTGGTGATGGCCCGGGTGCCTGCCGGCGAGGGGCGGCGCGGCGGCATCACCGCGTTCGTGGTCGAGGGCGACAGCGACGGCATCACTGTGGAAAGGCGCAACTCCTTCGTCGGGCTGCGTGGCCTGGAGAACAGCCTCACCCGGTTCCACGACGTGTTCGTGCCCAAGGAGAACGTGATCGGCGGCGAGGGCAAGGGCCTCAAGATCGCGCTGACCACGTTGAACACCGGCCGGCTCTCGCTGCCGGCCATGTGCGTGGGCGCCGGCAAGTGGGCGCTCAACGTGGCCCGGGAGTGGACGGCGGACCGGGTCCAGTGGGGCCGCCCGGTGGGCGAGCACGAGGCGGTGGCGAAGAAGCTCTCCTTCATCGCCGCCACCACGTACGGCATGGAGTCGATGCTCGACCTGTCCTGCATGCTCGCCGACGACGACCGCAACGACATCCGGATCGAGGCGGCGCTGGTCAAGCTCTACGCCAGCGAGATGGCCTGGCGGATCGCCGACGAGCTGATCCAGATCCGCGGCGGCCGCGGCTACGAGACGGCCGACTCGCTGGCCGCCCGGGGGGAACGGGCGGCCGCCGTCGAGCAGCTCCTGCGCGACCTGCGGATCAACCGGATCTTCGAGGGCTCCACCGAGATCATGCACCTGCTGATCGCCCGCGAGGCGGTCGACGCGCACCTGTCGGTGGCGGGCGACATCATCGATCCCGACGCCGGCCTGGGCCGCAAGGCCAAGGCGGGCGCGCGGGCCGGCGCCTTCTACGCGAAGTGGCTGCCCACGCTGGCCGTCGGCAAGGGGCAGACGCCCGGGGCGTACCAGGAGTACGGGCCGCTGGCCGGGCACCTGCGCCACGTCGAGCGGACCTCCCGCAAGCTGGCTCGGTCGACGTTCTACGCGATGTCCCGCTGGCAGGGAAAGATGGAGCGCAAGCAGGCGTTCCTCGGCCGGGTGGTGGACATCGGCGCGGAGCTGTTCGCGATGAGCGCGGTCTGCGTCCGGGCCTACGCCGAGCGCGACGCGCACCCGGAGAACGTCGAGCTGGCCGACCTGTTCTGCCGGCAGGCGCGGCTGCGCGTCGACGAGCTGTTCACCGGCCTGTGGTCGAACACCGACTCGGTCGACGTGGCCGCCGCCAAGCGCATCGTCGCCGGCCGGTACGCCTCGCTGGAGGACGGCGTCGTCACCCCGCCGGCCGACCTGCCCTGGGTGGCCCGCTGGGAACCCGGCCCGTCGGCTGCCGAGGACGTCCGCCGCCGCATCCCGCCCACCGGCTGACCGAACCGCCCGGCGGCCGTGCCACCCGGTCGGCCGCCGGGGTGCGGACGCCGGGCCCGCGCGGACCGGGCGGCACACCTCACCGGCCGCCGCGCAGCCCCAGTTCGCGCAGCTCCAGCGCGGCGAGCGCGTCGACAGTCGCGTCGTCACCGCGCCGCCACGCCTCGGCGACGTCGGGCGCGATCCGGGTCAGCTTCGACAGCGGCTGACCGGCCAGCGCGCGCAGCGCCAGCAGGTCCCGGCCGGCCGGGACGCCGGCCAGGGCCTTCGCCGCGCCGGCCCGTCGCATCCAGCGCAGACGCAGTGGCAGCCAGCCGAACAGCACCAGGCCGAGCGGGAACACCAGTACCGCGATGGTCAGCCCGAGCGCGAGCTGCCCGACCAGCTCCTGCTGGTCGCGGCCGGCCTCGGCGACCGCGCGGGCGGCGTCGGCGGCCCGGGTGAACGGCGCGGTCAGCTCGTCGCCGACGATCGGCACCCGGCCGACCTTGCCGCCGGCGTCGGCCAGGTTGTCGGCGAGTCCACCGCCGGCCCCCTCCAGCTTCTGCCCGGGTACGGCGAGCTTCTCGACCACGTCGTGCAGCCACAACGCGAAGCGGATCGCCGCGTACACCCAGAAGACAACGAGCAGGTCGGTGAGGAACTGGCGGACGGCGGTGGGAAAACGGTCGGCGTAGATCTTCACGCCGGACAGCGTCCCACGGCGCGGGCGTGTCGGCACCTGGCCGATTTCCCGCTCAGTGCGACCCTTCGCCGGCGTGACTGACCGCGTCCGCCACGATGTGCGCGACATGGTCGTCGACAAGCGCGTACGCGATCTCCCGGCCGCGCCGCGACCCGCGCACCACGCCCGCGCCGCGCAGCACCCGCAGGTGCTGGGAGACCAGCGGCTGCGGGGCGCCGAGCTTCTCGACCAGCTCGTGCACGCAGCGCTCGCCCGCGGCCAGCTCGCTGACGATCGCGAGCCGGATCGGGGCCGAGAGCGCGCGCAGCAGGTCACCCGCACCCTCGAAGGCGTCGTACCCGTTCGTGCCGGTCACCCTGTAACGGTAACCAATACCGGCTGCGCCGGCGGGCAGGGCCTCATCCCAGCAGCACCTCGTGCTCGGCCGGCTCGGGCGGCGGCGTGGACCGGTCGGCCCGGACCCGCCGCCGCAGCGCCCGCAGACCGGCCGCGGCGAGCGCGACCAGCAGGAACGAGCCGATCGCCACGAGCACCACCGACGCGCCGGGCGCGGTGTTGGCGGTCGCCGCCACCCAGACCCCGGTGCCGGCGGCGAACAGGCCCAGCGCCATGGCCGCCGTCATGGTGGACCGGAAGCCCCGGGTCACCTGCTGCGCTGTGGCCACCGGCACGACCATCAGCGCGCTGATCAGCAGCACTCCGACCGCCCGCATGGCGATGGTCACGGTGACCGCGGTGCCGACCGCGATGACCAGGTTCAGCGTCCGCACCGGCAGGCCGGACACGCGCGCGTACTCCTCGTCGTGGCAGACCGCGAACAGCGCCGGGCGCAGCACCAGCATGGTCACCAGCAGGACCGCGCCGAGCACGCAGATGGTGACCAGGTCGCTCCGGGAGGTGGTGGTCAGCGACCCGAACAGGTACGCGTTGAGCGACCCGCTGCTGGCGTCGGAGAGCCCGACCAGCATCACGCCGCCGGCGATGCCGCCGTAGAACAGCAACGCCAGCGCGAGGTCACCGGAGGTGCGCCCGTACGCGCGGACCAGCTCGATCACCACCGCGCCGAGCGTCGCCGCGATCACCGCCACCAGCACGGGGGAGTGGTTGAGCAGCAGTCCCGCGCCGACGCCGGTGAGCGCCACGTGCCCGAGCCCGTCGCCGATCAACGCCAGCCGGCGCTGCACCAGGTAGATGCCGAGCGCCGGGGCGGCCAGCCCGATGATCAACGCGCCGGCCAGGGCGCGGAGCATGAAGTCGTACTGGAAGAGATCCATCTCAGATGCCTGTCCAGAGCCGGGCGGGCTCCTCGTCGCAGTGCGGGTGCACGTGCTCGTGGTCCGGGTCGGCGTGGTGACCGGCCGGTTCCGGCACCGCGCCGTCGTGCGCGATGCCGCCCTGGTGCACCACCACGGCCCGGCTGATCAGCGGGCGCAGCGGGCCCAGCTCGTGCGCGACCAGCAGCACCGTGCCGCCGCCGTCGCGGAATCCGCGCAGCGCCTCGGCGAACGCCTCCTGGCTGGCCGCGTCCACCCCGGCGGTCGGCTCGTCGAGCACCAGCAGCTCCGGCCCGCCGGCCAGTGCCCGGGCGATCAGAGTGCGCTGCTGCTGGCCGCCGGAGAGCGTGGACACCGGGTCACCGGCCCGGTCGGCGAGCCCGACCGCGTCCAGCGCCGCCGTCACCGCCTCCCGGTCCGCGCGCCCGGCGGGCCGCAGGACGCCCCGGCGGGCCAGCCGCCCGGACGCCACCACCTCGCGCACCGTCGCGGGCACTCCGCTGCCCGCGCCGGGCCGCTGCGGCACGTACCCGATGCGGTGCCACTGCCGGAAGCGGCGCCGCGGCGTGCCGAAGAGGGCGACCGACCCGGCGCCGACCGGCACCAGGCCGAGCGCGGCGCGCACGAGCGTCGACTTGCCGGAGCCGTTGGCGCCGAGCACGGCGACCACCTCTCCGGCGGTCACTGTCAACGAGACGTCACGAAGCACCGGGCGGCCGTCGTAGCCGACCGTGGCGTGCGCGATCTCGATCACGGGTGGGGTCATGAGCAGTCCAGGGCGGTTCGCAGGGTCTGCAGGTTGGCGCGCATCGCGGAGAGGTAGTCGCCCTCGGCGGGCGGGCCCTCCAGCGGGTCCAGCATCGCGGTCTTCGCCCCGACCTCGCGCGCGATGGTCTCGGCGACCTTCGGGCTGACCCGGCTCTCGAAGAAGATCGTCCCGGCCTGGTGCTCCCGGGCCTCCTTCGCGACCTCGGTGAGCCGCTGCGGGGACGGCTCGGTCTCCGGGGTGAGCCCGCTGATGCCGATCTGCTCCAGCCCGTAGCGCTCGGTCAGGTAGCCGAACGCGGCGTGGCTGGTCACCACCTCGCGGCGCTGGCAGGTGCGCAGGCCGTCGGCGTACTCGGTGTCCAGCTTCGTCAGCTCGGTGCGCAGCGCGCCGGCGCGGGCGGTGTAGTCGGCGGCGTGGTCCGGGTCGGCCCTGCCGAGGCGCTCGGCGAGCTTGTCGCCGATGGTGGCCAGCCGGGTCGGGTCGAGCCAGACGTGCGGGTCCCTGCCGCCGCCCTCGCCGGCGTGCCCGTCCTCGCCCTCGTGGTCGTGGTCGTGCCCACCGGCGGCGGCGTCCCGCAGCGGCGTCACGCCCGCCACGTCGAACGCGCGGTCACCGCCGTTCTGCTCCACGGCCTCGTCCACCGCCGCCTGGAAGCCGCTGAGGTAGACGACCACGTCGGCGTCGACGATCTGGCCGACCTGCCGTGGGTTGAGTTCCAGGTCGTGCGGCTCGGCGCCGGGCTTGGTCAGGTTGCTGACCGCGGCCGTGTCGCCGCCGATCCGCTCGGCGAGGAACTGGAGCGGGTAGAACGCGGCCACCACGCCCACCCTGCCCGGCTCGCTCGCGCCGCCCGTGCCGTCCGCGCAGGCGGTCAGGCCGGCGGCGGCGAGCAGGGCGGTGGCGGCGGCGATCAGGGTACGGCGAGGTGCGCGAACGGTCATGGGCTCAACTGTCCGCGACAACGAAAACTATTGTCAAAAACGCATGATTGCATGTCAGTGCAGGTCAGCTCGGCTTCCGAGTCAGCCGACCATGAGCTTCGCAAGCGCCACCGCGATCAACAGGGTGAGCATCACCAGCCGGAGCAGCCGGGTCGCCGCGGCCTGCACCGGCCAGGTGACCGACATCAGCCAGACCAGCCCGCCGGCCAGCACCAGCAGCAGGACGCCGCCCGCCGGGCCGGGTGCGAAGAGGCCGACAAGCACCACGGCCAGCGCGGCCAGGAACACCGCCGTCGGGTTGAGCCGTGCCAACCGGGACAGGACGGGACTCTGCGTACGCTGCATGCCACAAACTCTACGAGGAGGAACCCCGTGCTGGTCACCAACCGCTTCGTGGTGGAAGCCGAAACGGTGGACGAGTTCACCCGTGCGGCGCACGCCGCGCTGGCCGCGCTCGCCGCCCGCCCCGGCTACCTGCGCGGCGAGCTGCTGCGGGCGCTCGACGACCCGGACCACTGGGTTCTGATCACCGAGTGGGAGTCGGTCGGGGCGTACCGGCGGGCGCTGGGCGGCTTCGACGTCAAGGTCACCGCCGTGCCGTTGCTCGCCCGGTCGGCGGACGAGCCGTCGGCGTACGAGACGCTCGCCAGCGCTGCCCCCGAGGGTGAGATCGTCGTCGTCGCCAGCGATCGTGCCGCAGGTCCGTCCCGCTGAGTGCCGGGGCACTACCCTGGCGCGTATGACCGCTCCCGGACCGGCCGCGCCACCCCCGCCAGCAGTTCCGCCCGCGCCGCCGGCGGACCACGGGGTGCCCGCGCCGCCGCAGGGGCCCGGCGTCGCGCCGCCGTTCGCCGCCCCGCCCACCGAGGGCGGACGCACCCGGCTCTGGCTGGGTCTCGGCGCGGGCGCGCTGGCAGTGCTGATCTGCTGCGGTGGAGGCGGCGCGGCGGTGGTCGGTCTGGCGGTGAGCAACGTCCAGGCTATCGGCGAGCAGGGCCGGGCGGTCACGAACGACTACTACCAGGCGCTCGTGGCCCGGGAATGGTCCAAGGCGTACGACACGCTCTGCGAGGACATCCGGAAGCGCGAGCCCCGGCGCGAGTTCGAGCGGCGGGTGGCCGCCGAGCCGCAGATCTCCGGCTACCGGGTGGGCGAGGTCGACCTCGCCACGCTCACCGTGCCGGTGGACGTCACGCTCGCCGGGGGCCGGCGGGAGGCGCAGACCGTGACACTGGCGCCGGACCAGCAGACGGGCGGCGTGGAGGTCTGCGGGGTGGGCTGACCGGCCCCCGGTATTCTGCTGGGCTCGGGACGGACACGGTCGTACCGTTGTCCCGAACAGCCCGGTTCCATCCATCTCAACCGCGCCGACCGCCAGCCGGCGTAGGAGGAAACATGCCAGCCGACCGTATCGACGCCGTCACCAGCCTCGCCAAGCGCCGAGGCTTCGTCTTCCCCTCAAGCGAGATCTACGGGGGCACCCGGTCGGCGTGGGACTACGGTCCGCTCGGCGTCGAGCTGAAGGAGAACGTCCGCCGGCAGTGGTGGCGGACCATGGTGCAGCAGCGTGACGACGTCGTCGGCCTCGACTCGGCGGTCATCCTGGCCCGCAAGGTCTGGGAGGCCAGCGGCCACATCGCCGAGTTCGTCGACCCGCTGACCGAGTGCCAGTCCTGCCACAAGCGGTTCCGCGCCGACCACCTGGAAGAGGCGTACGAGGCCAAGCACGGCAAGCCGCTGACCTCGCTGACGGAGCTGAACTGCCCCAACTGCGGCAACAAGGGCACCTTCACCGAGCCGAAGATGTTCAACGGCCTGATGAAGACGTTCCTGGGCCCGGTGGAGAGCGACGAGGGCATGCACTACCTGCGCCCGGAGACCGCCCAGGGCATCTTCGTCAACTACAAGAACGTGGAGACGGTCGCCCGCAAGAAGCCGCCGTTCGGCATCGCGCAGACCGGCAAGTCGTTCCGCAACGAGATCACCCCCGGCAACTTCATCTTCCGGACCCGCGAGTTCGAGCAGATGGAGATGGAGTTCTTCGTCGAGCCGGGCACCGACGAGCAGTGGCACGAGTACTGGCTCTCCGAGCGCTGGAACTGGTACCTCGACCTGGGCCTGTCCGAGGAGAACCTGCGCTTCTACGAGCACCCCAAGGAGAAGCTCTCCCACTACTCGAAGCGCACCGTCGACATCGAGTACCGGTTCCAGTTCGGCGGCACCGACTTCGCCGAGCTGGAGGGCATCGCCAACCGCACCGACTTCGACCTGTCCACGCACAGCGAGCACTCCGGCGTCGACCTGTCGTACTTCGACCAGGGCAAGGGCGAGCGCTGGATGCCGTACGTGATCGAGCCGGCCGCCGGCCTCACCCGCGCGGTGCTGGCGTTCCTGCTCGAGGCGTAC
This sequence comes from Micromonospora sp. NPDC005686, assembly GCF_042871665.1. Taxonomy (NCBI): domain Bacteria; kingdom Bacillati; phylum Actinomycetota; class Actinomycetes; order Micromonosporales; family Micromonosporaceae; genus Micromonospora; species Micromonospora sp. NPDC005686. The sequence goes on from NZ_JBIAIY010000006.1 coordinate 91,030, forward strand.
GACGAGGACGAGGCGCCGAACACCAAGGGCGGCGTGGACAAGCGCACGGTCATGCGCTTCGACCCGCGGCTGGCCCCGGTCAAGGTCGCGGTGCTGCCGCTGTCGCGCAACGAGGCGCTGTCGCCGAAGGCCAAGCAGCTCGCCGCCGACCTGCGCAAGCGCTGGGTGGTCGAGTTCGACGACTCGCAGGCGATCGGCCGCCGCTACCGCCGGCAGGACGAGATCGGCACGCCGTTCTGCGTCACGGTCGACTTCGACACGCTCGACGACAACGCCGTCACGGTCCGGAACCGGGACACCATGGCCCAGGAGCGCGTCTCGCTGGACCAGGTCGAGCGCTACCTGATCGAGCGCCTGCCCGGCTGCTGACGTCTCACCGAGAAGGGCGCCGTCGCCGACGGCGCCCTTCTCCGTGTCCACCGGGCCGGACGACGGGTCGACGTGTCTGAATCCCGCGAGCCGGGTGCCGTTATCCGGCGGGAGCGCCGGGTAGGAGATCCCTCACCGGCAGCGAAGGGGGCGAGATGCGGCAGGCAACCACCGGACCGTCCGCCACGCCGGCGCCCGCAGCGGTGGCGCATCGGTGGCCCACCGCCCTGGTCCTGGCCAGCGCCATGTTCCTGGTGTTGTTCGACAGCCTGGCGGTGGCCACCGCGCTGCCGCGCATCGGTGCCGAGTTCCACCTCGACCCGGGCCGCCTCCAGTGGGTCGTGACGCTGTACTCGCTGAGCATCGGCGGCCTGCTGCTGCTCGGGGGCCGGCTCTGCGACCTGTGGGGGCGACGCCGGCTGATCGTCGTCAGCCTCGCGCTGGCCACTCTCGGCTCGGCTCTGGCCGGGCTGGCGACCGCGCTGCCCCTGCTGCTGCTCGGCCGGGTGTTGCAGGGCGCCGGCGCGGCCCTCGCCATCCCGGCGACCCTGGCGTCGGCGGCCACGTACTTCCCCGACGAGCCGTGGCGCAGCCGGGTGTTCGCGGTCGTCGCCGCCGCCGCGAACACGGCCGGTCTGGCCGGGGCGATCGTCGGCGGCCTGATCACGTCACACCTCGGCTGGCGCTGGGTCTTCCTGGCCACCGTGCCGGTCGGACTGGTGGCGATGGTGGCGGCCCGGCTGCTGCTGCCGGCGAGCCGACCCGACCCGGGCGGCCGGCAGCGGCTGGACCTCGCCGGGGCGGTCCTCGCCACCGGCATGCTGCTCGCGCTGATCTTCGGCGCCAACCGGATCGCCGAGTCGGGTCCGGACCCGGTCGCGCTCGGCGCGGTCGCCGGTTCCCTGGTGCTGCTGTTCCTGCTGGTGCGCGTCGAGCGGCGGGTGGCCGACCCGCTGGTCCGGCCGTCCCTGCTCCGGTCGCGCCCGCTGGTCGCCGGTTGCCTCGCCTTCGCCGCCCACTCGGCCGCGTACGCGGTGGTGGTGGTCGTGGGCAGTCTCTACCTCCAGGAGGTCCACGGCCTGTCCCCGGCGGGCGCCGGGCTGGTGCTGGCCCCGGTGCTGCTCGGCGCGCTGGTCAGCGCCGCTCCGGCAGGCGCGCTGATCCGCAGGTTCGGCGCGCGGCGGGTCGTCGCGGTGGCGCTGGCCCTGTGCGCGGTCACGCTCGCACTGGTGGCGGTCAACGCGGGCGGTCCGCTGATCCTCGTCACGGCCGTCCTGGTCGCCTGGGGGCTCAGCGCCGGTCCGATCTACGTCGGGCTGACCCGGGTGTGTGTCGGCGACGCGCCGCCGAGCGACCAGGGAACGGCCTCGGCGGTGTTCGAGTCGACCACCCACGTGGCCGGGGCGATCTCCGTGGCGGTCTTCCTCACGCTGCTCGCCGCCGGGGTCGGCTACGGCGTCGTGCAGTTCGTCGGCGCCGTCGCGGGCGGGCTGGGCGTCCTCGCGCTGCTGCTGATCATGCCGGCGGGGGAGCCCGGGACCACGCCGTCACCCGCGCCGCAGCGGGTGGCGGCCCGGTAGGCGTCGATACCCGGGAACCCCTCCCTACACTGGTCAGGTGACCGCTGCGACCCTGCCCGCGTTGACCATCGGCCCGCATCGGGTGTGGCCGCCGGTGGTGCTCGCGCCGATGGCCGGGATCACCAACGTCGGCTTCCGCCGGCTCTGCCGTGAGCAGGGCGGCGGCATCTACGTCTGCGAGATGATCACCACCCGGGCGCTGGTCGAGCGGAATCCGAAGACGCTGCGCATGATCGCCTTCGGCGCCGAGGAGCAGCCCCGCAGCCTCCAGCTCTACGGCACCGACCCGGAGATCACCGCCGCCGCCGTGCGGATCGTGGTCGAGCGCGACCTGGCCGACCACATCGACCTCAACTTCGGCTGCCCGGTGCCCAAGGTGACCCGCCGTGGCGGCGGCTCCGCCCTGCCGTGGCGCCGCCGGCTGTTCGCCCGGCTGGTCAAGGCCGCCGTGGACGCCGCGTCACCCGCCGGGGTGCCGGTCACCGTCAAGATGCGCAAGGGCATCGACGACGACCATCTGACGTACGTCGAGGCAGGGCTGGCGGCCCAGGATGCGGGCGTCGCGGCGGTCGCCCTGCACGGGCGTACGGCCGCGCAGCGCTACTCCGGCACCGCCGACTGGGACGCGATCGCCACGCTCAAGTCGGCGCTCGACGTGCCGGTGCTCGGCAACGGCGACATCTGGGAGGCCGACGACGCGCTGCGGATGGTCGCGCACACCGGCGTGGACGGCGTGGTGATCGGGCGGGGCTGCCTGGGCCGGCCGTGGCTGTTCGCCGACCTGGAGGCCGCGTTCCACGGGAGCACCGAGCGGCGGCTGCCCAGCCTCGGCGAGGTGGCGGTGACCATGCGCCGGCACGCCGAACTGCTGGTGGAGCAGTTCGTGGCGGGCGCCCGGAACCCGGCCCGGGGCGAGCGGGACGGCTGCACCGATTTCCGCAAGCACGTCGCCTGGTACCTGAAGGGCTTCCCGATCGGCAGCGAACTGCGCCGCTCGCTCGCCATGATCGAGAGCCTGACGCAGCTCGACGACCTGCTCGGCAAGCTCGACCCGGCCGTACCGTTCCCGGTGGAGAACCTCGGCCAGCCGCGCGGCCGCACCAACTCCCCGGGCAAGGTGTTCCTGCCCGACGGCTGGCTGGCCAGCCGCGACGACGACACCCCGCCGGACGGCGCCGAGCTGGACGACTCCGGCGGCTGACCCGGATATGCCGAAGGGCCCGGCCCCCGTAGCGGGGTCGGGCCCTTCGTCATGTCGTTCGGTCAGGAGCTGTAGCCGCGGCTGGCGATCCAGCGGGCGAGCTCGTCCACGTCCATCCGGTAGGAGGCCTGGTTCGGGTTGGCCGAGTCGGCGATCGTCACGACCTTGCCGCCGTCGCGGTAGCCCACCACGCTGATGTAGTGGCCACCCTCGAAGGAGTGGGTGTTGCCGTCGGTGTCGGTGGCGGTGCCGGCGATGTTGGCGACCACGGCCCGGCCGTCGTCGACCGTACGCACCACGTCGGCGCGCAGCTTCTCGACCTTGTCACGGTCGCGGGCCTTGTCCACGGGGATCTCGGTGGACTTGTAGACGTCCTTGCCGGTCTCCTTGTTCAGCACCGGGGTGATGTCGTTGATGGAGTTGGTGCCGGCCTCGGTGGTGCCCATCTCCTCGGCCATGGCGTGCACGTCGATGTTCTTGCCCTGCACGCTCAGCGCGTTACGGGCGGCGGCGGGGCCGCAGAAGTAGAAGTTGGGCTGGGCCTCGTAGCGCACGTCCAGTTCCCGCTCGCCGTGCTTGCGGTCGTTGGTGACGACCTGGGCGGCGCGCTCGGCCGGGGTGGCCTGCGCGGCGAGGGCGGGGCCGGCGATGCCACCGGCGGTGGCGGCGATACCGGCAGCGGTCAGAACGGTCTTGCGGATCAGATCGGTACGCATGATGCGACTCCTCTGGTTCGGGGGTGTGCGGCACGGGGGCGCCGCGGGGGTCTGCCCGGCCCGGCGGTCAGCGGCGGCGACCTGCTCGGAGCGCTCGGGCGGCTCGGGGGGTGTAACCGACGGGCGGGGTCCGGCATTCCACCGGCACGGGCTCCGGCCGGCTCACCGCGTCCAGCCATGTACAACGCCCGGAGGCGGGCAGGGATTCCGGGCCGGCCGATCCGGACTTTTCGGACATACCTCAGATCCATCAACTCGATCGATGCCCCACGTGCCCCCGGACCGGACGGCGCACCCCAGACCCAACGGCGGGGTGCGGTTCGGCGGGCCGGGGCGGCTCAGGCCAGCACGGCGGCGGCGACGGTGTCGACGTACCAGCGTTCGAACCGGTCGACCGGCCAGCCGCGCTGCCGCACCAGCCAGTCGTAGTTGCGGAAGTCCATCGCCAGCCACAGCACGTCGGCGACGCTGTCGACGTCGTGGTCGGGCCGCACGGAGCCGGTGGCGACGAGTTCGGCCGCGAACATCGCCATGCCGCGCCGGCGTTCCGCCACGTTCTTGCGCCAGATGGCGGCTGCGTCGGGGTCGGCGCTGGCGGCGCCGGTGAGGGCGATCATCATGTCGACCTGCCGGGCCTGGGTCGCGCTGAGGTGCCGGGCGTAGCGGGCCAGTTTCGCCCGGGCGTCGGGCAGCGCCCGGATCTCCGCGACGAACGGCCGGTCGGGCAGCGCGGCCGGTTCGTCGTCGCCGGCGATGGTCACGTCGACGAGCGCGGAGAGCAGGTGGCGTTTGTTGCCGAAGATCGCGTACACGGTCTGTACGGCGACGCCGGCCTCGGCGGCGACGGCGGTCAGCGGGGTGGCGGCGTAGCCCGGGTCGACGAACAGCTTGCCGGCCGCGTCGAGGATCGCCCGCCGGGTCTGGCGGGCCTGCTCCTGACGTCTTGCCGACTCGTACCTCCTCTTGACACCCACGGCGCGAGTGTAGTCATCTATTAGATAGAGCAACACTCTATCGAAAAGAGTTGATCATCGTGCCGTTCGGTGTGGTTCAGGAGATGCCCGGCGTCAGCGAGGACGAATACCGGCTGGTCGAGCGACACCTCGGTCCCGACCGGCCGCCGGGCCTGCTCGCCCACGTCGCCGGGCCGGTCGAGGGCGGTTGGCGCATCATCAACATCTGGCAGGACGAGGCCGCGTTCCGGCGCTTCCAGTCCGAGCGACTCGTCCGGGCGGCGGGCCTGGCGGCCCAGGCCGACGGATTCGACGCGAGCAAGGCCGCCGGCTTCCGGTCCGTGACGGTCGACGGCGCCGAGATGCCGTTCTGATGGCGGACCTGGCCGACCTGCGGGACCGCAACGCCGCCTTCTGGTCGGGGGCGGCACCGGGCTGGGTGCGCCACGCCGACCGCCAGGACCACTGGGGGCGACGACTCGGCGCGGTCGCCCTGGAGTGGCTGCGCCCGCGGCCGGGCGAGCGGATCCTCGACGTCGGCTGCGGCTGCGGCGGCACCACGGCCGAGTTGGGGGCGGCGGTCGGGCCGACCGGGGAGGCCGTCGGCCTCGACCTGTCCGCCGAGATGCTGGCCGCCGCCGTCGCGCGCTTCCCGAACGGCCGTCATCCTCGGCTGCGGTTCATGGTGGCCGACCTGGACACCCTGGACGTCGTCCCGGGCGCGCCGTTCGACGCGGTGCACTCCCGGATGGCCCTGATGCTGCTCGCCGACCCGGTCACCGGGTGCCGCACCCTACGGCGGGCGCTGCGCCCCGGGGGACGGCTGGCGGCGACCGTCTTCCGGGACGGGAGCACGACCCCGTGGCTGATCGCGGCGGTGCTCGGCGCCGCCCCGCACGTCGGGGCGCTGCCGCCACTGCCGGTCGGCGACGAGCCGGGGCCGTTCGCCCTCGCCGACCCGGCGCGGGCCCGTCGCGTCCTGGCCGAGGCCGGATTCGACGACATCGCGGTCGACTCCCACGACGTCACCCTGACCGCACCCGACGACCCGGACACCGTCGCCGACTGGCTGATCGAGGTCGGCCCGGCCGGGGCCGTGTACCGGGCCGCCGGCCCGTCGCGGCAGGCCGCGGCGCGGGCCGGGGTGGCCGCACTGCTCGCCCGGTTCCGCGAGCCCGGGGCCGGCTACCGGCTGCCCGGCGGTCTCCTGCTGCTCACCGGACGGGCACCGGCATGACGCCCGCTTCGAGACCAAATCCGACACGTAAGGACGGTCAGCACATGAGCCCGGTCAGGCACGTCACGCTCGTCACCTCGGTGATCACGCTCGGCATCGCGTCGTTGGCCGGCTGTTCCGAGGCCGACGGCCCGTCCAGCCCGCCCTCGCCGGGCGCCGCGGCGCCGAGTCCGACCGCCACCGAGGTCCCGTGCGGGGCGATCGCCGACACGGTCAGTCGGCACCTCCGGTCGGACCAGGTCCGCGCGGTGACAGTGGAGGGGCAGTGCACCACGGTCGTGGTCGCCACCACGCTGGGCGACGGTGACGCCGGCCCGGGCCGGCAGTTGTGCGACCGGGCGGGCGAGGTGGCCTACTCCGGCGACGTCAACTCGCTCCGGGTGCTGAGTGGGTCCGGCAGCGAGCTCGCCAACGGGATCACCGGGATGAGATGTCTGACCTGACTGTGAGGCTGGCCGGACGACGCCACCGGCCTCACCCCAGCGGCGTGCGGTCGTGACCGGGCCGGTCGGTCGGGCGGTGCTGCGGTGGCACCGTCACCGGCCAGGGGATCTCGGGGGAGGGGTGGAAGGTGATGCCGGCGGTGGTCCAGCGCGGGCCTTGGCCGGCCAGCCGGCTGCGGAACCGGGGCCAGTCGTGCGTCTCGCGCGGTGACCAGCCCAGCTCGGCGACGGCGGGCAGGCGTGGGAAGAGCATGAACTCGGCCTCGGCGATCGTGGTGACCGACTCGGTCCACAGCGGCGCCTCCACCCCCAGCACCGCCTCGGCCGGTACGCCCCGCACGTGGGTCGCCGGATCCCACTCGTACGCCCGGCGTACGTCGATAAGACCGGCCCAGTCGTTCCCGATCGGGGTGTCCTGGGCGTACTTCATGTCCAGGTACGCGCGGTTGCCGGGGGAGAGGATCAGCCGGGCGCCCCGGCGTACCGCGTCGGCGGTCTCCGGGTCGTCGCCGTTCGTGCCCCACCACTGCAGGACGCGCCCGTCGACGTGTTCGGCCGGGGCGAGCTGGTGCCAGCCGACGACTGTCTTGCCGGTGACGGCGACCAGCCGCTGCGCCCGGTCCACGAAGGTGCGGTAGCTGTCGGCCGGCACCTTGAACGCCTCGTCGCCGCCGAGGTGCAGCCACGGTCCGGGCGTCAGCGCGGCCACCTCGCCGACCACGTCCGCGACGAAGTCGTACGTCCGCTCGTCGGCGGGGTCGACGTAGCTGAACCCGACCTCGGTGCCGGTGTACGGCGGCGGCGCGATCTTGCCGGGCGCCAGCTCGGGGTACGCGACGAGCGCCGCGTTGGTGTGGCCCGGCAGGTCGATCTCGGGCACCACGGTCACGTGGCGGCGGGCGGCGTACGCGACGATGCGGCGGTAGTCGGCATGGGTGTACCAGCCGCCCTGCCCGCCCCCGACAGCGGTCGCGCCGCCGACCTCCGCGAGCCGGGGCCAGGAGTCGACGGCGATCCGCCAGCCCTGGTCGTCGGTGAGGTGCAGGTGCAGGTGGTTGAGCTTGTAGCGGGCCAGGTGGTCGACCACCCGCAGTACGTCCTCGACGGCGAAGAAGTGGCGGGCGACGTCGAGCATGGCGCTCCGGTAGGGAAAGCGCGGCCGGTCGACGATCGTGCCGCCGGGCACCGCCCAGCGCGCGGCGACCACGGTCGGGCTCTCGATCGGCGCGGGTAGCAGCTGCCGCAGCGTCTGCGCGCCGTGGAACAGTCCGGCCGGGGTGGCGGCGGTGATCCGGACGCCGCCGGCGGTCACGTCGAGCCGGTAGCCCTCGTCTCCGAGCCGTGTGCCGTCCGGCTCGCCGGATCGGGCGAGGGCGGCCGGGGACAGCGTGAGCGTCGGCAGGCCGCCCTCGGGGGCGTCGGCGACCGGGAGCGGGAAGCCGGTGGCCGGGCGCAGCCAGGCGGCGAGCTGTTCGGCCACGTCCCGCCCCGCGGGGCTGACCCGCAGCACCGCGTCCGCGCTCAGGGTGAAGTCCGACGCCGGGTCCGGGACCACCCGCTCGGGCGCCGGCACCACGTCGTCGAGGCGGACCGGTGCCGCTGTGGCGAGCGCGCCGTCGGCGCGGCTCGCGGCCACACGCGCCAACTCGGCGGCGGGCGCCGGCACGCCGGGCAGCCCTGCGTCCGCCGCGGCACCGGCCGGCGCTCCCGCACCGGCCGAGGGCACCGCACCGGCGAGGGACGCCGCACCGGGCGGCGACATCGGGGGTACGTCGCCGGAAGGTGTGCTGGCAGGGCGGGTGGCGGTCGGCTCCGGCCCGGTCTCCGGGGCGGTGGGGGTCGTCGGCACGACGGCGGCTCCGAGGGTGTATTCGCGCGGGATATGGCAAAGGTGAGGATCCGCGAGATGTAGTGACGTCAAGAGTACGAGAGGAAGCGGAATTGCGTGATCGTGCTCGTGGAAGCGTTCCCAAAAACCCGTACGAACGCGGATTGTGGTGACCGTTGTGCCGAAAGTCACCGAACGCTCCCAGGTTTCGCGAAACTCGCCTAGCCTTCGGCCCACCGACGCTGACGAGCCGGGATTGCCGGTGGTCACTACCGGGGTATGTCCGAACTGAACCTTCGTTAAGTGTCAATGGCGCGCGTGGGAGGGCTCTGGTGGCAGCGCACGATTCGGTCGAGCGGAAGTACGTCTACGACTTCGCCGAGGGCAACAGGGATCTCAAGGATCTGCTCGGCGGCAAGGGGGCCAACCTGGCCGAGATGACGAACCTCGGGCTGCCGGTCCCGCCCGGCTTCACGATCACCACCGAGGCCTGCAAGACGTACCTGACGACCGGGCGCGAGCCGGACGGCCTGGCCGCGCAGATCGAGGCGCACCTGGAGTCGCTGGAGCGCGAGATGGGCCGGCGCCTCGGCGACCCGGACGACCCGCTGCTGGTCTCGGTCCGCTCCGGCGCCAAGTTCTCCATGCCCGGCATGATGGAGACCGTCCTCAACGTCGGCCTCAACGACCGCAGCGTCGAAGGACTCGCACGGCAGGCCGGAGGCAGTGCTGACCGGGTCGCCTCCGGCGGCGCGGATCGGTTCGCCTGGGACTCCTACCGGCGGCTGATCCAGATGTTCGGCAAGACCGTCTGCGAGGTGCCGGGCGAGGAGTTCGAGCACGCGCTGGACGAGATCAAGAGCGCCAAGGGCACGCACAACGACCTGGACCTGGACGCCGACGACCTGCGCGGGCTGGTCGACGCGTACAAGAAGATCTTCGCCAATCACACCGGCCGCGAGTTCCCGCAGGAGCCGCGCGAGCAGCTCGACCTCGCCATCCGCGCGGTCTTCGACTCGTGGAACGCCGAGCGGGCGGTGCTCTACCGCCGGCAGGAGCGCATCCCGGCCGACCTGGGCACCGCCGTCAACGTGGTCGCGATGGTGTTCGGCAACCTCGGCCCCGACTCGGGCACCGGCGTCGCGTTCACCCGCGACCCGGGCAGCGGCGCGCAGGGCATCTACGGCGACTACCTGGCGAACGCCCAGGGCGAGGACGTGGTCGCCGGCATCCGCAACACGGTGCCGTTGCAGGAGCTGGAGCAGCTCGACAAGGCCTCCTACGACCAGCTGCTCGGCATCATGGCCCGGCTGGAGGAGCACTACAAGGACCTCTGCGACATCGAGTTCACCATCGAGCGCGGCAAGCTCTGGATGCTCCAGACCCGGGTCGGCAAGCGTACCGCCGCCGCCGCGTTCGTCATCGCCGGGCAGCTCGTCGACGAGGGCCTGATCGACCTGGACGAGGCGTTGCACCGGGTCAACGGCGCGCAGCTCGCCCAGCTCATGTTCCCGCGCTTCCAGCTCGACCACGAGTTCCAGCCGGTCGCCAAGGGCATCGGCGCCTCCCCGGGCGCGGCGTCCGGCAAGGTCGTGTTCACCTCGGCCCGCGCGGTCGAGCTGGCCGCCGAGGGCGAGGCGGTGATCCTGGTCCGCCGGGAGACCAACCCGGACGATCTCAACGGCATGATCGCCGCCAGGGGCATCCTGACCTCGCGGGGCGGCAAGACCAGCCACGCCGCCGTGGTGGCCCGCGGCATGGGCAAGACCTGCGTCTCCGGCGCCGACGAGCTGGAGGTGAACGTGCCGGCGAAGAAGTTCACAGTGGGCGGCCACGTGGTGAACGAGGGCGACGTGATCTCGATCGACGGCACCACCGGCACTGTCTACCTCGGCGAGGTGCCGGTCATGCCGTCGGAGGTGGTGCAGTACTTCGAGGGCGAACTCGACCCGGAGACCATCGACGACGCGCTGGTCCGCGCCGTACACCGGATCATGACGCACGCCGACGCCACGCGGCGGCTGCGGGTGCGCACGAACGCCGACACCGGCGCGGACGCGGCCCGGGCGCGGCGCTTCGGCGCCGAGGGCATCGGCCTGTGCCGCACCGAGCACATGTTCCTCGGCGACCGCCGCGAGCTGGTCGAGCGGCTCATCCTCGCCTCCGGCGCGCGGGAGCGCGAGGACGCGCTCGCCGCGCTGCTGCCGCTGCAGCGGGCCGACTTCGTCGAGATCTTCCGGGAGATGGAGGGCCTGCCGGTCACCGTGCGGCTGATCGACCCACCGCTGCACGAGTTCCTGCCCCCGCTGGAGCAGCTCGCGGTGAACGTCGCGGTGGCCCAGGAGCGCGGCGAGGACGTCGCGAAGGAGGAGGCGTTGCTCGCCGCCGTGCGGCGGATGCACGAGGAGAACCCGATGCTGGGCCTGCGCGGCGTCCGGCTCGGCCTGGTCATCCCGGGCCTGTTCGCCATGCAGGTCCGCGCGATCGCCGAGGCCGCCGTCGCCGTCGTCCGCGACGGGGGTACGGCCTACCCGGAGATCATGGTGCCGCTGGTCGGCGCCGTGCAGGAACTGGAGACGGTACGCGCCGAGGCCGAGCGGATCATCGCCGAGGTGGTCGGGGACAGCGGCGTCGAGGTGCTGATCGGCACGATGATCGAGGTGCCCCGGGCGGCGCTGACCGCCGGGCAGATCGCCGAGGCGGCCGAGTTCTTCTCCTTCGGCACCAACGACCTGACCCAGATGGGCTGGGGCTTCTCCCGCGACGACGTGGAGGGCGCGTTCTTCTGGCGCTACCTGGAACTGGGCATCTTCGGCATCTCGCCGTTCGAGTCGATCGACACCGACGGCGTCGGCCGGCTGATCCGCATCGCCGCCGAGGAGGGCCGGGCGGCCCGTCCAGGGCTGAAGCTCGGCGTCTGCGGCGAGCACGGCGGCGACCCGGACTCGGTGCACTTCTTCCACGAGGTCGGACTGGACTACGTCTCCTGCTCGCCGTTCCGGGTGCCGGTGGCCCGGCTGGAGGCGGGTCGCGCGGCCATCACCACCACCGGTTCGGACTCCCGCTGACCGACGGGGGGCCGCCGGTGCTCGCCGGCGGCCCCGCGTACGCCCGACGCGCCTTTCCGGTCTCCTCGGCGTAACCTGAGCTTCCGCCACGTGTCGATCAGGAGGGGTGGGCGCATGACCGCCGTCTGGGAGAACCTGACCATCGACGCCCGGGACCCGTCCCGGCTCGCCAGTTGGTGGGCGGAGGCGCTCGGCTATCAGGTGATCTCCGACAAGCCGGACGAGGTGGAGATCCGCCGCACTCCCGACACCGCGCCCGGTCTCGTCTTCGTCCCGGTCGCCGGGCCGAAGGAGGGGAAGAACCGGCTGCACATCGACCTGCGTCCGGCCGACATGGAGGCCGAGGTGGAGCGTCTTGTCGACATGGGCGCGCGGCACGTCGACATCGGCCAGGGAGACGTGGAGTGGACGGTGCTCGCCGATCCGGAGGGCAACGAGTTCTGCGTGTTGCGGGAGAGATGAGCGACGCGGCCCGGCTGGTCGACGAGGCGCCGAAGGACACCGGGCACGGCCGGTCGCCGTTCGAGCGGGACCGCGCCCGCGTGCTGCACTCGGCGGCGTTCCGCCGGCTCGCCGCGAAGACCCAGGTGCACGCCGCCGGGACGAACGACTTCCTGCGTACCCGGCTGACCCACTCGCTGGAGGTCGCGCAGATCGCCCGCGAGATGGGCGCCCGGCTGGGCTGCGACCCGGACGTGGTGGACACCGCCGGGCTGGCGCACGACCTGGGGCACCCGCCGTTCGGGCACAACGGGGAGTACGCGCTGGACGAGCTGGCCGCCGCCTGCGGCGGCTTCGAGGGCAACGCGCAGACGCTGCGGGTCGTCACCCGGCTGGAGGCGAAGGTGTTCGCCCCGGACGGGCGCCCGGCCGGGCTGAATCTGACCCGGGCCGCGCTGGACGCGGTGAGCAAGTACCCGTGGCCGCGCCGGCCCGGTGAACGCAAGTTCGGCGTGTACGCCGACGACCGCCCGGTCTTCGACTGGCTGCGCGAGGGCGCCCCGCCCGGCGACCGGCGCTGCCTGGAGGCTCAGGTGATGGACTGGGCCGACGACGTGGCGTACTCGGTGCACGACGTCGAGGACGGCATCCACGGCGGGTACGTCGACCTGCGCCCGCTGCTGGCCGAGGAGGACGAGCGGCGGGCGCTCTGCGCCGACGTTGCCGCCACCTACTCCGGCGAGGCGCCGGAGGACCTGGGCGAGGTGCTGGGTGAGCTGCTCGCCGATCCGGTTCTCGCCCCGCTGGCCGCGTACGACGGCAGCCACCGCGCCCTCGCCGCGCTGAAGGCCACCACGAGCGTGCTCACCGGCCGGTTCGTCTCCGCAGTGGTGGCCGCCACGCAGCAGCGCCACGGCCCCGGCCCACACCGCCGCTACGCCGCCGACCTGGTGGTGCCGCGCCGGATCCGGGCGCAGTGCGCGCTGCTCAAGGGCATCGCGCTGCGGTACGTGATGCGCCGCCCCGGTGCGGAGGAGCGCTACGCGCGGCAGCGGGACGTCCTGGCCGGGTTGGTCGTGGCACTGCTGGACCGGGCGCCGGACGCGCTGGATCCGATGTTCGCGCCGCTGTGGCGGGACGCTCCGGATGACGCCGGGCGGCTGCGCGTGGTGATCGACCAGGTCGCCTCGCTCACCGATCCGGCCGCGCTGGCCTGGCACGCCCGCCTGGTGTCACCGAGCTGACGGATTCACCGCCGCGGAGCTTAGGCTAGCCTAAGCGTCATGACGGACCGCCCGAAGAAGCTCACCGCCGCCACGGTCGTCCGGACCACGCGGCCCACGGCGCACCTGATCCGCCTCGTCCTGGGCGGTCCCGAGCTGGCCGGGCTGCCCGTCGGCGCGTACACCGACCACTACGTGAAGTTCGTCTTCCCGCCGGCCGGGGTGACCTATCCGTACCCGGTCGACCTGGCCACGATCAAGCGGGAGTTCCCGGCGGAGCAGTGGCCGCGTCTGCGCGCGTACACGGTCCGGGCCTGGGACGCCGCGGCCGGTGAGATGACAGTGGACGTGGTGCACCACGGCGACGAGGGGCTGGCCGGGCCGTGGGCGGCGGCGCTGCGTCCCGGCGACCGGGTGTTGTTCACCGGGCCGGGCGGGGCGTACGCGCCGGACCCGGCGGCCGACTGGCACCTGCTGGCCGGCGACGAGAGCGCGCTGCCGGCCATCGCCGCCGCCCTGGAACGGCTGCCCGCCGGGGCCCGCGCGACGGTGTACGTCGAGGTGGGCGGCCCGGCCGACGAACTGCCGCTGACCAGTGCCGCCGCCCTCGACCTGCGCTGGCTGCACCGGGACGGGCGCCCGTACGGCGAGCCGCTGGTCGAGGCGGTCCGGGCGCTGGAGTTCCCGCCCGGCCGGGTGCACGCGTTCGTGCACGGCGAGGCCGGCGCGGTCAAGGAGCTGCGGCGGCTGCTGCGCCTGGAACGCGGCGTGCCCCGGGGTGACCTGTCCATCTCCGGCTACTGGCGGCGCGGCATGGACGACGAGGGCTGGCGCTCCACGAAGCCGGCCTGGAACGCCGCGGTCGAGGCCGAGGAGGCCGCCGCCGCCTGACGGGCCTCCCGAGGCGTTCGCCGGATCCGGCTGGGCGCCGACCTGGATCGTCATGATGTTCAGCGCCGGCGTGGGCATCGGCCCCCGTCACCCGCTGGTTCCACAGGCCTCGCGGCTGAGTGGGGGTACCTCGATTTGTAGTACAGGTGCTACATTTCGAGGCATGACTGCGGTCGAACTCTCCGGGACCGTCGCGGCCCCGCGACCACCCGACGAGGATCTCGTCCTCGACGTGCGGGATCTGCGCATGCGCTACGGCGCCGTCGACGTGCTGCACGGCGTCGACCTGACCGCCCGGCGGGGCGAGGTGGTGGCGCTGCTCGGGCCCAACGGCGCGGGCAAGACCACCACCATCGAGATCCTCGAAGGCTTCCGGCTGCCCTCGGCCGGCACGGTGCGGGTGCTCGGCACCGACCCCGCGCGCGGCGACGAACGGTGGCGCGCACGGCTGGGCGTGGTGCTCCAGTCCTGGCGCGACCACGGCAAGTGGCGGGTGCGGGAACTGCTCGCCCACCTCGGCGACTTCTACGCGCCGTACGCCACCGACCGGATCCCGCGCCCGTGGCCGGTCGACGAGCTGCTGGAGACGGTGGGCCTGGCCGCGCACGCCGGCAGCCGGGTGGCCCGGCTCTCCGGCGGCCAGCGCCGCCGGCTCGACGTCGCGGTCGGCATCGTCGGCCGGCCGGAGCTGCTGTTCCTGGACGAGCCGACTGTCGGCTTCGACCCGGCCGCCCGGCGCGAGTTCCACGAGCTGGTGCACCGCCTGGCCGACCTGGACGACACGACCATCGTGCTGACCACGCACGACCTCGCCGAGGCCGAGAAGCTGGCCGACCGCATCCTCATCCTGGCCGGTGGCCGGATCATCGCCGAGGGGTCCCCGGACCAGCTCGCCCGGCGCGTGGCGGGGGACGCCGAGGTGCGCTGGACCCGCGACGGCGAGCGGTACGTGCACGCCACCCCCGACGCCACCGCGTTCCTGCGCGCCCTGCTCCGCGAGCACGGCGACCGGATACAAGAGCTGGAGGTGCGCCGGGCCAGCCTGGAGGACGCGTACCTGGCGCTGGTGCACGAGGAGGAGACGGGTATCCGTACCGGCCGGGCCGAGCGGGTGTGGCAGCAGGAGGCGAACCGATGAACCCCACCACGAACGCGCTCCGGGCCGGGCTGCGGCGCGGCGTGATCGAGCTGCGCGCCACGTTCACAAACGGCCAGGACCTGTGGACCTACTTCTTCCCCACCGTCGTGCTGCTGGTCGCCGTGTTCTGGATGCGCGGCTCGACGGTGCCCGGCACCGACTTCTCCCTCGGCGCCCGGACGCTGCCCAGCGCGCTGGGCATGGGCCTGCTCTTCGGTGGCCTGCTCGGCCTGGCCAACCAGCTCGTGATCGACCGGGAGGACGGCACGCTGCTGCGCGCCAAGGCGATCCCGGACGGGATGCTCGGCTACCTGGTCGGCAAGATCGTGCTGGTCGCGGCGGTCTCGCTGATCGGCGTAGCCATCCAGCTCACACCCGGCCTGTTCTTTCTCGACGGGCTGCGGCTCGGCGACCCCGGCGCCTGGCTCACCCTGGCCTGGGTGGTGCCGCTCGGGCTGGTGGCGACGCTGCCGCTGGGCGCGGTGATCGGCTCGCTGGTCGAGAACCCGCGCAACATGGGCCTGGTGGTGATGCCGATCTTCGGTCTGATCGCGATGTCCGGCATCTTCTACCCGATCAACGACCTGCCCGGCTGGCTGCAGGGCGTCGCCCAGGTCTTCCCGCTCTACTGGCTAGGCTTGGGCATGCGCTCGGCGCTGCTCCCGGCCGACCTGGCGGCTGTCGAACTCGGCGGCTCCTGGCGGCACCTGGAGACGCTCGGGGTGCTCGGCGCCTGGGCGGTGCTCGGGCTGGTGCTGGCCCCTGTGGTGCTGCGCAGGATGGCCCGCCGGGAGTCCGGCTCGCGGGTCGCCGCCCGGCGGGAGCGGGCCATGCAGCGGGTCGGATGAGAGGGCGTCGATGAGCGAGACAGTGCACAACCGCATCGCGGTGCTGCGCGCCGAACGGGGCATCTCCCGGCGGCAGCTGGCCGACGCGCTCGGTGTGCACTACCAGACAGTGGGTTACCTGGAGCGCGGCGAGTTCCGGCCCAGCCTGCACCTGGCGCTGCGCATCGCCGCGTACTTCGAGGTGCCGGTCGAGGTGGTGTTCTCCATCGAGCCGTTCCCACGCATCGGCGACCCCGCGGCGGCCCGCTCGGCCTGAGCCGTCGGGACGGGCGTGGTCGGCCACACGCCCGTCCCCCCGGCCGCCGGAACGCCGGTCCGGCAGGGCAGGATGTACGCCGAGGGGGTGGCGGTCATGGCGGGGCGGATCCGGGACGAGGACATCGCGCTGGTCCGCGAGCGCACCGCCATCGCGGACGTCATCTCCGAGGTGGTGACGCTCAAGTCGGCCGGCGGCGGCAACCTCAAAGGGCTCTGCCCGTTCCACGACGAGAAGAGCCCGTCGTTCAACGTCTCGCCCGCCCGCAACGTGTTCTACTGCTTCGGCTGCGGGGTCGGCGGCGACGCGATCAAGTTCCTGATGGACGCCGAGCACCTCAGCTTCGTCGAGTCGGTCGAGCGGCTGGCCGCCCGCGCCGGCATCCAGTTGCGCTACGTCGAGGACGACAGGTCCGCGCCGCGGCCCCGGCCGCAGCAGGGGCAGCGGCAGCGCCTGGTGGCCGCACACGCCGCCGCCGCCGACTTCTACCAGGCCCAGCTCACCACCGCCGGCGCCCGCCCGGCCCGCGAGTTCCTCGCCCGGCGCGGCTTCGACCGGGCCGCCGCCGAGCGGTACGGCTGCGGATTCGCCCCGGACGCCTGGGACCTGCTCACCAAGCACCTGCGCCAGCAGGGCTTCACCCACGACGAGCTGGTCACCGGCGGCCTCTCCCGCCCGGCCCGCTCCGGCTCGCTGATCGACCGTTTCCGCCGTCGCCTGATGTGGCCGATCCGGGACATCACCGGCGACGTCATCGGCTTCGGCGCCCGCAAGATCTTCGACGACGACGACGGCCCGAAATACCTGAACACCCCCGAGACGCCGATCTACAAGAAGTCGCACGTCCTCTACGGCATCGACCAGGCCAAGCGGGAGATCGCCAAGCAGGGCAAGGTGGTGGTGGTCGAGGGCTACACCGACGTGATGGCCTGCCACCTGGCCGATGTGCCGACAGCGGTGGCGACCTGCGGCACCGCGTTCGGCGGTGACCACATCTCGGTGCTGCGCCGGGTGCTGTTCGACAGCGACGAACGGGCCGGGGAGATAATCTTCACCTTCGACGGCGACGCGGCCGGGCAGAAGGCCGCGCTGCGCGCCTTCGAGGACGACCAGCGCTTTGTCGGGCGTACCTTTATCGCGGTCAGCCCGGACAACATGGACCCGTGCGAGCTGCGCCTGGCAAAGGGCGACCTGGCCGTACGCGACCTGGTGGCCCGCCGCGAGCCGCTCGTCGACTTCGCGCTCCGGCACATGATCAACCGGTTCGACCTGGACACCGTCGACGGCCGGGTCGAGGCCATGCGCCGCGCCGCGCCGCTGGTGGCGAAGATCAAGGACCGGGAGAAGCGCCCGGAGTACGTGCGCAAGCTCGCCGGTGACCTCGGCATGGAGATCGAGCCGGTGCAGCGTGCGGTGCTCACCGCCGCGCACGGGCAGCCGGCGCCCGGCAACCGCGCCGCGCCCGCGCGCCCCGCCCGGGCCGTGCCCGCTGTGGACAATCCCCGGTCCATGGTGGAGCGGGAGGCGCTGAAGCTGGCGTTGCAGGAGCCGGTACTGGCCGGCCCGATGTTCGACGCGGTCGAGGCGGGCGACTACCAGCACCCGGTGCACGTCGCGGTGCGCGCCGCCGTGGCCGCGGCCGGCGGCGCGTCCGGCGCCACCGGCGGCGCGGTCTGGATCGAGCGGGTCCGCGACGCCTGCGACGACCTGGCCGGGCAGGCGCTCGTCGGTGAGCTGGCGGTGGAGCCGCTGCGCATCGACGGCGAGCCCGACCCGCGGTACGTCTCGATCACCATGGCCCGGCTCCAGTGGAGTTCGGTCACCGGCCGCATCCGGGACCTGAAATCGAAGGTCCAGCGGATCAACCCGGTGAGCAACAAGGACGAATACTTCGCGCTGTTCGGGGAACTGCTCTCGCTGGAACAGCACGCACGGGCACTGCGCGAGCAGGCCGCCGGAGGTTTGTGATGGGTCTGTTCAACCGCCGGCCGAAACTCCCGTCGGCCGACCGGCCGCCACTGGCCGCCGACGAGCGGGTGCTCGCCTGGGCCGCCGCGGGGACCGGCGAGGGCGGCAACGACGGCGTGCTGGTCGCCAGTAACCGGGGGCTCTGGCTGCCCGGCCGGGTGGACCGCATCGGCTGGCACGACATCCTCAAGGCGGTCTGGTCGGGCCGCGAGCTGACAGTCACCCCGGCCGAGCCGGTCGCCGAGCACGACGGCTACCTGGTGGTCGCCGACGGCCTCCCCGAGACGTACCTGCTCGTCGACCCCGGTGACCTGCCGCACCAGGTCCGGGCCCGGGTCACCGGCTCGGTGGCGTACACCTCGCACCACGAGATGCCCGGCGGCGCCGGGCGGATCGCGGCCCGGCGGGTGCCCGGGGTCGACGGTCTGACCTGGACGGTCCGCTACGACCCGGGGACACCCGGCGACGAGGCGGTGACCGCCGAGACCGCCCGGCTGGTAGCGGCGGCGCGTGCCGCCACCACCCCCGCCGACGCCTGAGGCCTACACCTTGAGGACGTCGACCTCGTAGAGCGGGATGGAAGCGTCGCGGGTGGCCAGGGTCAGGTTCTCCGTGATCGCCTGCGCCACCAACATGCGGTCGAAGGGATCCCGGTGATGCGGCGGCAGGCGGCCTGCGGTGATGGCGTGGCCATGGGTCACCGGTAGTTCACGGAAACCCATGTCCCGCACCCGCTCCGCGAGTTCGGGAGGACCGGCGAGCTTTCCCGCCTGCTGCTTGATCGTGATCTCCCAGAGGCTGACCGGGGAGAGGAAGATGTCGGGATCGTGGCGTAGCCGGTCGAGGAACTCGACGCCGAGGGTGGCGTCGCCGGTGATCGCCCAGAGCGCGACGTGAGTGTCCAGCAGCAGGGTCATGCGCCGATCCCGAAGTCGGCGGCGATCTCGGCGTTGGTCTGCGGCGAATCCCAGTCACCCGAGAGGTCCACCTGCCCCGCGAGGGAGCCGACCGCCGTGCGGTCGGTCCGGCGCACCAGCGGTACGACCTTTGCCACGGGGGTGCCCGCCCGGTCGATGATGATCTCTTCGCCGCGCTCCACCCGCTCGATGATGCGCGACAGGTGCGTCTTGGCGTCATGCATGTTGTAGTGCACAGCCTCAGCGGACACAGCGCGACCTCCTCGGTTAGCTAAGTGCTTAGTTTAGACACGTGGGCGGGCGCCGTCGAGGAAGAGCGCGACGACCCGGGCGGGTCCGGTGTCGTCGGTGAGGTCGGCCGCGCGGGCCAGGTGCAGGAACGCGTTCATCAGGAACTCCGGTTCGCCGGTGACGGCGCCCTCGTCCCGGGCGTCGGCGAAGAACCGGGTCACCGGCGCCAGCATCAGGGCGACGTAGAGGCCCGAGACGTGCTCGCTGGTCTCGGCGGAGACGAGCGGCAACGTGTCGTAGATGCGCTGCTCGAACGTGATCGCGTCGCCGTGCTGCCCGGCGGCGACGGTGGCGAGCGCGTGCAGCCGCCGCGGCACGTCGCCGGGGCCGGACAGCGCCGCCGAGATCAGGCCGCCGACGTCGCGGATGTACCGTTCCGCCACCGCGATGTAGAGGTCCTCCTTCCCGCCGGGGAAGTGGTGGTAGATGGACGGCTTCTGGATGCCGACGCTGCGGCCCACGCCGACCAGGGAGATGCCCTGGTAGCCGGTCGCGGCGAGCTGCTCGGCGAACGCGTCCATGATCTGGGTGCGGGTGTCGGTGGGGCTCATCGGTTCTCTCTCGCGTGGCGGAGGGCGAGGGCGCAGGCGGCGGTTCCGGCGACGGCGAGGGCGGCGATCGCCGTGACGCCGATCGGAGCCGCGGTGAGCGACGCGTCCCCACCGAGCTGGCGGGCGGTGTCGACGATATAGGTGAGCGGGTTGACGACGGCGATCACCCGCATCCAGCCGGCGAGTTCGTCGACCGGCGCGAACACGCCGGTGAAGAACGACAGGCCGAACACGGCCAGCGTGACCAGGTTGGTGGTCGACGCCGAGGCCGAGCGGATCGCGAGCGCCATGCTCAGCAGCGCGACACCGAGGCCCAGGGCCAGCATCAGCAGCAGCATCCCGGCGACGCCGGACCAGCTCTCCGGCCGGTAGCCGATCGCCGTGGCCCCGGCCACGGTCACCGCCATCTGGAGGACGACGGCGATCAGCGCGGCGACGACCGGGCCGACGAGGAACGGTGTCGTGGTGCCGTGGGCGAGCCGGAGGCGGTCCAGATATCCGCTGGTGAGGTCGCCCAGCACCAGCGTGCCCGCCGCGCCCGCGCCGGTGGCGACGCCGGTGAGCAGGATCAGCGGGAGCAGGAACGCGATGAAGCTCGTCCCGTCCAGGTAGGCGCTGCCGACGGAGTCGAGCTGGCCGGCGTAGACGAGCAGGAAGAACAGGGACTGCGCGACCGGGGCGATCAGCAGCGCGGGCGTACGGAGCACGGCCCGGGTCGAGCGTCTGATCGCCGCGAGGACGACAGGGGCCGGCGAGCGGCGAGGCGGGGTGACTGCGAGCGGGAGCACGGATTCGGGCCTTTCGGGGTTCCGGTGGGGCACGCCTCAGCGGGCGGCGAGGGCGACGAAGACGTCGTCGAGGGAGGGCTCGGCGAGGTGGAGCCGGGTGATGTCGGCGGCGGCGTCGCCGGCCTCGGCCAGGGCCTTCGCCAGGGCCCGCGGATCGTCGGGCACGCTGAGGCGTACCCGGTCCGGGTGATCGGGGTCGGCGCGGAACCCGGCCTCGGACGCGGCGGCCAGCGCGTTCGCGGCGTCCGCGCCGGACATGTCGAGCGTCAGCGTACGAGCGCCGACGCGCTGCTTGAGCGACGCCGGTGACCCCTGGGCGACCACCCGGCCGTCCCGGAGCACAGCGATCTCGGTGGCCAGCACGTCCGCCTCGTGCAGGTCCTGGGTCGAGATGAGCAGCGACGTTCCGCCCTGGTTGAGACGGGTCAGCTCGGTCCAGAAGTCGATGCGCGCGAGCGGGTCCAGGCCGGTGGTCGGCTCGTCCAGGATCACCACGGCGGGCTCGGCGACGAGCGCCACGGCCAGGTCCAGCTTGCGGCGGGTGCCGCCGGAGAGCTTGGCGACCCGGGTCGAGCGGTGCTCGCCCAGGCCGAACAGGTCGACCAGCTCCCGGGTACGGCGGGCCCGGTCGCGGCGTCCCAGCCCGAGCGCGACGCCGTGGAAGTCGAGCACCTCCGTCGGGGAGGCGAGCGGGTCCAGGGCGTTCGTCTGCGGCGTGAGACCGATCAGGCGCCGCGCCTCCCGTGCCTGCGTCACGGTGTCGAACCCGCCGACGCGTACCGAGCCGGACGTCGGGGTGCGCAGCGTCGCGACGATCTCCAGCAGCGTGGACTTGCCCGCGCCGTTGTGGCCGAGCACGACGAACCGGCTGCCGGGCGCGACGGTCAGGTCGAGCGCGCGCAGGGCGTCCCGGTTCCCATAGGTCTTGGTCAGGGCGGTGGCGAGCACGAGCGGGGTCATGGCCGCCACCCTACCGACCGGTCGGTAGGCACGCCAAATCCGGTTGTCGGCCCCTCCACCGGCCGTTAGCGTCGCGGCATGTTCGCCACCGACCGGGTCCGCCTGCGCCCGCCCACTCCCGACGACGCGCCGGACCTGTTCCGCCTGCACGCCGATCCGGAACTGCACCTCCTGACCGACGACGACCCGTTCCTGCCGCACCACGTCGACCAGGTCCGGACTCGGCTGGAGAAGCGCGCCGCCGAGCAGCCGGACGTCGGCGCTCCGGTGTCGCTGCTGGCCGAGACCGTGTCCGACGGCACGTTCCTCGGCACCGGCGTGCTGTGGGGCATCAACACCTTCAACGGATACGCCCACCTCGGCATCATGCTGCTGTCGGAGGCGCGTGGCCAGGGCTACGGGACCGAGGTGATCCGGCTGCTCTGCCGGTACGGCTTCCGCAACCGCAACCTGCGGCGCCTGGAGATCGAGACGCTCGCCGGCAACACGGCCATGCGGCGTACCGCCGAGAAGTGCGGTTTCGTCCACGAGGGCACCCAGCGGGAGCGCGGGTACGACGGCGACGGCTTCGGAGACATGGTGATCTACGGCCTGCTGCGGCGCGACTGGACGCCGTAGCCGGCGCGGCGGGGTCATTCACCTAACCGCCTGCCTGTCGGTCGGCCGGGAGCGCTGCCGGGCGCGGCTGGGTGTTAATCGGTAACACATTTTCGTGAATATCTCCCGGCGCGAATCAGGAGAACGTCCTATTGAAACGATCTCTCCTTGATTGATGCAAGGAATTGCGCTCGGAGTGTGCCCGATTCCTTGCACGTCGATCCACCTGCGGCTCCGATCCCCCCTGGTGGGAGGTGGAGGGGGACGCGGGAAGGCTTCTCGTACGCGAGTCGCGATTTCGTGCACAGTCTTCAATGGGCGTCAATGCCACACAACGTCTGTCAAGGCATTGAACGGCGTTTATTTCGTGCTAGCGTGCCGTGCGATGTCGCGATTCGCGAACCCCTTCCCGGAACCGCACCGCCGGATCGGAGTTGCCAAATGGCCCCACACCAAGCGACGTTCCTTCTGCTCGATCTGGCCCTGATCCTGCTCATCAGCCGGGTCTTCGGCACCCTGGCCGGCCGGTTCGGGCAACCAGCAGTCATCGGTGAGGTGATCGGCGGCATCCTGGCGGGCCCGACCCTGCTCGGCAGCGACCTGTCCACCGCGCTGTTCCCCACGGACGTCCGGCCCTTCCTCACCGGCCTGGCGAACATCGGCGTCGCCATCTTCATGTTCATGGTCGGTCTCGAGGTGAACCGCAAGGCCATGCGGGGGCAGGGGCCGATCGCGGTGACGGTGTCCCTGAGCTCCATCCTGTTGCCGCTGGGCCTGGGCGTCGCGCTCGCCACGTTCCTCTGGACCCGGCATCCCGGCGAGCACCGGCTCGGCTTCCTGCTCTTCGTCGGAGCGGCCATGTCGGTGACCGCATTCCCCGTGCTGGCCCGGATCCTCACCGACCGCGGACTGAGCCGGACGCCCCTCGGCGGGCTCGCCCTCGCCTGCGCGGCGGTGGACGACGTCCTGGCCTGGACGCTGCTGGCCGGCGTCATCGCCATCGCCGGGACCGGCTCGTCCGATCAGCTGCTGCTGTTGATGGTCGTGCCGTACCTCGGGGTGATGCTCGGCGTGGTGCGCCCGCTCCTGCGGCGGATCCTCTCACCGTCGGCCGTGCTCACGCCCGGGTTGCTCGCCACCGTCTTCATCGGCGCGCTCCTGTCGGGCGCCGCGACCGAGTGGATGGGCCTGCACTTCCTCTTCGGCGCCTTCCTCTTCGGCGTACTGGTGCCGAGGGAGGGCACGGAACGCCTGCGCGGCGACATCCTCGGCAGCGTCGAGCGGTTCAACGGGACGCTGCTGCTCCCGGTCTTCTTCGTCGTCGCGGGCTTCAAGGTGAACCTGTCCGGCATCGGCGCCGGAGGGCTGGTGGAGTTCGCACTCATCCTGCTCGTCGCCATCACCGGGAAGTTCGGCGGCGCGTACGCGGCGGCCCGCCTGCACGGCCTGCCCGCGCGCAGGTCGGCCATGCTGGCGACGCTGCTGAACACGCGCGGGCTCACCGAACTCATCATCCTGAGTGTGGGGCTGCAACTGGCCCTGCTGGATCAGGAGCTCTACTCGATGATGGTGGCCATGGCGGTGATCACGACGGCGATGGCGGGACCGCTGCTGCGGATCTGGCACCGCGACGCCGACAACGCCCCGGACCCGCTGCCCGAACCACTCACCGCCGCCGGCCGGCCCGCCTGAGCGGGGACGGACTCAACCGGTCCGGTAGAACCGCTGCGCACCCGGGTGCAACGGGATCGGCCGGGTCGCCGCGGCGCTCGCCCGGTTGAAGTTCGCCGCCTCCGGGTGCACCTGGATCAGCTCCCCCTGCCAGGTGAACAGCACCCGGGTCAGGTCGTACGCGAGTTGCTCCGGCATGTCCGCCGCCACCAGGATCACGTTCGCCACGGTGATGGTCGGTGTCGGCTCGGGTGTGCCGTAGACGTCCTTCGGCAGCGTGGCGGTGGTGTAGACCGCGCCGAAGCGGGCGCTCAACGGCTCGATCAGCTCGTCCAGCGGCAGCAGCCGGAACGTGCCCGGCGAGGAGGAGAGCAGGTCCTTGACGCCCGGCGTGGGCAGGCCGCCGGAGAAGAACATCGCGTCCAGGCCCTTGGACCGCATCCGCTTGACCGTCTCCGGCAGCGACAGGTTGAACCGCTGGATGTCCCGGGTCGGATCGATGCCACCGGCGGTGAGCAGGCGCCCGGCGATGATGTCGGTGCCGGACTTCGGTGAACCGGTGGAGATGCGCTTGCCGCGCAGGTCGGCGAAGCTGCCGATCTTGCCGTCGGCGCGGACGATCACGTGGGTGTAGTTGCTGTACACCCGGGCCAGCGCCCGCACCGGCTGCGGCTGCTTGTCGAACGCCCCGCGCCCGTCGACCGCGTC
Source organism: Micromonospora sp. NPDC005686 (assembly GCF_042871665.1). Taxonomy (NCBI): domain Bacteria; kingdom Bacillati; phylum Actinomycetota; class Actinomycetes; order Micromonosporales; family Micromonosporaceae; genus Micromonospora; species Micromonospora sp. NPDC005686. The sequence continues at coordinate 115,673 of NZ_JBIAIY010000006.1, forward strand.
CGCCGCCGTGTCGGCAAGGCTGAACGCGATCTCCATGTCCCCGCCGGCCACCCGGGTGATGTTCTCCACCGACGCGCCGGTCGGCTCCGCCCGCGCCTCGTACCCGGGCAGGTGGCGGCTGATCAGGTCGGCGTACCCGCCGCCGAGCTGGTAGTAGACGCCTGTGGTGTTGCCGGTGGCCAGGAAGATCCGGCCGCCGTGCCACGACTCCGGAGCGGAGTCCTCTGCCGCGCAGCCGGCGGTCACCAGCACCGCCGTCATCAACGCGGCCAGCAACCGCAGCGGGCGGCCGGTCATCGGCGGGCCGCCGGTTCCAGCGCCTCCGCGACCCGCTGCACCAGCGTCGCCGTCTCGTAGCCGATCTGGCCCAGGTCGCAGCCGGGTGCGGCCAGCACGCCCAGCAGCGCCCGCTCGCCCACCGCCATCACCAGCATCACGCCGCCGTCCATGTCCACGATCTGCTGGCGTACCCGGCCGGCGGACATCAGCCGGGCCGCGCCCACGGTCAGGCTCGCCAGCCCGCTGATCACCGCCGAGAGCTGGTCGACCTGATCGGGTGCGAGGTCCGGCGAGGACGCCAGCCGCAGCCCGTCCTCGGAGACCGCGAGCGCGTGCGAGACGTCCGGCACCTGCTCGGCGAAGTTCGCCAGCAGCCAGTCCAGTCCGGTGGACGGTGAGGTCATGGTCTTCTCCCGTTGGGTGTGGTGTTCGGGGCACGGCGCGTGGCGCTGGCCACCCCCTCGGCGAGGGCGGACAGCCGGGCGCGTACCACTTCGGGGTCGAGCAGGTCGGTCGCCGGCGGCGGCGCGGGGGCATCCGGCATCTGCTCGGGCAGGTGCCCGCCCACCGGCCGCCGGGGCAGCCCGGCGGCGGTGGTCGGTACGGGCGTCGGCGGCGTGCTCATCGGCCGGATCCGGGCCGCGCTCGGCGCCAGCAACGCGGCACCGGGCGTGCGGACGGCGGCGACCCCGCGCACCGGGCCGACAGCGGCCGTGGCGGTGGTGACCAGCTCACGGGAGCCGGGCGCCGACCGAGCGGCGGGCCCGGCCTTGAACCAGGCCGCGGCGCGCGGTCGCCGTTCCACGGCCGGCCGGGAGGCCACCGACTCCACCCGGGTCAGCACCGACTCCGGTACGTCGACCTGCGCCACCGTCCCGCTGCCCGGGTTGTGCAACTGCACCCGGATCCCGTGCCGCGCGGCCAGGTGGGCCACCACGTGCAGGCCCATGCTGCCCGCCGCGGCGCTGGAGAGCGTGGCCGGCGCGGCCAGCCGCTCGTTGATCTCGGCGAGCCGGCTCTCGCTGACGCCGATGCCCTGGTCACGTACGCGCAACACCAGGCCGTCGACGGTGCGCCGGCCGTCGACGAACACCCGGGCGTCGGGCGGCGAGTAGACGGTGGCGTTCTCCAGCAGCTCGGCCAGCAGGTGCACCAGGTTTCCGGCCGCCACGCCGTGCACCGCCGCGGTCGGCACGTCGATCTCCACCCGCAGGTAGTCCTCGATCTCGGAGGCCGCCGCTCGCACCACGTCGTCGAGCAGCAACGCGCCCTCGTGGCCCCGGCCGGGCTCGCCACCGGCGAGCACCAGCAGGTTCTCCCCGTTACGCCGCAGCCGGGCGGCGAGGTGGTCGAGCGCGAACAGCCGGGCCAGCGCGTCCGGGTCGGTCTCCTCACGCTCGAAGTCGTCGAGCAGCCGCAGTTGCCGGGTGATGAGCGTACGGATGCGCCGGGCCAGCGCCTCCGCCATCCGCGTCACGTCCAGCCGCAGCTCGGCCTGCTGCCCGGCCAGCCGCAACGCCGCCCGGTTCACCGTGTCGAACGCCTCGGCGACCTGCGCCACCTCGTCCTGGCCCCGCCGGATCCCGTCGGTCATCCGGGTCGCCGGACCATCGGCGGGTGTCCGCTCGCCCGCCGCGATCGCGGTGATCCGTTCCGGCAGCTCCCGGTTCGCCATGGTCAGCGCGGCCACCCGCAGCCGGCGCAGCCGCCGGCTGGTGCGTACCGCCAGCAGCACGGCGGTGACCAGCGAGCCGAGCGCGACCGTGCTCGTCGCGCCCGCGGTCAGCACCGCGCGCACCCGCGCCTCGCTGGCCAGGTCCGCCGCGTCCCGGTCCAGCACGTCGGTCAGATCCCGGCCGAGCAGGTTGTACCGGCGGATCGCGCCGCTCTGCGCCACGTACCAGGCGTCACCGTCGGTCTTCACCGTGCCCTGCGCGCCGTCGGAGTCGAGGACGGCGTCACGCATCCGCCGAGCCGTGGTCACGTCGGCGCCGTCGACCAGGCGGTACCAGGCCCTGTTCGCCGGGGCGGAGGCGATCCGCAGGAACTCGGCCTGACGCTGCTCCCGGGCGCCCCGCAGCCGGCCCAGCCGGGCCAGTTCGCCACTTTGCAGTCCACCCCGGACGAACACCGCCCGTAGCAGGTCGCGTTCCAGCGCGGACAGGTGCTCCTGGGTGGCCACCGAAGCCACCTCGCGCGCCTGGTTGGCCAGTTCGGCGTCGCGGAGCTGGCTCGGCAGCGCGTCCGCGACAGCGAGCAGCGACTCCACAAGCGACACGTACGCCGGGTCGGCGCGCTCGCCGGTCAGGGCCAGATCCCGGGTGGGCGCGAGCTGTTCCAGGCGCCCGCGCGCGTCGTCCAGCACTCCGGCCAGATTCGGGGCGGCTCGGCGCGCGTCTCCCTGGGCCGAGCGGTAGCGGTCCACGGCCGTGTCCACCCGGCGGCGCTGCGCGTCCACGAGCGGGCGGCCGGACGTGCCGCCGCGCTGGCGCAACGCGGCCGTCTCGCCCAGTTCGCGTTCCAGCTCGTGCACCAGCCGTACGGTGGCGGTGGCGGTGCCGGCCAGCACGCGTGCCCGGTCGGCGTCGACGGACGCGTCGAGCGCGGCGTCGGTCTGCGCCGCCCCCAGCACGACCAGGCCGGCGGTGGCCACCAGGATCGGGGCCAGCAGTTGGACGCGGACCGAGCGGAGGCGTCCGGTGCGGTCCGCGGAGCGGTGATGCCGGCGTACGCGGGCCGGGTGGGGCAGCGGCACGGGGGTCTCCGGATCGGGTCGGTGGGCCGGGCCCGGACGCGAGTCCGGGCCCGGCCCGTTCGGGTCAGCTCGCGCCGAGGTCGCTCAGCGCCCGCTCCGCGCCGCGGTGCAGCGGCACCGGGTCGGTCTTGCGCGCGTTGCCCAGCTCGATGCCCTTCGCCGCCGGGTTCGCCTGGGCCAGGGCGTCCTTCTTCTCGAAGACCGTCCGGGTGATCGCGCAGGCCACGTCGGCGTCCAGGTTGTCCCGAACCAGCAGCACGTTCGGCACCACGATGGTGGGCACGTCGGCCGGGGTCCGGTAGACGTCCTTGCCGATGGTGCCGGCCTGGTACGCCGGGTTCAGCTCGGCCATCTTCGGCAGCAGCGGGCTGATGTCGAGGAACTTCACCTTGTCGCCGGACGTGGTGAACAGGTCGGTGACCCCGCCGGTCGGCACGCCGCCGGACCAGAAGAAGCCGTCGATGCTGCCGTCCTTCATGCCGTCGACGGTCTTGGTGAGGTCCAGCCGCTGCGCCTGGACGTCCTTGGCCGGGTCCAGTCCGGCGGCGGTGAGCAGCCGGTTGGCGATGACCTCGGTGCCGGACTTGGGCGAGCCGGTGGAGATCTTCTTGCCCTTCATGTCGGCCACCGACGTGATCCCCGCGTCGGCGCGGACCACCACCTGGGTGTAGTTGTCGTAGATCCGGGCCAGCGCCTTGACCGGCTGCGGCGAGCTGAAGCTCCCCTTGCCCTGCACCGCGTTGACGGCGGTGTCGAACAGCGAGAACGCCACGTCGTACTGGCCGGCGACGAGCTGTTCGACGTTCTGTACCGAGGCGCCGGTCTCGGCGGCCGTCCCGGTGAGCTTGCCGTCGGTGGCCTTGCTCAGCTCACCGGCGAGCGCGTTGCCGACCACGTAGTACACGCCGGTGGCGTTGCCGGTGGCGATGCCGACCCGGGTGTCCTTGGTGACCTTGCAACTGACCTCGCGGGCGGCGTCGTCCTTCGCCGCGCCGTCCTGACGGCCCCCGCAGCCGGCGGCGCCGGCGGCGACCAGGACGAGCGTCCCGACACCCGCCACTATCCTCGCGTCGATCCGTCCCACTCTCTCTCCTCCCCATGGTCCACGGATTTCTCGACCGCCGGGCGGCCGGGGTGCCCGGCGGCGCCACGTCGGACGTACACGCCCGCGACCGCGAGCGCGGTGAGCGCCGCTCCGATCGCCATGGGCAGCGGTTCCAGCCAGAGCAGCACCAGCCCGGCGATCGCGCCGACGACCCGCTCCGGCACGCCGGCCCGGCCCACGCCGGGCAGCCAGCCGCCGGCGGCGACCGCGAGCACGGCCACGCCCAGCGCCGACACCAGGCCGGCCGTCATGATCCGCCCGGCCCCGCCGATGCCGAGGAGCCCGAGGCCGGTCGGTGTCATCACGAAGGCCAGCGGGATCAGGTACGCGGGCAGCGCGTAGCGCAGGGTCTGCCACATGGTCGGGACCAGCCGGCCGCCGGTGACGGCGGCGGCGGCGACCGCTGCCAGCGCGGTCGGCGGCGAGACTTCGGACAGCACCGCGAAGTAGAAGACGAACATGGCCGCGGCGGGCGCTTCCACGCCCAGGTTCAGCAGCGCCGGGCCGATGATCACCCAGCCGATGACGAACGAGGCGGTGACCGGCACGGCGAGGCCGAGGAGGCTCAGCGCGACCGCGGCGAGCACGGCGGTCAGCGCCAGCACCACGGCCGGCTCCGAGCTGACCGCCTGCGCGCCGCTGATCAGCAGCGAGGCGGCCTGCGGCCCGAGGCCGGTCTTCGTGGTGGTGGCGGTGATGATGCCGGCCGCGGCGCACACAGCACTCACCGCGAGCACTCCGCGTACGCCGTCGCGCAGCGCCGCCACCAGCCGGGCCGGCGTGAGCCGGTGCCGCCGGTCCAGGAAGGACAGCACCGCCGCGACCACGGTGGCGATGACGACCGCCCGCATCGCCGACGCGCCGAGCGCCAGCACCACGATGATCACGAGGAGCGAGAGGAAGTGGTAGCCGAAACGGGCCAGCAGCCGCCACGCCGAGCCGGTGTCGATGACCACCGGCCGGACGCCGGAGCGCCGGGCGTCGATCTCGACGGAGAGCAGGATGCCCAGGTAGTAGAGGATCGTCGGTACCGTCGCCCAGCCGAGCACCTGCAGGTAGGACACGCCCAGGTATTCGGCGATGATGAACGCCGCGGCGCCCAGCGTGGGCGGCGACAGGATCGCCCCGACACCGGCGGCGGCGAGCATGCCACCCGCGCGCTCGGCCGGGTAGCCGGCGCGGCGCAGGATCGGCCAGGTCACCGCGCCGATGCTGACTGTGGTGGCGGCGCCGGAGCCGGAGACCGTGCCGAGCAGGAAGCCCGAGGCCACGGCGGTGCGCCCGGCGGCCGTGCGGGAGCGGCGGAACGCGGCGGCGGACAGCTCCACGAAGAACCGGCCCGCGCCGGACAGGTCGAGCACCGCGCCGTAGATGGTGAACAGCACGATGTACGACGCGGCCACGTCCAGCGGCGTGCCGTAGAAGCCGCTGTCGGAGTTGTAGAACGCGTCGACGAGCTGTCCGAAGTCGAGTCCCGCGTGTGCCACCGGCATGGACTGCGGCAGCAGCCCGCCGTAGTAGCCGTACCCGAGGAACAGCACGCAGACCGCCGGCAGGATCCACCCGGTGGTACGCCGGCACGCCTCCAGCAGCAGGAGCAGCAGCCCGGTGCCGAACGCGATGTCCAGCGGGTCCAGCAGGCCCTGCCGGTCGAGGAAGGCGTCGTATCCGCCGCCACCGGCGCCGATGGTGACCGGCAGCACCGGGTAGAGGCAGACCACGAGCGCCGCGGCGGCCAGCAGCCAGTCCACCGGTGTCGGTCCGTGCCGGTCGTCCACCTCGACCGCCGTGCGGCGCAGCCGCACCCCTGAGGGGTACGCGAGGAAAACCATCGGCAGGATGCCGGCCAGGAAGAAGATGAGGTAGTACTTGCTGCCCTGGGCCAGCGGGAAGAACACCTGCCACAGTGTCAGCAGCCCGACCGCGACGGTGACACCGGTGAAGAGGACCCCGACCGGCCCGGCGAGCACCCGTCCCGGCTTCTCCTCCTCGAACCGGGCCGCCAGTTCACGGGCGTCCTGGGTCTGTTCCGGGGTCTGGCCAGGGGTGTAGGTGTCGCTTCCGCCGGGGCTGTGCTGCTCGGCCGCGGTGTGGTGTTCGGTCCGGCTGTGGTGGTGCGTCTCGCCCGGCCCGTCGTCGGCCCACTCGGGGCCGGCCACGCTTCCGTCGTCCGGTGGCAGCGACACCACCTCGGCGTCCACGTCGGACCCCGGTCGTCCGTCGGACGGCGGCCGGGGTTGGGGGGAAGTCGCGTCGGGGGGGCGAACGGACGGCACGAGGGGGCACGATACGCGAATAGCGCGCATGGTGGGAACATTGCCGATCATCATTGCAATGAGTGACGGAATGGAGTTCCACTCACTCGTGGTACCCATTTCCTGAAACTGTTTCGCATCGACTGGGGGTGGTCTCCCGCGGCTGACTTCCGAGGGTGGGCGGGTGGCTTCTGCAACGATGAAAACGCGGTCCTCTGGGACGGTTGCCGTCACGGAAAGTGTTCGGCAGGGCCCGGTGTCACCTCGCGTGGAGCGGTACCCGCCGTACCGGCCCGAGCCGGGCTCTCCCGCCCTCGCGCCGACCGCGTCCGCCGCGCGTGGAGCGCCGGGTGAGTCGCGCGCGGTACCGTGCGCGGCGCCGACCAACGCGACTTCGCCGAGGTGGTGGCATCGGGCCGGCCGCTTACACCGCCGCTTCGCCGAACCGGCGGTGTCGTCGTGCGCGCCCCGGCCCGCCCGCTCACCCGACCGCGCCGCCGGCCCCGCCGAGTGGAGCGCCATGGTGTCTCCGCCCGCCGTTGACACCCATGCGGTTCCACTCGTCGTGACGATCGTCGAGATCTCGCGCGAGTGGATATCTGCGGCTGCCGACAAGTTGCCGAGATCGCGAGAGGGCGCGGCGGGGCGTCGACGAGGGTGGCGCGCCCGTCCTTCCTGCTCTGCAGCCGCCGTCGCACATGATTACGGAGCGTGTCTGTTGCGCGAGTGGCCGAGGGTAGTTGTGGAGCAGCGGACAGCGACGGACCGCGCACCGGCGAGGAGAGAGCGGGCGGCGTGCGGGGCGTCGGCATGACGCGCTGGAAGCCCGGGTGTGGGGCGCGAACCGGCAGAGGGCGGGCGACGGGCGGCTGTCGGGTGGCCGGTTTTGCGGGCGCGGGTGGTTATCGCCGCCGCCGCCAGGGCATGTCGTCCGGGACGACATGACGATCAGGAGGTGCCATGGCCGCCCGCGACGTCCACGACGACGCCCGCGACGGGCGCGACGACGACGCCCTCGCTTCGCACGACCGGGTGGGGCCGGTGGGGCCGGACGACGGGCCGGACAGCCCGGCCGACCTGTCGGCCACGCGCTGGATGGCGACGCTCAAGCGGACCGTTCGGGAGTTCCAGGACGACAGCCTGACCGACTGGGCCGCCGCGCTGACCTACTACGGCGTGCTCTCCATCTTCCCGGGCGTCCTGGTGCTGATCTCGCTGCTCGGCCTGCTCGGCGAGCGGGCCACCGAGGGGGTACGGGACACCGTCGGGCAGGCGGTACCGGAGGAGAACATCCGCCGCATCATCGAGAGCGCGATCGACCAGGCAGGCCAGTCCGGCGGGCTGGCGAGCATCGCGGCGATCGTCGGTCTGGTGGCGGCCTTCTGGTCGGCCTCCGGCTACGTCGCCGCGTTCATGCGCGCCTCGAACAGCATCTACGACGTGCCGGAGGGGCGGCCGATCTGGAAGACCCTGCCGGTACGCCTCGGTGTGACCGCGGTGATCGGTGTGATGCTGCTGATCAGCGCCGTGATCGTGGTGTTCACCGGTGGCCTGGCCGAGCAGGTGGGAGACGCGATCGGGCTCGGCGGGACCGCCGTCACGGTGTGGAACATCGTCAAGTGGCCGGTGCTGCTGGTGATCGTGAGTCTGATGTTCGCGATCCTCTACTGGGCTTCGCCGAACGCCCGGCACGGCGGCTTCCGCTGGGTGAGTCCGGGTGGCGTGCTCGCGGTGGTGCTCTGGCTGGTGGTGTCCGGCCTGTTCGCGCTCTACGTCAGCAACTTCGGCTCGTACAACAAGACGTACGGCGCGGTGGCCGGCGTGATCATCTTCCTGGTGTGGCTGTGGTTGAGCAACGTCGCCATCCTGCTCGGTGCGGAGTTCGACGCCGAGTTGGAGCGCAGCCGCGCCATCGCGGCCGGGCACCCGGCCGACGAGGAGCCCTACGTCGAACTGCGCGACGACCGCAAGCTGCGCAAGAAGGGCCGGACGAACTCCCGCTGACCCGAAAACGCGCCGCCCCGCCCGGAACGAACACGGGCGGGGCGGCGCGTTTTCATGATTCGAATCCTTCTTTTGTTCTTCTAGACAAAAGTTTGCGTCGTGCGTGCCGAAGCTATGGACATGCCACCCGGAAGACTCCTACTGTGTCGGGCACGACACACATCGTCATCATCGATGTGGCGGGCTCCGATGCGGAGGTGACTGCCGGTGCGGACGGTCGACCCCCTGCACGTACGGCTTCTACGGCTGCTCCGGGACGAGGGCCCCGTGTCCCGCGCCGAACTCGGCGGCCGGCTCCAGATGCCCCGCCCACGCCTGGTCGCCGAGCTGGAACGGCTCGTCTCCCTCGGGTACGTGGCCGAGGCCGGACTGGCCGCCTCCCGGGGCGGGCGACGCTCCACACTCGTCGAGCTGAGCCCGCACCTGCGCTTCGCCGCCGTCGACCTGGGCGCCAGCTCGATCGACGTGGAGGTGGTCAACGGCCGGCTGGAGACGGTGGCCGCCTACACCGAGGCCGCCGACATCCGCTCCGGCCCGAAGGTGACGCTCCAGCGGGTCAACGAACTGCTGCACAAGGCCAGGGTGGAGGGCGCGTACGAGCGGCTCGACGCGGTGGGCATCGGCGTACCGGGGCCGGTGAGCTTCCGCGACGGCGTGCCGGTCTCCCCGCCGATCATGCCGGGCTGGGACCGGTTCCCGGTCCGCGAGGTGCTCACCCGGGAGCACGGCTGCCCGGCGGTGGTGGACAACGACGTCAACATCATGGCGATCGGGGAGCGGCACGGCGGCGTGGCCCACTCGGTCGACGACTTCCTGTTCATCAAGATCGGCACCGGCATCGGTTGCGGCATCTACCTGCACGGCGAGGTCTACCGGGGCACCGACGGCTGCGCCGGGGACATCGGCCACATCCAGGCCGACCCGAACGGTCCGATGTGCTCCTGCGGCAACGTCGGCTGCCTGGAGGCGGTGTTCGGCGGCGCCGCGCTGGCCCGGGAGGCGACCGTCGCGGCCCGCGCCGAGGTGTCCCCGGCGCTGGCCGAGCGGCTGGCCGCCCGGGGCGTGGTGACCGCGCTCGACGTGGCGCAGGGGGCGATCGAGGGGGACGCCACCTGCATCCGGCTCATCCGCGACGGCGGCCGACGGGTCGGCAGCGTGCTGGCCGGGCTGGTCAGCTTCACCAACCCGTCGATGATCGTCATCGGCGGTGGGCTCGCCCAGGTCGGCCACATCCTGCTCGCCGAGATCCGCAGCGTGGTCTACCGCCGCTCACTGCCGCTCGCCACCGGCAACCTGCCCGTCGTCCTGTCCGAGCTGGGCCCGCGCGCCGGCGTCGCCGGCGCCGCCGTGCTCGCCAGCGACCTCGCGTTCGGGGAGGCAGCGTGAGCGACGCCGTCGCGGGCGAGGTGGTGCTGCGCCTCACCGACGTGGTCAAGACGTTCCCGGGGGTACGTGCGCTCGACGGCGTGCAGCTGGAGGTGCGGGCCGGCGAGGTGCACTGCCTGCTGGGGCAGAACGGCGCCGGCAAGTCCACACTCATCAAGGTGCTGGCCGGGGTGCACCGGCCGGACTCGGGCGAGGTGCTGTGGCGGGGCGAGCCGGCCTCGTTCGCCGCCCCGCAGGCCGCCATGCGCGCCGGCATCGCCACCATCTACCAGGAACTCGATCTGGTCGACGACCTGTCGGTGGCGGAGAACGCGTTCCTCGGCCACGAGCCGCGCCGGTTCGGGTTCGTCCGGCGGGGGCACACGGCCCGGCGTACCCGGGAGATCCTGGCCCGCCTCGGCCATCCGGAGATCCCGCCGGGACGGCTGGTGCGGCACCTGCCCGCTGCGGGCAAGCAGATCGTCAGCATGGCCCGGGCGCTGTCCCACGAGGCCCGGCTGATCATCATGGACGAGCCGAGCGCCGTGCTGGCCCACGACGAGGTGGCGAACCTGTTCCGGATCATCCGGGAACTCACCGCGCAGGGCATCGCGGTCATCTACATCTCGCACCGGCTGGAGGAGATCCGCGAGATCGGCGACCGGGTCACCGTACTCAAGGACGGCCGGACCACGGCGGCGAGCCTGCCGGCCCGCGAGACACCGACCCGCGATCTGGTCGCCCGGATGACCGGACGGACCATCGAGTACGTCTTCCCGCAGCGCCCGCCCGGCCAAGGGGGCGGCGCGGAACTGCTGCGGGTGGACGGGCTGACCCGCCACGGCGAGTTCGCCGACGTCTCGCTCCGGGTCCGGGCGGGGGAGATCGTCGGCATCGCCGGGCTCGTCGGCTCCGGCCGATCGGAGTTGCTGGAGACCATCTTCGGCGCGCGCCGGGCGCAGGCCGGCACGGTCCGGGTCGACGGCCGGGCGCTGCGTCCCGGAAGTGTGGGCGCTGCGGTACGGGCCGGGATGGGCATGGCGCCGGAGGAGCGCAAGAGCCAGGCGCTGCTGCTCGGCGAGCCGATCTACCGCAACGTCACGCTCGCCACCTTCAGCCGGTACGCCCGCCTCGGCTTCACCGACACCGCCCGGGAACGCGCCGAGGCGGACCGGATCGCCGCGTCGCTGGAGCTGCGCCCCGCGGACGTACGCCGGCCGGTGCGGACGCTCTCCGGCGGCAACCAGCAGAAGGTGGTGGTCGGCCGGTGGCTGCTCGGTGACACCCGGCTGCTGCTGCTCGACGAGCCGACCCGGGGCGTGGACGTGGGCGCCCGGGCCGAGCTGTACCAGGTGATCCGCGATCTGGCCGCCCGCGGTGTGGGGGTGCTGCTGGTCTCCAGCGAGGTCCCCGAGGTGCTGGGGCTGGCCGACCGGGTGCTGGTGATGCGGGAGGGCCGCGTGGTCCGCGAGGCCCCGGCCGGCGAACTGGACGAGAACACAGTGCTCGACCTCGTCATGGCGGGGTCCCTCATGGAAGGCGCGCCGGCATGAGCGAGCGGCAGCGAGCGAATCATCGATACAGCGCCGGAGAGTCTCGTGCCGGCGCCGCGCGGAGCGGGGCGCCGGCATGAGCGACGTCGCCGAATCCGCCCTGCCTGCGCAGTCGCCTCCGGTGGAGCGGGCGGAGACCGCCAAGGTCGGCGCGTCGGCGAAGCTCTCCTGGTGGCGCGGCGACGGCGGGGAGGGCGCCAAGCGCAACCTCGGCCTGCTCGCCACGCTCGTCGTGCTGGTGGTCATCGGCATCCTGACCCGCCCCGACCTCTACGGCGACCCGAACTGGGTGTGGGGCAACACGCTCACCATCCTCAAGCTCGCCTCGGTGGTCGGCGTGGTCACGGTGGGCATGACATTCGTGATCATCGGCGGCGGCATCGACCTGTCGGTCGGCGCGATCGTCGCGCTGGCCGGGGTGTGGTGCACCACACTGGCCACGCAGAGCTACGGCGCGGGCGGCATGATCTTCACCGCGCTTACCGTCGGGCTCGCCGTCGGCGTGGTCAACGGGCTGCTCGTCTCGTACGGACGGCTGGTGCCGTTCATCGCCACGCTCGCCATGCTCGTCGCCGCCCGAGGGCTGGCGGCGGAGATCTCCGACAAGCAGACCCAGGTGTCGGGCAACACCTTCATCAACGGCATCGCCAGCACGAACGTGCTCGGCATCCCGCTGCTGGTCTACATCCTGGTGGCGGTGGTGGCGGCCGGCTGGGTGCTGTTGAACCGGACCACGTTCGGCCGCCGTACGGTGGCGGTCGGCGGCAACCCGGAGGCGGCCCGGCTCGCCGGCATCAACGTCCGCCGGCACACGGTTCTCCTCTACGCGCTGTCCGGCCTGTGCTGCGGCATCGCCGCGGTCATGCTCACCGCGCAGGCCACCTCCGCGCAGGCGGCCATGGCCAACCTCTACGAGCTGGACGCCATCGCCGCCGCGATCATCGGCGGCACGCTGCTCAGCGGCGGGCGGGGCACGATCATCGGCTCCCTGCTCGGGGTGATCATCTTTTCCACCATCACCAACCTGTTCGCCATCAACAACCTCTCCACCGAGGCCCAGAACATGGTCAAGGGCGGCATCATCGTCGCCGCCGTCCTGGTCCAGCAGGTGCAGTTCGGCAGCCTCACGCAGTTCCTCGCCCGCAACCGGGCCACCACCACCTGACCCCACCGCGCACATCCAGGCCGCCGTCGCGCCGACTGTGGTCCGGCCCGCCACACCCGGAACCACCCCACCACCTCATCCCAGGAGGCGTCATGAGAACACCGCGCCAGGACCTGTCCCGCCGCCGGCTGCTCCTCGGCGGGGCCGCCGTCTCCGCCGGGGTGCTGCTCGCCGGCTGCACCAGCAACGAGCAGAGCCCGACCGAGGCGCAGACCAAGGCGGCCGGCTCCGGCGCCGACACCGAGCCGGGCAAGAGGGTGAGCATCGGCTTCTCCGCCCCGGCCGCCGACCACGGCTGGATCGCCGCCATCACGAACAACGCCAAGGCGCAGGCCGGGGCGTACCAGGACGTGGAGCTGAAGTCGGTCGAGGCCGGCGCGGACGCGGCGGCCCAGCGCGCGGCGCTGTCCACGCTGATCTCGCAGAAGCCGGACGTGATCGTGCTGCTGCCGCACGACGGCAAGGAACTCAACGCGTTCGGCCTGGAGGCGATGAAGGCCGGCATTCCGGTGGTCAACCTGGACCGGGCCTTCCCGGACGCGCGTGCCTACCGCTGCCAGATCAAGGGCGACAACTACGGCATGGGGGTGGCCGCCGCCACCTACATCGCCGAGCAGCTGAAGGCCAAGGGCGTGAGCAACCCGGTGATCGGCGAGATCCCCGGCATCGAGTCGCTGGAGCTGACCCAGGAACGCTCGAAGGGGTTCGCCGACACGCTCGCCTCGTACGGGCTGAAGGTCGCCAACCGGCGGCCGGCCGAGTTCACGGTGGACTCCGGCCAGCAGGCCGCGACCGGCCTGTTCCAGGCGCTGCCGAAGATCGACGCGATCTGGAACCACGACGACGACCAGGGCATCGGCGTGCTCGCGGCGGTCAACCAGGCCAACCGCAAGGAGTTCCTCATGGTCGGTGGCGCCGGCTCGAAGAAGGCCATGGAGGACATCGCCGCCGACAACACGGTCCTCAAGGCCACAGTCACCTACAGCCCGTCGATGGCCTCCTCGGCCATCTCCCTGGCCCGCCTGATCGGCCAGGGGAAGGGCATGTCCGACCTGGTCGAACTCCAGGTACCGAAGGAGATCGTGCTCGCCTCCGAGACGATCACCAAGGAGAACGCGAGCGACTACCTGAAGCTCGGGTTCTGACACACGGGGGGAGACCCACCTTGTCCAGTCACGACAGCATCCTGCGCGTCGGCATGGTCGGCTACGCGTTCATGGGCGCCGCGCACTCCCAGGCGTGGCGCACCGTGAACCGGGTGTTCGACCTGCCGGCGCGGGTGCGGATGGCGCTCGTCTGCGGCCGTGACGAACCGAAGGTGGCCGAGGCCGCCGACCGGCTCGGCTGGGACGGCTACACCACCGACTGGCGGCGGCTCGTCGAGTCCGACGACATCGACGTGGTCGACATCTGCACGCCGGGGGACAGCCACCGCGAGATCGCGCTCGCCGCGCTCGCCGCGGGCAAGCACGTGCTGTGCGAGAAGCCGCTTGCCAACAGCGTCGCCGAGGCCCGCGACATGACCGAGGCCGCGGCCCGGGCACGCGAGTCCGGGGTACGCGCCATGTGCGGCTTCAACTACCGGCGGGTGCCGGCGGTCGCCCTGATGCGGCAACTGGTGGCCGACGGGCGGATCGGCGAGATCCGGCACGTCCGGGCGGTCTACCTCCAGGACTGGATCGTCGATCCGCAGTTCCCGCTGGTGTGGCGGTTGCAGAAGGACAGGGCGGGCTCCGGCGCGCTCGGTGACATCGGCGCGCACATCATCGACCTGACCCAGTACGTCACCGGTCAGCTCGTCACGGGGGTCAGCGCGCTGACCGAGACGTTCGTCCGCCAGCGGCCACTGGTCGCCGGGTCGAGCGGACTGGCCGCGCGGGCCGACGGCAACGGCACCGCGACGGGGCAGGTGACGGTGGACGACGCGGCGGTGTTCGTGGCCCGGCTCGACGGGGGAGCGCTGGCCACGTACGAGGCGACCCGGTTCGCCACCGGCCGCAAGAACGCGCTGCGGGTCGAGATCAACGGGTCACGCGGCAGTGTCGTGTTCGACCTGGAACGCCTCAACGAACTGGAGTTCCTGGACGCCAGCCGGCCCGCCGCCGAACAGGGCTTCAGCCGGATCCTGGTGACCGAGCCGGAGCATCCGTACCTGGGTGCGTGGTGGCCGCCCGGCCACATCATCGGCTACGAGCACTCCTTCACCCACCAGGCGCGCGACTTCGTCGAGGCGGTCGCCACCGGCGCCGACCCGGCCCCGTCGTTCGCCGACGCGCTTCAGGTCCAGCTCGTGCTCGACGCGGTCACCCGCTCGGCCGAGCGGGCCGCCTGGACGGAGGTGGAGCCCGCGCTGGCCGAAGCCTCCGCCTGACCCGAGGCGACCCCTCGGGGTCCGCCGACACTCACCGGCGCCGGCCGGCGAGGGCCCGCCGCGGTTGCGCCCCGCGGCGGGGACGAGGCCGGCGGCGGGGAGCGTGCCGCCGGGAATCCGCCGGCACGACCAGCACGGCCCTCCGGTGCGGCCGGACCGGGATTCCCCGGCCGCACCGGTGGACCGGCTCGATCCCGGCTGTCTCGCGAAATCGGCGGGACAAATACGCGAGGCACTCTCGGCCGGGGGTGCGTCGACCGGCGCGAATGACTGCTGGACCCTGCCGTGACGGCTGCCATAGAGTGGAGGCGGCGACCGCGAGGTGGCCGGTGACCGGCGGGAGGCGCAACCCGTCCGGGAGCAGACGCCCCGGCGTCCACCGGTGCCCACGCGCCGCCGTCTCCGGTCGTCCTCGCCCCGGTCCGCGACGGAATCCCCCATCACCACAGGGGAGAAGGACAATGGCGCGACCCATCACGCTCTTCACCGGCCAGTGGGCCGATCTGCCGTTCGACGAGGTCTGCCGGCTCGCCGCCGAGTGGGGCTACGACGGGCTGGAGATCGCCTGCTGGGGCGACCACTTCGAGGTGGGCAGGGCGCTCGCCGACGACTCGTACGTGGAGCGCAAGCTGGCCACCCTCGCCAAGCACAACCTCCAGGTGTTCGCCGTCTCCAACCATTTGGTCGGGCAGGCCGTCTGCGACCACCCGATCGACGAGCGGCACCGGGACATCCTCCCGGCCCGGATCTGGGGCGACGGCGAGCCGGAGGGGGTGCGCCGCCGCGCCGCCGAGGAGATCAAGGACACCGCGCGGGCGGCGGCGAAGCTGGGCGTACGCACCGTCGTCGGCTTCACCGGCTCGTCCATCTGGCACACGGTGGCGATGTTCCCGCCGGTGCCGCCGGCCATGATCGAGCGCGGCTACCAGGACTTCGCCGACAGGTGGAACCCGATCCTGGACGTCTTCGACGAGGTGGGCGTGCGGTTCGCGCACGAGGTGCACCCCAGCGAGATCGCCTACGACTACTGGACCACGAAGCGCACGCTGGAGGCGATCGGGCACCGGGAGGCGTTCGGCCTCAACTGGGATCCGTCGCACTTCGTGTGGCAGGAGCTGGACCCGGTGAACTTCATCTTCGACTTCGCCGACCGGATCTACCACGTCGACTGCAAGGACGCGAAGGTCCGTACCGGCGATGGGCGGCGCGGCCGGCTCTCCTCCCACCTGCCCTGGGCCGACCTGCGGCGCGGCTGGGACTTCGTCTCCACCGGCCACGGCGACGTGCCGTGGGAGGACTGCTTCCGCGCGCTGAACGCGATCGGCTACGACGGTCCGATCTCGGTCGAGTGGGAGGACGCCGGCATGGACCGCCTGGTCGGCGCGCCGGAGGCACTCCAGTTCGTCCGCCGCCTGGCGTTCGACGCCCCGTCGGCGGCCTTCGACGCCGCGTTCAGCAGCAGCCGCGAGTGACCTCGGCCGGGCACGCCCTTTCAGGCGGCTCCCGACCTGATCACGTAGGTGGATCGCCGGCGGCCTGCACCGGGCAGCGTGGCCGCCACGATCCGTCTGCGCCATCAGGTCGTCGGTGGGCCGCCGCGCCCCGGTAGCGGGAGCCGGGCCTGCGCAGCCTCGTTCGCACGAAAGCGGGCCGGTCACCCGGAGGTGACCGGCCCGCTGTCCGCTGTTGTCAGAGCGTGTTGCCGGTGCTGGACGGCTTGGTGCTCGTGCCGGTCGAGGTCGAGCCGGACGTGCTGTTCGAGGCCGTGCCGTTGGCGCTGCGGCTGCCGACCGCGGCCGGCGTGCCGGCGAACGGCTTGTCGGCTTCGGTCATGCCCTGCTTGCCGCCGTTGCCGGTGGCGAGCTTCTCACCGATCTTGGTCTGCCCCAGCTTGTCCTTGCCCTCCGAGTAGAGCCGGTTCGCCTGGGCCTGCGCGACCCCGGCCGCCTCCTGGACGGTCGGGTGGTCGAGCACCTTGCGCCCGCGGACCACCAGCTCCTCGTACTTCTCCCGGCCGGCACGGGCGCCCAGGACGAATCCCGCAGCCAGCCCGCCAAGAAACATGATCTTTCCGCGCATGGCGGCTCCTTCCGTACCTGACGCTCTCGCCGGTTTCCCGCCAGTTCGGCGGAACCACCGTCTCGCGCCTGCGTTCTCTGTCGACGGCTAACTACCCATCCTGCTCTTCGCTCATACCTCCCTGTGCCGAGATGGCGATTTGTCCGTAATTCTGGCGCGTCCGCCGGTCGGGTCCGGTCCGGTAACCCCCTGGCGCGCCACCCCCCGATGTCCTGTACTCTTGTGCCCGTCGCACGGAGCGGAGAGATCCGAACCGAGCGGTGCACGGTCCCCTGTAGCTCAATTGGCAGAGCAGCCGGCTGTTAACCGGCAGGTTATTGGTTCGAGTCCAATCGGGGGAGCCTCGCTCCACGTCACGCCCGTCGGCCCCGCCGGCGGGCGTTCGTCGTTGCTGCATCCCCTCACGGTGCCCCGGCTGCCGGGTTTCCGCCCCCGAGTCCCCGTTCGCCCGGCAGGATGGTCGGCGTCGACTTAGACTCCCGCTGCGTCGATTGATGCGTCGATTCGAGGACGGTGGAGATGGCCGCAGGACGCAGCCGCTGGACCGCGACGCTGATCGCGGTGGCGGTGGTGCTCGGCTGGCTGATCGTCGGCGGCGTCGCCGGCCCCTACTCCGGCAGGCTCGGCGAGGTCTCCACCAACGACAACGCCTCCTTCCTGCCGGCGGACGCCGAGGCCACCCGGGCGCAGGACCTGGCCGGCGGATTCGTCGACCGGGAGACCACCCCGGCACTCGTGGTCTACGAACGACCCGGCGGCCTCACCCCCGCCGACCAGCAGCGCATCCAGGCCGACGCGGCCCGCTTCGCCGAGGTACCGGGCGTGGTCGGCCCGCTGCCGCCGCCGGTCGTCAGCCAGGACAAGCAGGCCGCCCAGGTGATCGTGCCGATCGACAGCGGCGAGGGTGAACAGATCCGGTCCGTGGTGGAACGCCTGCGTGACATCGCCGGCCCGGACCGCGACGGGCTCACCGTCGACGTGGCCGGACCGGCCGGGCTGCTCGGCGACCTGATCGAGGTGTTCAGCGCGATCGACGGGCCGCTGCTGCTGGTCACGCTCACGGTGGTGCTGGTCATCCTGTTGATCGTCTACCGCAGCCCGGTCCTCTGGGTCTTCCCGCTGCTGGCCGCCGGGATGTCGTACTCGCTCGCCGCCGTCTTCGTCTACCTGCTCGCCGACCACGACATCGTCAAACTCAACGGGCAGGCGCAGGGCATCCTCACCGTGCTCGTCTTCGGCGCCGGCACCGACTACGCGCTGCTGCTCATCGCCCGCTACCGGGAGGAACTGCACCGCCACGAGCGGCCCTGGGACGCGATGCGGACCGCCTGGAAGGGCGCCGCCCCGGCCATCGTCGCCTCCGGGGCCACCGTCATCGTCAGCCTGCTCTGCCTGCTGCTGTCCAGCCTCAACTCCAACCGGGCGCTCGGCCCGGTCAGCGCCGTCGGCATCGCCGCCACGCTGCTGGTGATGCTCACCTTCCTGCCCGCGCTGCTGGTCCTCGGCGGCCGGTGGGCGTTCTGGCCCCGGCGGCCCCGATACGACCAGGCCGACCCGCGTACCGAACACGGTGTCTGGGGGCGGATCGCCGGCTTCGTGGCACGCCGCGCGCGCACCGTCTGGATCGTCACCGCCGTGGTGCTCGCCGCCCTCGCGATCGGGGTGACCCAGCTCGGCGCCACCACGCTCGGCCAGACCCAGCTGTTCACCCAGCGCACCGACTCGGTGGCCGGGCAGGAGGTCATCGACAGGCACTTCCCGGCCGGCACCGGCAGCCCCGCCACCATCTTCACCACCCAGGCCACCGCCCGGCAGGTCGCCCAGGTGGCGCAGGGCGTACCGGGAGTCGCCTCGGTGCTGCCGCTCGGCGAGCGGGGCGCGAACGCGCCGCCGGACCCGAACGCGCCCCCGAAGGTGGTCGACGGGCGGGTGCAGCTCGACGTCACGCTCGCCGACCCGCCGGACAGCAACGGCGCCGAACGCACCATCCGCGACCTGCGCGAGGCGGTGCACCGGGTACCCGGCGCCGACGCCGTCGTCGGCGGCTTCACCGCGATCAACGTGGACACCGCCGACGCCTCGGTACGCGACCGCGACGTGATCATCCCGGTGGTGCTGCTGGTCATCGCGGTCATCCTGGCCCTGCTGCTGCGTGCCCTGGTCGCCCCGCTGCTGCTGATCGCCACAGTGGTGCTGTCGTTCCTGGCCACGCTGGGCCTGTGCGCGCTGCTGTTCCGGTACGTCTTCGACTTCCCCGGCGTCGACCAGTCGTTCCCGCTGTTCGCGTTCGTGTTCCTGGTCGCGCTCGGCATCGACTACAACATCTTCCTGATGAGCCGGGTCCGCGAGGAGTCGGTGCGGCGCGGCACCCGCGCCGGTGTGCTCGCCGGACTGGCCGTCACCGGCGGCGTCATCACCTCCGCCGGCATCGTGCTCGCCGCCACGTTCTCCGCGCTCGCCGTGCTGCCGCTCGTGGTGCTCGTCGAGCTGGGCGTGGCGGTCGCCGTCGGCGTACTGCTCGACACCATCGTGGTCCGCTCGCTGCTGGTGCCCGCGCTCGCGTACGACATCGGGCCGAAGGTCTGGTGGCCGGGCCGGTTGTCGCGGTCGCACCGTGAGGGCGACCGCGCCGGGGCGGGGGTGGACCGTGCCTGACACGGACGTGGTGGTCGTCGGCGGTGGCCTGGCCGGTCTCGCCGCCGCCCGGCGGCTGCACCGCGCCGGGGTGCCGTGGCGGCTGCTGGAGGCGGGCGACCGGCTCGGCGGGCGGGTAGCCACCGACCGCGTCGACGGGTTCCTGCTGGACCGGGGCTTCCAGGTGCTCAACACCGCGTACCCGCGGCTCGGCGGCCTGGTCGACCTCGGCGCGCTCGACCTGGGCTGGTTCACCTCCGGCGTGCTGG
This sequence comes from Micromonospora sp. NPDC005686, assembly GCF_042871665.1. Taxonomy (NCBI): domain Bacteria; kingdom Bacillati; phylum Actinomycetota; class Actinomycetes; order Micromonosporales; family Micromonosporaceae; genus Micromonospora; species Micromonospora sp. NPDC005686. The sequence goes on from NZ_JBIAIY010000006.1 coordinate 135,507, forward strand.
TGCGTCGCGGCGACCGGCTGGAACGCCTCGTCAACCCGCTGCGCGAACCGACCGGAGCGCCCGGCACGCTCACCGCGGGCATCGGGTCGCTGACCGACCGGTTGCGGTTCGCCGCGCTCGCCGCCGGCTACGCCACCGTGCCGGTCGGGCGGCTGCTGGACACACCCGAGACCAGCGCCGAGAAGGCACTGCGCCGGGCCGGGCTCTCCGACGCGATCATCGAGGAACTGCTCCGGCCGTTCCTGTCCGGCGTGCTGCTCGACCGCGAGCTGGCCACCTCCAGCCACGTCCTCGCGGTCATCATGCGCTCCTTCGCCCGGGGCCGGATCGGCCTGCCCGCGGACGGCATGGCGGCGCTGCCCCGGGCGCTCGCCGCGCCGCTGCCCGCCGAGCTGATCGACCTGAACACCCCGGTCACCGAGGTCGCGCCCGGCCGCGTCCGCACCCCGTCCGGCGAGATCACCTGCCGCGCCGTCGTGGTCGCTGTCGACCCGCCGGCGGCGGCCACGCTGCTGCCCGGTCTTACCCGGGTACGCATGCACGCCTACACCACCTACTACCACAGCACCGACACGGCGCCCCTTGACGAGCCGATCCTGCTGCTCGACGGCGACCGGCGCGAACTCGTCGCCAACACGGCGGTGGTGAGCCGGGCCGCGCCCACGTACGCGCCGGACGGCCGGCACCTCGTCGCCACCTCGGTGGTCGGCCCGCAGGCACCGCCCGAACCGGTGATCCGGCGTGAGCTGGACCGCCTCTACGGCCGCTCCACCGCCGACTGGACCCACCTCACCACCGTCGCGGTGCCGGACGCGCTACCGGCCGCCCCGCCACCACAGGGCCGGCTGCGCAAGCCGGTGGCGCTCGGCGAGGGCCAGTACGTGGCCGGGGACCACCGGGACAGCCCATCCATCCAGGGCGCGCTCGCCAGCGGGTGGCGTACGGCCGGCGCCGTGGTGGCCGATCTGCGGGGCGCGTGACGCGTTGGTGGGCGGGTTGCGCGTTGTTATCCTCGCGTTGCCCATCGTGCTGTCACGGCAGAGTTTCCGCCCGGTGGGTGGTGGTCCGGGCAACGATCGGCGGGTTACGATCCGGCGCGGTCACGGGGCGGTAGCTCAGCCGGTTAGAGCAGGGGACTCATAATCCCTCGGTCGCGGGTTCGAACCCCGCCCGCCCCACCACGCAAAATCCCTGGTCAGGCATGGTGCCGGCGACCCGGGCGGACCGCATCAAGGTTCGGACGGACGCCCTCCGCCAGCGCGAGACCGACCGCCGCTGGTGCGTCTTCGGCGTGTGTGGGACTCACGGCGGAGATGGCCCTGAGGCCCAGCCGTGCGTGGCCAGGTCATGTCGAGGATCCGCCACGTCCACTGTCACGTGGCCGATATCTGATGAGAGCGAGTACGAGGACCACGAGCGCCAGGCCTACAAGCGTCAATGCTGTTGCGGGTCCGATCGCGCCGATGAGCCGTCCGAGGTACCCCGCCGCGAGTGACAAGAAGGCGAGCCCACTGCATAGGAACCACATCCCTGCGTCGACTGGCCGCCGCCACCTTTCCTGAGCAAAGGGCGGCATGCGGCCGGTCAGCAGGAGACGAACACCGTAGCTGGCTGAAGCCAAACCGCCGACGCCCAACAGGATCTGGAACACGTCTCGGGGATCCATAGACGCACCTCTACCCGAAGGGCTTGGCCGGCAACCAGTACCTGCCGCAGGCCGGCTCAAGCTTGTCGACCGCGCTCTCCAGGCCGGCGAGGGTTCCGGCGCGCGGTTCGGTGTGGCCGTCGGCGTCGTGGTCCTGCGCTACTCATCCCGTACGTCGTGGCGAACCTGATCGCGGTGAAGGACGAGACCCGCAACGGAGGGCTGCTGACGATCTGAACCGGATTGACACGCGGGGTGGTCCGCGGGGGAGAGTCGGGCATGCGCTTTCCGGTGTCCACACCACCCGCCGTTCCCGCCGGTTCGTTGACCACCGGCCCGCAACCGACGTTGCCCGCCGAGGGCGGCCTGGTCCTGCGCCCCTGGGCGGACGAGGACGCACCGGCTGTCCTGGCCGCGTACCAGGATCCGGAGATCCGCCGCTGGCACAGCCGCCGGCCCGCGTCGCCGGAGCAGGTTCTCCAGTGGTTCGCCCACCTCCGCCGTTCGTGGCAGGAGGAGACGGGCGCGAGCTGGGCGGTGACGCGCGACGGCGCGGTGGTGGGCCGCATGGCGTTGGGCGGCTTCAACCTCGACGACGGCGAGGCCGGGTGCGCGTACTGGGTGGTTCCGGCCGCCCGTGGCGCGGGCGTGGCCTCCCGCGCGTTGCGGGCGGCGAGCGCGTGGGCGCTCGGCGACGGCCGGCTGCACCGGCTCTGGCTGGACCACTCGACCGGCAACGTCGCGTCGTGCCGGGTGGCGGTCAAGGCCGGGTTCCGGCTGGAGGGCACCAAGCGCAGCGCGGCGGTGCACGACGACGGGCGGCACGACATGCACCTGCACGCCCGTGTCCGCGGGGACGCCTGACCGCCCCCAGCGTGTGCCGGGACGAGGAGAGCGCGCCGAGCAGCACCGCCGTACCGCTGGCGTTGCCCACGATCCCGCCCCGCACCCCTCGCCGACCCTCGGCGGGAAGCGGGCCCGGGGCGGGCCCGGTACGCTGCCGCGAATGCCGGTACGACCGCACCCCGACGCCCCTGACGACTCGCTGCTGTTCGGTGCCGACGACGCGCCGCTGGCCCGGTTGCGGCTGCGGGATGACGATGGCACGCGGGTCGCGGCCGACGTCCGGCCGCTGCCCGAGGCGCCGCTCACCCGGCTCGTCGCGCAGGTACGGCATGACCTCGCCGGGCACCGGCTGGAGACGCCGGACGAGGCGCTGGCGGCGGCGCTGGTGGCCGACGGGCTGGAGTTGAGCCGGGCCGCCACTGACATGCGGCACGACCTCACCGACGTACCCGAGCCGGTGACGCTGCCGGCCGGCTGGTCGCTCGGCGCCCCCGGCTGGGACGACGACCTCGCCGCAGGGCTGGACGCGGCGTACGGCCCGGACCACCCGGACGGCCGCTGGCAGCCCAGCGACACCGAACAGGTGCGGGCGATGTTCGACACCGGCGACCCGGTGCCGCCACTGGTGCCCGCCTCGGCCCGGCTGATCGACCCGGACGGCCGCAGCGCCGGGCACGTGCTGTGCGCCGGACCGGTGCCGTGGACCGACGACGACTGCGTCTGGATCCTCAACCTCGGCGTCGCGCCCCGCGCGCAGCGCCGCGGGTTCGGCCGGGCGCTGCTCGTCCACGCGTTGCGCGGCGCACGGGAGGCGGGACTGCCGTCCGTCGGCCTGTCGGTGGTCGACGGCAACCCGGCCCGCCGCATGTACGACGCCGCCGGCTTCCGCATCCTCACCCGGGTGCTCACGGTCCGGATCCCCGACGCGTAGCCCGCCGGCCCGACGCGCTCCTCTGGCGGTGAACCTTCAGGCGCCGGTGAGCAGGGGACGGTGCTCGGACCAGAGCCAGCGCAGGTAGTCGCGTAGCCGCTCCGGGGTGGCGATCCAGCCCTCGCCCGAATAGCGGAGCAGCCGGCTGACCTCGCCGGCTACCAGGTCGTATCCGGCCGCGCCGGTCTCCGGCACCGGGGCGTCCGGCGCGACAGCCACGGGCAGCGGAACCAGCGGGATCCGCAGGCCGGCGTCGTCGCAGGCCCGCAGCACTGTGAGATAGACCCGGACCAGGTGGTACGGCGAGACGACGAGCGCGACGCTGCCGACGCCCAGCGCCCGTACCTGCTCCACGACCCACGCGGCCTGCCGTCCGGTGCCGGTGACCGGCTCGGCCTGGAGCACGACCCCGTCGGTCCGGCGCAGGCCGAGCCCGCGCAGCCGGTCCAGTGTGAGCGGGCGGTAGGTCCGCTCGGCCGGGTCGGTGTTCGCCACCAGCAGGTGCCGCAGCGCCGGGCCGTTCTCCCAGGCGTGGATCGCGTCGGTGAGACGCCAGTCCTCGCCCTGGCCGGTGGGCACCACGAGCGCGTCCACCCGCTCGGCGGCGTGCTGGGGGAGCGTGAGGACCATCGTGACCGCCTCCAGCACCGCCAGGAGCCGGTCCGCGGGGACGTCCGCGAACGCCTCGGCCGGCACGAGCCGTGGCAGCGGGCGGGACACACTCGTCACCCCCGCGATCTTGCCACCGTCGGCTCGGCGGGGGATGAGAGAGTGGCATGGTGCGGGTGGGGATCCTCGGGCCGCTTGAGGTCCGCGACGGCGATCGGCTCGTCGACGTCGCCGGGGCGCGGCTGCGGGCGCTGCTGATCCGCCTCGCCCTGGACCCGGGCCGGCCGGTGAGCGTGCCCGCGCTGGCCGAGGCGCTCTGGGGCGACGAACCGCCGACCGACACCGCCAACGCGGTGCAGACGCTCGTGTCCCGGCTGCGCCGGGCGGTGCCCGGGCTCGGCGTCCTCAGCGGCCCGGCCGGCTACCGGCTGGATCTCGACCCGGACGACGTGGACGCCGGGCGGTTCGAGCGGCTGACCCGGCAGGGGCGGGCGGCGCTGCGCGACGGGGATCCGGCGACGGCGCGTACGACGTTGGGCGACGCGCTCGCCCTGTGGCGAGGGGCGGCGCTGGCCGAGGTCGCCGACGTCCGGTACGCGGCGGCAGCGGTGGCGCGGCTGGCGGAGCTGCGGCTCACCGCGCAGGAGGACCGGATCGAGGCGGAGCTGCGGACCGGGCGGCCGGAGCTGATCGTCGCCGAGCTGGAGGAGCTGACCGCCGCGCATCCGCTGCGGGAGCGGCTGGCCGAACTGCACCTGCGCACGCTCGCCGCCGCCGGGCGGCCCGCCGAGGCACTGGCCGCTTACGAGCGGATCCGGCAGCGGCTCGCCGACGAGCTGGGCGTGGACCCGTCGCCGCAGTTGCGGGCGGCGCACCTGGAACTGCTGCGCGGCGAGGCGGCCCCGCCACAACCGGCGCCCGTGGCACGGCGGGGCAACCTGCGGGCCGCGCTCACCACGTTCGTCGGGCGCGACGAGGACCTGCGCCGGCTCAGCGGGCTGCTCGCCGGCAACCGGCTCGTCACCCTGCTCGGGCCGGGCGGAGCGGGCAAGACCCGGCTGGCGAGCGTGGCGGCGGGCCGGCTCGCCGACGGCGTACCCGGCGGGGCCTGGCTGGTCGAGCTGGCGCCGATCACCGATCCGGCGGACGTGCCCCGGGCCGTGCTCGACACGCTCGGCCGGCGGGACCTGACGCTGGAACCGGCACGCCCGCCGTCCCGCGACACGCTCGGCCGCCTGGTCGAGACGATCGCCGCCGACGAGACGCTGATCGTGCTGGACAACTGCGAACACGTCGTCGAGGCCGCCGCCCGGCTCGCCGAGGAACTGCTCGGGCACTGCCCGGGACTGCGCGTGCTGGCCACCTCGCGGGAGCCGCTGGGCATCGTCGGTGAGGCGCTGGAGCCCGTACCCCCGTTGCGGCTGCCACCGGCGGACGCGGCGCCGGGCGACGCGCTCGCGTACCCGTCGGTGCAGTTGCTGCGCGACCGGGCCGCGGCCGTGCGGGCCGGGTTCGCGGTGACCGGCGACAACGTGGCGGACGTGGTGGAGATCTGCCGCCGGCTCGACGGCCTGCCGCTGGCCATCGAACTCGCCGCGGCGCGGCTGCGGACGCTGTCGCCGCGGCAGGTCGCGGCCGGCCTGGACGACCGGTTCCGGCTGCTGACCGGCGGCAGCCGCACCGCGCTGCCCCGGCACCGCACGCTCCGGGCGGTGGTGGACTGGAGCTGGGGGCTGCTCACCGACGACGAGCGCCGGCTCGCCGAACGGCTCGCGGTCTTCCCGGCGTCGGTCACCGCCGAATCGGCGGCCGGCGTCGACGGCCCGGCCGCCGCCGCGCTGCTGGACGCGCTCGTCGACAAGTCGCTGCTCCAGGTGGTCGGCGACGGGCGGTTCCGGATGCTGGAGACCATCCGGGAGTACGGGCTGGAACGGCTCGCCGCCGCCGGGGCGACGGCCGGGGCGCGGGCCGCCCACGCGGCGTACTTCCGGGACCTGGTCCGGACCGCGGAGCCGCACCTGCGGACCGCCGGTCAACTGCCATGGCTGCGCCTGCTGGAGGCGGAACGGGAGAACATCGTCGGCGCGCTGCACTACGCCTGCGATGCCGGTGACGCCGACACCGCGCTGCGGATCGGCGCGGGGCTCGCGTTGCCGCTGGTGATCTGGGGCGACACCGGCGGCATCGGCGGTGACGTGCTGGCCCGTGCGCTGGCGCTGCCCGGCCCCGCTCCGGCGGAGGAGCGCGCGGTGGTGCTCGCCATCCGCATCGGCGCGGGCCTGGCACGCGGCGAGCACGGGCCGGCACCGGAGCAGATGGCCGAGCTGACCGCGGCCCTGCGGGCGGCGGAGGGGACCAAACACCCGCTCGTGGGGCTGCTGGCGCCGATGCTGTCGATCTTCGACCAGGACACTGCGGCCGGGATCGCGGCGATCGGCCGGGCGCGCGGTCACCCCGATCCGTGGACCGACGGCACGCTGCTGGCGATACGCGGCAAGTTCAAGGAGAACGACGGCGACGCCGAGGGCATGCTGCGCGACCTGACCGACGCCGCCGCGGAGCTGCGCGCGGTCGGCGAGCGGATGAGCCTGTCGCACGTGCTCAGCGAGTATGCCGACGCGCTCACCAAACGCGGCGACTTCGACGCGGCGACCGCGGCTCTGGAGGAGTCGGTGCGGCTGGCCCGGGAACTCAACCCGGCCTCGGAGCCGGGCTTCCAGTTGATCTGGCTCGCGGCCATCCGGGCCCGCTCCGGCGACGTGGCCGGCGCCAAGGCCGAACTGCGCCGGTTCGTGACCGACCGGGACGGCCGGGACGGGACGTTCGGGCTGATGATGCTCGGCAGCATCGCCCGCTCCGACGGCTCGTTCGACGAAGCCGAGGAGTGCCTGGCCGAGGCGATGCGCCGCCAGGCCGAGACGCCGCTGGTCGCCCTGCAGTTCCGCGGCCTGATGCTGGCCGAGATGGGCCACCTGGCCCTGGCCCGCGGCGACCTGCCGGGTGCGCGCCGGTACCTCGACGAGGCGACCACGCGCAGCCTCACCGCCCGGGACATGCCGGTGGTCGCGATCATCACGGTCGGCTGGGTGGCGCTGGCCGTGGCCGAGGGCCGGTACGAGCAGGCCGCCGAACTGCTCGGCGTCTCCGACTCGCTGCGCGGCCGGCCGGACCGGTCCAACCCCGATGCGCGGCTGCTCGCCGAGCGGCTGCGCGCCGAGCTGGGCGAGGACGGCTACGCCGCCGCGTACGCCCGGGGTCACGGCCTGAGCCGGGCCGACGCCCTCGCGTTCGTGGGCGGCGACCCGGCTCGGTGATCGTCGCGCCGCCCGTCCGGGGCGGCGCGGCCGGCTCAGGCGCGGCGGCGGTAGGCGCGCACGGCGAGCGGCGCGAACACCGCGATGATCGCCACGGTCCAGAGCAGCGTCCGGGTCACCGGCCCGGCCACCGGGCCGCCGATCATCAGGCCCCGGGCCGCCTCCATCACGTCGGCCACCGGGTTGACCCCGACCCACCACTGCAGCCAGCCGGGCAGCGTGTCCGTCGGCACCATCATGTTGGTGCCGAAGGTCAGCGGGAACAGCAGCAGGAACGCGGTGCCCTGCACGGCGCCCGGGCTGCGCATCACCACGCCGAGCAGCACACCGATCCAACTGACCGCGAACGCGAACCCGATGGTCAGCAGGCAGGCGGCGAGCGCGGACAGCGGATCGGTGCCGACCCGGAAGCCGAGCGCGTACCCGAAGCCCAGCAGCACCACGATGGAGACCACGAACCGGACCAGGTCGCCGACCACGGAGCCGACGAGCGGCGCGGACCGGGCGATGGGCAGGCTGCGGAACCTGTCGAACACGCCCTTCTCGACGTCGGTGTTGAGGCTGACGCCGGTGGCGATGGATGCGAACAGCACGGTCTGCACCATGATCGCGGGAAGCAGGAACTGGAGGTAGTCGTGCGGCGAGCCGGCGACCGCGCCGCCGAGCAGGTAGACGAAGATCAGCACGAAGATGATCGGCTGGAGCGTGACGTCGAGCAGTTGCTCCGGGGTGCGGACCGTCTTGACCAGGCTGCGGCCGGCCAGCGCGAGGCTGTGCCGGAACAGCCCGAACGGGCGGCCGGCGACGTGGGACGGGCCGGTCCGGGACGGCGTCGCCGCCGCGCGGGTCGTCGTGGTCATGCCGCCACCTCCGTGGACTCCTCGGCGCCGTGGCCGGTCAACGTGAAGAACACCTCGTCGAGGCTGGGCAGCCGCAGCGCCAGCTCCGCCACCCCGATGCCGGACTCGTCGAGCCGGCGGACCACAGTGGGGAACGTGGCGTCGCTGTCCACCGGCACGGTGAGCAGGCCCGGCCGGGGCAGCTCGGGATCGGCGCCGGTGCTGACGCGCAGGATCTCGGCGACAGCGCCGATCCGGCCCGGATCGGTCGGCCGGACCACGATCGTCTGACTGCCGGCGATCCGCTTCAGCTCGGCCGGCGTACCGTGCGCGATCACCCGGCCGTGGTCGATCACCGAGATCTCGTCGGCGAGCGCGTCGGCCTCGTCCAGGTACTGCGTGGTGAGCAGCACCGTCGACCCGTCGTCGACCAGCGAGCGGACCACGCCCCACATCTCCTCCCGCTTGGCCGGGTCCAGGCCGGTCGTCGGCTCGTCCAGGTAGATCACCTCCGGCCGGCCGACCAGGCTCGCGGCCAGGTCCAGGCGGCGGCGCATGCCACCGGAGTACGTCTTGGCCGGGCGCCCGGCCGCGTCGGTCAGGCCGAAGCAGGCGAGCAGTTCCGCCGCCCGCGCCCGCGCCTCGCGGCGGTCCAGGTCGAGCAGCCGGCCGATCAGCACCAGGTTCTGGGTGCCGGTCAGGTCCTCGTCGACCGAGGCGTACTGGCCGGTCAGCCCGATCAGCCGGCGTACCCGGGCGGCGTCGGTGACCACGTCGTGGCCGCCGACGGTGGCGCGTCCCCCGTCCGGGCGCAACAGTGTGGCGAGGATCCGTACCGCTGTGGTCTTGCCGGCGCCGTTGGGCCCCAGCACCCCCAGCACGGTCCCCCGGCGTGCGGCGAGGTCGATCCCGGCCAGTGCGGTCGTCGTACCGAACCGCTTGACCAGGCCCTCCGCTTCGAATGCGTAACTCATGACGCCGACGATGACCGGGGCCGCTGGCACCTGGCGCACACGCCGCGCACACCGTCGTGTGCGGGACCGGAATCGAGTACGCGTGCTCATTCGCCCGGGTCGCCGACCGGGCAGGATCGGAGGCGTGACAAGGAGACGTACGCTGCTCGGCGGTCTGTTCCTGGCGCTGGCCACGGCCGGTGCCTGGGCGGCCTGGCTGAGCTGGGAATCAGGCTGGACCGTGGACCCGCAGACCGGCGACATGAGTGGGCCGTACGCGGTCTGGCAGGTCGCCGCCGCGGTGCTGACGCTGGGCGCGCTGGCCGCGGTCGGCGGCTGGTGGCTGAACATCTGGCTGGTGGCGACAGTGATGACAGTGGCGTTCACCGTGCCGTGGGCGGTCCACGCCGCCTCGACCGACGACACCGGCCTGTGGGCGGTCGGTGCGGCGCTGGTGGCCATCGGCACCGCCATCGGGACGATGCTGGTCGGCGGCGCCGCCGGTTGGTTGCGCCGCCGGACCGGGTGACGGCCCGCGTCAGCCGCGGTTCAGGCGCTCGGCGTACGCGTCGCGCAGTTCCGCCCAGCCGAAGTCCTTCGCCTCCGCGCCCCGGATCGGGCCGACCGGGTCGCCGTCGAGCAGATGGGCGGCGACGTCGAGGCAGAGGTGCCAGCCGGCGGCCGTCATCGGGGCGAGGTCGGGCCGGCCGACCCGGTGGCGCAGCGTGAGCGTGGTGCCGTCGCCGGTCGCGGCCAGCTCCCAGCGGAGCCTGTCGTCGCCCCAGGTGTACTCCAGCAGGTGCGGCCGGTCCGCGCGCAGCACCCGGGCCGGCGCCGGGTAACTCTGGTCGCCGTCGACGGTGCTGAGCACGGCGTCGCCGGGACGGCCCAGGTCGCGGTCGGTCAGGAACGGCGCCCATCCGGCGAGCTGATCCGGGTCGGTGAGCGCGGCCCACACCTTCTCCGGCGGGTGCCGCAGCTCGCGGACGAAGACCAGTTCGTTTTCGGGTGCCAGCTCCACTCGGGCGAGCGGGCCGGGACGGAACGTGTCGCGGTCCATCTGTCATTCCTGACTGTCGAGATGGCGTTCCAGGGCGTCGAGGTGCGCGTTCCACATCGACCGGTACGGCCCGAGCCAGTCGTCCACTGCTCGTAGCGGCGCCACGTCGACGCGGTAGATCCGCCGCTGCGCCGCCGTGCGGCAGGTGACCAGGCCGGCGTCGCGGAGCACGCGCAGGTGCTTGGAGACCGCCGGCTGGCTCATGCCCAGCGCGTCCACCAGCTCGCCCACGCTGCTCTCCGCCCGGCGCAGCCGGTCGAGGATGCGGCGCCGGGAGGGCTCGGCCAGCACGGTGAAGGCGTCGACGGTCACCCCCGCAATATGCCTCACCAGTTATATGCCTGGCAAGGAATGACAGGTCGCGCTGCCGGGGCCCGGCGGGCTCCATATGCTCGGGGGATGGAATTGCGGATCTTCACTGAACCCCAGCAGGGGGCCACCTACGACCAGCTTCTCGCGGTGGCCCGCCGCGCGGAGGAGACCGGCTTCGCCGCGTTCTTCCGCTCCGACCACTACCTGAAGATGGGTTCGGTGAGCGGTGATCCCGGCCCGACCGACGCCTGGACCACGCTCGCCGGGCTGGCCCGCGACACCACCCGGATCCGGCTCGGCACGCTGATGACCGCCGCCACGTTCCGGCTGCCAGGTCCGCTGGCGATCACCGTGGCGCAGGTCGACCAGATGAGCGGCGGCCGGGTCGAGCTGGGCATCGGCACCGCCTGGTACGCCGAGGAGCACGCCGCGTACGGCATCCCGTTCCCACCGCTGGGGGAGCGGTTCGACCGGCTGGAGGAACAGCTCGCCGTCATCACCGGGCTCTGGTCCACCCCGGCGGGCTCCACGTTCGACTTCCCCGGCACGTACTACCCGGTCAGCGACTCGCCCGCCCTGCCCAAGCCGGTGCAGCGCCCCGCCCGCCGATCCTGCTCGGCGGCATGGGACCGAAGCGCACGCCCCGCCTGGCCGCCCGGTACGCCGACGAGTTCAACCTGCCGTTCGCCTCGGTCGAGGACACCGTGGCGCAGTTCCAGCGGGTACGCGACGCCTGCGCCGAGATCGACCGCGACCCGTCCACGATGGCCTGGTCCAACGCGCTCGTGCTCTGCTGTGGCCGCGACGAGGCCGAGGTGAGGCGCCGCGCCGAGGCGATCGGCCGTGACCCCGACGAGCTGCGCGCCAACGGCGCCGCCGGCACGCCCGCCGAGGTGGTCGACGCGATCGGCCGGTACGCCGAGGCGGGCAGCTCGCGCGTCTACCTCCAGGTGCTCGACCTGACCGACCTGGACCACCTGGAGTTGGTGGCCGCCGAGGTGATGCCGCAGCTCTGACCCTTCCGCCCCGCAGCCAGGGTGGGTCAGCGTGGGGTTGCGCGGCGGACGGTGTCGAGGCGGCCGTCGCGGTCGCTGTCCAGGTACGTCACGTCGGGCACGCCGTCGCCGTCCAGGTCGACCTGCACCACGTCCGCCACACCGTCGCCGTCGAGGTCCGTCACCACCTCGACGGAACCGTCCAGGTGCCGGGTCACGATCGACCGGCCCGACGCCTGGCGCGGCGGCGGCCCCGGGTGGGGCACCGGGGCGGGCTCGGGCGTGGGCCCCGGCACCGGCGCGGTCGCGGCGGGCGTCACCCTCACAGCGGCAGGCGGCATCTCCGCAGCGTCGGGGTCCACGCCGGTCGGGTCGATCTCCTCCTCCGACGGGTACACGTCGCCACGGAGGCTCGGGTCGCGGTAGCTGCTCATCCCGCCAGGATTCCCGCCGAGTGGCCGGGGCAACCCTGCCGGCGCATGATGGCGCATGATGCAGCGCATGACGGACACCAACTGGGCCGGAAACGTCAGCTGGTCGGCGCGTACCCGATCGCGGCCGACCTCGACCGACGAGCTGCGCCGGCTGGTCGCGGAGGCCGACCTGGTCCGGGCCGTCGGCAGCGGCCACTCGTTCAACCGGCTCGGCGACACCACCGGCACGCAGGTCGCGCTGGACGGCCTGCCACCCACCGTCGCGCTGGACCCCGACCGCAACACCGTCACCGTCGCCGCCGGACTGCGCTACGGCGATCTCGCCACCGCGCTCCAGGCCCAGGGGTACGCGCTGGCGAACCTCGCGTCGCTGCCGCACATCTCGGTGGCCGGCTCGGTGGCCACCGCCACCCACGGCTCCGGCGCGCGGAACCGCAACCTGGCCGCCGCCGTCGCCGCGCTGGAACTGGTCACCGCCGACGGCGACCTGATCACCGTCGACCGGACCGATCCGCGGTTCGCCGGGCTGGTGGTCAACCTGGGCGCGCTGGGCGTGGTCACCCGGCTCACGCTCGACGTGGTGCCCACGTACGCGGTGCGCCAGCACGTGCGCCTCGGCCTGCCCCGCGCCGCGCTGGACGAGGCGCTCGACGCCGCGTACAGCGTCAGCGTCTTCACCTCGTGGCGCTCGGAGCGCCTCGACCAGGTCTGGATCAAGCAGCACGCCGACCAGGCGCCGCCGCCCGCCGACTGGCTGGACACGGTGGCCGCCGACTCGCCCCGGCACCCGGTGCCCGGCATGTCGCCGGAGCACTGCACCGCGCAGCTCGGCGAGCCGGGGCCGTGGCACGAGCGGCTGCCGCACTTCCGGCTCGGCTTCACGCCCAGCAGCGGCGACGAGTTGCAGTCCGAGTGGCACGTGGCCCGCGGTGACGCGACGGCGGCGCTCGCCGCGCTCGACCCGGTCGCCGACCGCATCGCCGCCGCGCTCCAGATCTGCGAGCTGCGGACGATCGCCGCCGACGAGCTGTGGCTGAGCCCGAACTTCCGGCGCGACTCGCTGGCGCTGCACTTCACCTGGATCGGTGACCCGGTGGCGGTGGCGCCGGTGCTGGCCGAGGTGGAGGAGCGGCTCGCCCCGTTCGCGCCGCGCCCGCACTGGGGCAAGCTGTTCGACCGCGATCCGGCCGCCGCGTACCCCCGGCACGCCGACTTCGCCGCGCTGCTGCGCGAGTTCGACCCGAAGGGCAAGTTCCGCACCGCCGAGATGGACCGTTACTTCCCCCGGGACTGATTTACCGCCCGGCGGGCGTCTGCTGGCGCAGGCTGCCGCGCTGGACCGCCCGGCTGATGTCGCTGGGCGAGACGATGCCGACAAGTTGGTCGTCGACCACCACGAGCGCCCGGCCGTCGGTGCACTCGTTGAGCCGGGGGAGCAGGTCGGTGAGCTGCTCCTCCGGGCGGGCGAGCACCAGTTCGTCGGCCCGGCAGGACACCTCGGCCAGGGTGGTCGACGCGCGGCGGTCCGCCGGGATGCCGCGTACCCGAGCGAGGGTGACCAGACCGACCGGCCTGCCGTTGACGGTCAGTGGCAGCGCCGAATGCCGGTACGCGAACAGGTAGTGGTCGACGAAGTCGGCCACCGTGAGGTCGCCGGACGCGGTCTGCGGCTGCGGCGTCATCACGTCGCCCACCCGGATGCCGCGCAGCGCGTCGCCCATCCGGGCGGCGCGTTCCTCCTGGCCTGCGGCGCCGAGCAGGAACCAGCCGATCAGCGCCAGCCAGAGCCCGCCGAACCCGGCGCCGGTGAAGAACCGCCACAACCCGAGCCCGATCAGCACGACGCCGAGCACCCAGCCCGCCCGGGCCGCCACCACCGACGCCTTGGTCCGGTCGCCGGTGAACTTCCAGACCGCCGCGCGCAGCAGCCGTCCGCCGTCCAGCGGGGCGGCGGGCAGCACGTTGAAGATCGCCAGCAGCACGTTGATGCCCGCCAGCCAGGACAGCGCGCCGAGCAGCAGCCCGTGCCCGCCCGCTGCGGCGACGGCCAGCGCGATCGCCGCGAAGAACACGCCGAGGAGCAGGCTGACCAGCGGCCCGACCCCGGCGATCCGCAGCTCGGCGCCCGGGTCCTTCGCCTCGCCCTTCAGCTCGGCGACACCGCCGAACAGCCACAGGGTGATCCCCTCGACCTCGATGCCGTTGCGCTTGGCGACCACGGCGTGCGCGACCTCGTGGGCGAGCAGGCCGACGAAGAAGACCACGGCGGCGGCCAGGCCGGCCGCGAAGTAGGCGACGGGGGAGTGACCGGGGTACGAGGCGGGGAACAGGCTCGCCGACAGCGCCCACGCGATCAGCACGAAGATGACCAGGACACTCCAGTTGACGCCGACCGGTACGCCAGCGATCCGACCCAGACGGAAACTCGCCCTCATGTTTCCGTCATACCCGGCACAGGCACCCCCACACCAGCACCCCGGGCGCACACCTGCCCTGGAAGGTGCGAGAGCTGGGACGTTCCCAAGATCAAGGTAGCTTGGTCGGATGACCCGACGAGCTTTTACCGCTGCGGCGGGCCTCTATGCGGTGGCGGTGGTGTGCTGCGCGTTGTTCTGGCCCGAGCGGGTTCCGCTGCATTTCGGCTTCGGGCTGGGCGCTGACTCGTACGGGTCGAAGTGGGCCGGCGTAGCTCTGGCCACGGCGATCGGGTGCTCCATGGTCGCGCTGTTCGCCGGATGCGCCTGGATCGCCGGGCGGATCAACCTGGACCTCGTCAACATACGGCACGCGGAGTTCTGGAAGGCGCCCGAGAACGAGCAGCGGCTACGGCGCATGCTGGCCGACGACATGTACCACGTGGGCGCGGCAACACTCGTGCTGCTCGCCGGGGTTTTCGGGCTCGTCACCGAGGCCGCCGTCACTGGGCGAGACGAGTTGTCCTGGTGGGCCGTCGTACTGTTGGCCGGCTATCTGGCCTACATCGCGGGCTGGACCGGTTGGCTGCTCACCGGCCGTTACCGCATTGACCGTCCTTAGCGCTTCCGGACGAGGCGGGGTCTGGCTCCAATGCCCGTCGCGGCAATCTCTCAGCGGCTCAGCGTCTCGTTCTTGACGGCCCGGATGAAGGCGGCCCAACTGCTCGGCGGGAAGGCGAGGGCCGGGCCGGCGGGGTCCTTGCTGTCGCGTAGCCCGACCACGCCGGGCAGGCCGTCGGCGACCTCGACGCAGTTTCCGGAGCCGTTGCTGCGGGTGCTCTTGCGCCAGGTCACCGTCGCCTGGTTGGCCTCTTCCACCCGCGCCGTCCTCTCATAGCTCGTCGATCGCCCCCAGGATGAGGTCGCGCGACTCCCGGGCGCCGGCCGCCGTGGCGACCAGGTGCTCGAAGACGCGGCTGTACTCCCTGACCTGTTGGCCTTCGAGATAGAGGCTACCCGCGCGGGTCTCGACGTAGACGACCCCCGGATCGGCCGGCTCGGGGAAGGCCAGCACGCTGAAGGCGCTGCCCATCGACCCGTACTCGCCGGCGCCGAAGGTCAGGATCTGGATGATGCGGCCGGGCCGGTCCGCCTCCTCGGCCAGCCGCCGCAACTGTGCCGCGAACAGCTCCGCGCCGCCGACCGGTCGCCGTAGAGCTGCCTCGTCCAGCACCACCCAGAGCTTCGGCGGAGTCTCGGTGCCCTGGCGGCGCATGCGCAACTCCACCCGCCGGTCCACCTCGTCGGTCGGGGCGTCCGGGTGCTCGGCGCGGATGACCGCGCGGGCGTAGTCGGCCGTCTGGAGTAGACCCGGAATCAGTTGCGGCTCGAACGCGCGGATTTCGGACGCCTGGGTGTTCTGCGACCGGTTGCTGCCCGGTGGACAGCGGTGTCTGCTCCGGCCCGGGCACGACGGTGAGTGCTCCCGGCGGTTCCGGCCGCGATGAGCACGCGCCGGAGCAGGGTGGGACGCCCGCGTGCCGGACCGGAAGCGGAGCATGCACGAGCCGGGGCCGAGAACGTCGGTTACGCGGTGACCGACGAGGACGTCGAGCGGGCCCGCCGGAGGCTGGCACAACAGCCGCCGATCATCGACGAGCAGCACGACCGGAACATGGCGTGGCTGCGCCAGTTCGGGCGACGGGGCGGCCGGCGCGTGAACGGGCTCGTCCTGGACACCTCGGCGCTGCTCGCGGCGGCCCCGCCGGTTCTGGAGGGCCGGAGCCGGTCAGTCGGCTTTTCCGGCCGGGACGACCCACGTCGTCGGCTGGCCGGTGATCGCGGTGATCAGGTCGAAGTCACCGTCGTAGTGCAGAACGGTCACGCCATGCCGTTCGGCCGTCGCGGCGATCAGCAGATCGGCCATCGAGAGCGCTCGGTGGTTGCCCTTGTGCAGCGCCTGCACCTGGACGTCGATCGCACGATCCCAGATGTCGTCGGGCATGGCGAGCCAGTCGAAACCGCGGAGCAGCCATCGAGCGCGCTTCGCGTCCTTGGCCGAGCGGGTGCTGTGTACGACCTCGATCTCGATGGCGCCGCAGACCGCCAGCAGACCGCGATCGGACAACTCGTCCAGGACCGGTGCCACGGCGGGCTTCGGCCATCGGGCCAGCGCCGACTTGTCGAGGAGGTAGGGCTCCCGCGTCATGCCGCTTCGGGCTTCGACGCCTGCCCCGGGTCGGTGAGGTCCGGCAGGCCGCCGCTCTTGAGCCAGTCGGCGAACTCCCGGCGCTTCTCCCGGTTGACCACTTCCTGCAGCGCGGCGTTGACAGTGGCCTTCTTGGTGCCCGTGCCGAGGATCTCGGCGGCCTCGGCCAGGAGGTCGTCGTCGACGTCGAGAATGGTGCGGGACATGGCATGCCTCCTCGTCCAGCAGGCGAACGAGGCGATGATATCAATTTCTCGGCTTCTTGATATACGCGCGGCGGTGTTCGGCGGGTCAGCGTCGTCGCGGGGCCTCGGCGACCACTGTCGGGGAGAACTCGTTCGCCGCCTCGACCGCCCACTCCAGCGCGAAGTCCGCCTCCTCCTCCCAGCCCGGTTCGCCGCCGACGAAGTGCGACCGGCCGGGGAACTTCCGGTAGCCGGTGAGCGCCGTCGAACTCCGGTAGAGGTTGGCGATGCTGGTGGCCAGCGACGCGGGCACCACGTGGTCCTCGCCGCCCGCGGTGATCAGCAGTGGCGCGCGGTCACTGCGCTTCTTGTCGATCTCGGTGGCCGAGTTCGGGTCCAGGTTGGCGAACGCCGCCTCGAACAGCACGTGCCCGGCGCCCGGTACGGCGTACCGCTCCCAGGCGGCGTCGGACTCCTGCTGGCTGATGGTGTTGCCGAAGGCGTACCGGAAGTCCTCCGGGGTGAACGGCACGGCGCGGTGCCGGTTGGCCGGGTTGTGCAGGATCGAATACCCGGAGCGCAGCGTGCTGGGCGGCAGCTTCAGCACGCCCCGTACCGGCGCGGGGTGCACGGCGACCACGGCGGCGCCGAGGCGCCGGTCCGCCAGCAACTGGGCGATCAGGCCGCCGAACGAGTGGCCCATGATGATCGGCGGGCGCGGCAGGCCCCGGACGATCGCGGTGTAGTGGTCGGCGATGTCGGCGATCCGCTGGGCGGCGATCGGCGCCGGGTCGGCGCGCAGCTCCTCGACCTCGCGGTCCATCCCGGGCCAGGCGGGCGTGAGCACCTGGAAGCCGCGTGCGGCGTACCGCTGCGCCCAGTGCTCCCAGCTCCGCGAGGTCATCCAGAGCCCGTGGATGAGCACGATCGTGTCGACCCGTCCCGTCGGTGCGCTCATGCCGCGGCATACCCGGCGCGGCGCGGTCCTCACTCCGCCCTGACAAATGTCACGGCCGGAAGGTGACTGCCGCTCCGGGGAACCGGACAACCAGCACCGGAACATCGTGGACATGACCGAACCCGCACCGGCCGTCGACCTGGCCGGACTCACCAAGACCTTCGGCCCGGTGACCGCCGTCGACGGGCTCGACCTGCGGATCGCGCCCGGTGAGGTGGTGGCGTTCCTCGGCCCCAACGGCGCCGGCAAGACCACCACCGTCGACATGCTGCTCGGGCTGGCCCGCCCGGACGCCGGCACGGTCCGCCTGTTCGGCGGCGAACCGGCCGACGCCGTCCGGCTCGGCCGGGTCGCCGCCGTGATGCAGACCGGCGGCCTGCTCAAGGACCTCACCGTCGCCGAGACGGTACGCATGACCGCGCACTTCTACGGCCACACCCGGCCGGTGGCGGAGGTGCTGGAGCGGGCCGGCATCGCCGGGATCGCCGACCGTGCCGTGGGTAAGTGCTCGGGCGGTCAGCAGCAGCGCCTGCGGTTCGCGCTCGCGTTGCTGCCCGACCCGGACCTGATGGTGCTGGACGAGCCGACCACCGGGATGGACGTCGAGGGCCGGCGCGACTTCTGGCAGGCGATCCGGGCCGACGCCAGCTCCGGCCGGACCGTCCTGTTCGCCACCCACTACCTGGATGAGGCCGACGCGTACGCGGACCGGATCGTGCTGATCCGCCAGGGACGCGTGGTCGCCGACGGCACCACCGCCGAGATCAAGAACCTGGCCGCCGGCCGGGTCGTGCGGGCCACGCTGCCCGGCGCCGACCAGGCCGCGCTCGCCGCGCTGCCGGGCGTCCGGTCGGTCGAGGTACGCGGCGACGTGGTGCTGGTGCACAGCGAGGACTCCGACGTGGTGGCCCGGCACCTGCTGACCCGCACCGGCGCCCGGGACCTGGAGATCACCTCACGCAACCTCGAGGACGCGTTCCTCACCCTGACCGCCGCCTGAACCGATTGCCGGGAGTCCTGCCATGACCGCCGCGACCTCGCCCACCGCCACCGACACCCGCCGGGCCGACCGCCGGCCACCCGCGCTCGGCGGCTTCTGCGCTCCGGTGCTCGCCATCGAGATCCGCCGGGTGCTGCGCAACCGCCGCACGCTGCTGTTCATCCTGGTCATGCCGGCGGTGTTCTTCCTCCTGTTCGGACTGCCCTCGCGGGGCGAGAAGCTGGACAACGGCCTGCCGGTCACCGGCTGGATCATGATCAGTCTGGCCGTGTACGCGGCGATGGTCGCCACCACCAGCGCCGGTGCGGCGGTGGCCACCGAACGCGCGCTGGGCTGGAGCCGGCAACTGCGGCTGACCCCGCTGCGCCCCGCCGCGTACGTGGCGACGAAGGTCGCCACCGCGATGGTGCTCGGCCTGGCCGGCGTGCTCGTGGAGTTCGCGGTCGGCGTCGTCTCCGGGGTCCGGCTGCCGGCGCACGTGTGGATCGTGTCCGGCCTGACCGCCTGGATCGGCTCGCTGGTCTTCGCCGCGTTCGGGCTGTTCGTCGGCTACCTGGCCCCGGCCGAGAACGTCATGCAGTTCATGGGCCCGGTGCTGGCCATCCTGGCCATGCTGGGTGGCCTGTTCCTCCCGCTGGAGCTGCTGCCCGACGTGATGCAGCAGATCGCCAAGTTCACCCCGGTGTACGGGGTCGGTCAGCTCGCCCGCGCGCCGCTGACCGGCACCGGGGTGGACTGGGCGGCGGTCGCCAACGTGGCCGCCTGGACCGCGTTCTTCGGCCTCGGTGCGGCCCGGCTGTTCCGCCGGGACACCACCCGGGTCTGAGCGGGGTCTAGCGTGGTCGGCGTGACGTCGCCGCCCGGTCCGGCCCGGCCGGTGAACCGCCACTGGCGGATCACCGGCTGGCTGCTGGCGGGGGTCTGGCTGTTCTTCCTCAACATCCCGCTCGGCACCGCACTGCACCAGCCGCACCTGTGGCGGCGGCTGGTCGGGATCGGCACGCTCGTCGCGTTCGGTGTGGCGTACGTGCTGATCTTCGAATGGGCCCGGGCCCGGCGGCAGCGCAACCTGTCGGTCCCGCCCGGCCGGGCCCGGCTGCTCGTCGCCGTGCTGCTCGCGCTCGGGCTGGCCGGCATCCCGGGCACCGGCGGCGACTGGTTGACCACGCTCGTGTTCGTGGCCGCCGCCGCGGTGTTCCTGCTGCCCTCGGTGGAGGCGCTGGTCGTGGTGGTGCCGGCCGCGGCGGCCGGGCCGGTGACCGCCCGCCTGGTGCCCGGCTGGGAGTCGGAGAGCACTGTGGTGTTCGCGGTGCTGCTCGCCTCGTTCGCGATGTTCGGGGTGAGCCGGCTGGCGCAGCGCAACGGCGAACTCCAGGCCGCCCAGCAGGAGATCCGCCGGTTGGCGGTGGCCGAGGAACGCGCCCGGGCCGCCCGGGACCTGCACGACATCCTCGGGCACTCGCTCACTGTGGTGGCGGTCAAGGCGGAGCTGGCCGGCCGGCTGCTGGAACTGGATCCGGCCCGCGCCGCCACCGAGATCGCCGACATCGAGCGGCTGGCCCGGGAGGCGCTGGCCGACGTGCGGGGCACCGTCGGGGCGTACCGCGGGGTGGATCTGGCCTCCGAACTGGCCGGCGCGCGGTCGGCGCTGACGGCCGCGGGCGTCGTCGCGGAGCTGCCGGAGTCGGTGCCGCCGCTGCCGGCGGACCGGGACGAGTTGTTCGGCTGGACGGTCCGCGAGGGGGTGACCAACGTGGTGCGGCACAGCGGTGCCCACCGGTGCGTCATCCGGGTGGAGCCGTCGGCGGTGGAGGTACGCGACGACGGCCGGGGCCCGGCGGATCAGCGGGGTACGGGCGGGCACGGGCTGGCCGGGCTGCGCGAGCGGGCCCGGCGGCTGGACGCGACGGTGACCGTGGCGCGGCCGGAGGACGGGCGTGGTCTTCTGCTCCGGGTGGCGGTGCCCGCAGCGGTTCCGGACGGAGGGGCGCACCGGTGACCGAGCCGATCAGACTGCTGCTCGCCGACGACCAGGCGCTGGTCCGGGGCGCGCTGGCCGCGCTGCTGTCGCTGGAGCCGGACCTGACCGTGGTGGCCGAGGTGAGCCGGGGCGACGAGGTGGTGCCGGAGGCGCTGCGCATCGGCCCGGACGTGGCGCTGCTCGACGTGGAGATGCCGGGCCTGGACGGAGTGGCCGCGACCGCCGCGCTGCGGGCCGCGCTGCCGTCCTGCCGGGTGCTGGTGGTGACCACGTTCGGCCGCCCCGGCTACCTGCGCCGGGCGATGGAGGCGGGCGCGAACGGCTTCGTGGTGAAGGACACCCCGGCCCGGCAGCTCGCCGACGCGGTCCGCCGGGTGCACGCCGGGCTGCGGGTGGTCGACCCGGCGCTCGCCGCCGAGACGCTCGCCACCGGGCCGAGCCCGCTCACCGGGCGGGAGACCGAGGTGTTGCGTACGGCGCGCGGCGGCGGCACGGTGGCCGAGCTGGCGGCCACGTTGCACCTGTCCGAGGGGACCGTTCGCAATCATCTCTCCGCCGCGATCGGCAAGACCGGCGCCCGTAACCGGGCCGACGCGGTGCGGGTGGCGGAGGCGAACGGCTGGCTGCTGGGCTGAGCCCGGTCAGGGAAGCCCCCGTACCCGGTACCACGGGTGCGAGGGCTTCCTGGCCCGGGTGGCTCAGCTCAGCTTCGCGCCGATGTGGATGGCGATCGCGTCGTGCGCGGGGACGTTCGCGGCGAACCAGCCGGCCGAGTCCACGGTGATCACCGGGCCGCTGCACGAGCCGTTGCTGAACGTGCCGTGGACGACGTCGCAGTAGCGGCCCGCCGGCAGCCCGGTCTGGTACGACCGGCCGTTCACCGCGGTGTCCTCGTCGTTGATCGTCAGGTAACCCTTGCCGGTACGGCTGAACGCGATGTGCTGGTAGCCGTTGTCGTACCAGTTGGAGACCCCGGCGCCCTCGGTGGCGTTGCGGAAGCCGACCATGTTCGCGACGACCGGCCAGCGGTGCTCGCACTCCCAGCCCGAATAGCAGGTGACGTTGGTGATCCGGTTGCTGCCGTCGGAGGGCGGGCCCTGGTCCCGGCCGCTGTAGGTGAAGCTCGACATCACCGCCGGGGTGCCGTACGGCCAGGCCAGCATGAACGCGTTCGCGAGCGCGTACGTGCCACGGTTGCGGTAGGTGAGCACGCCGCCTTCGCGCTGGGTGTCGTGGTTGTCGGTGAAGACCACCGCCTTCGCGCTCGACAGGTAGCCCCAGGACTCGCCGAAGTTCCTCAGGTACGCCAGCCGCTCGTTGTTGAACATCCGGGCCAGGTCCTTGCCGTACCGGAACTCGTGCACGTCGCCGTTGCCGGTGTACTCGGTCGGCTGGATCGGCTCACCCGCGCCGTAGATGACCTCCTGCACCAGATACGCGCTGCGGTTCAGCTTCGCCTTGATCGCGGCGATGTCGGCGGCCGGCATGTGCTTGCTGCCGTCGAGGCGGAAGCCGTCGACGCCGAGCGAGAGCAGGTCGTTGAGGTACGCGGCCAGCCGGCTACGGACGTACTCCGACTCGGTCTTGAGGTCGGCGAGGTTGACCAGCTCGCAGTTCTGCACCTCGTACCGGTCGTTGTAGTTGGCGATGTCGTTGTTGCCGTTGCGGCCGCAGTAGTGGAAGTCCTGCGCCGAGTAGACGCCCGGGTAGTTGTAGTGGCCGTACGACGAGGCGGCCCAGCCGGTGCCGCCGTTCTCCTGGCCGGACATGTGGTTGACCACGGCGTCGACGATCACCTTGACGCCCGCGGCATGGCAGGTGTTCACCATGGACTGGAACTGCGCGCGGGTGCCCTTGCGGGACTCGATCCGGTAGCTGACCGGCTGGTACGACACCCACCAGGGGCTGCTGTTGACGTGCTCCTGCGGTGGGGACACCTGCACGTAGCCGTAGCCCTTCGGGCCCAGCGTGCTGGTGCACTCGGCGGCCACCGAGGTCCAGTTCCACTCGAAGAGCTGGACGATGACCTTCTTGGTGCCCGGGGTTGCGGCGGCGGCCGGGGGCGCCGCCGCGGTGAGGGGAACGAGCAGGCTCGCGGCCAGGCCCAGGGCGAGCGCCGCGGCGCGGCATCGGCGTCGATGCATCAGGACTCCTGCGGGGTGCGGGGATGCGGGGGAGTGGAGCCTGTATCAGTGCCGGATTCTTGCAGCCGGCCTGAAATTTTGCGGCAAGGTTACGAGAATGTTGCAAGGACTGTCAACGTATGGGCATCCGTCGTTGCGCTGGGCGCTACACGCGCGTCCGGTGCGGACGGTTCGAGAATCCGGCCGAGAAATTCGCCACCGGAGGTGATCCGTGCGCGCCGTCCCTCCGTACCTGAGGTGGGAGCAGGGTCGGCCGGTGGGGCGCCGCCGCGAGACGATCGAGGAGCAGATGGTCCGGGCACAGCAGAACGAGAAGGCGACGACCGTCCGGACCACCACCACCAGCCGTGGTGCCCGGACGATGTCGAAGTCCGCGATGGTGGCGCTGACCGCCTCCGCCCTCGGCCTCGCATGGGCCGGTGTGGAGCTGGCCGGCGCCGGCGGCGTCATGTACTCGTACGGATTCTTCTTCACCGAGTTCTTCGCCGGGGTGGTCGCCCTGGTCTCGCTCAGCATCACAGTGATGCTGGGCCTGCTCGCCACCGACCGCTTGGTGCTGCTCATCCGGCACCGCGTGCTGCTCCAGTCGGCGCACCGCGCCACCGGCGTGCTCGGCGTGGCCGGGCTGGTCTTCCACGTCATCACCAAGGTCGCGATCGGCCGGGCCGGGCCGACCGACGCGGTGGTGCCGTTCCTCAGCGGCAGCGGCCTCTACATCGGGCTCGGCACCGTCGCCGCGCTGCTGATGGTGGGCGTGCTCTGGACCGGCCTGATCCGGGCCCGGTTCGCCGGGGTCGGTCCGAAGTGGTTCTGGCGCGCGCTGCACTCGATGGCGTACGTGTCCTGGCCGTTCGCGCTGGTGCACGGGCTCAACGCCGGCCGGCCGGCCGCCGCCTGGGTGGTGCTGAGCTACCTCGGCTGCGTGTTGCTGGTGGTGATGGCGCTCCTGGTGCGCGTCTCGGTCCACCTCGGCAAGCGCAGCCGCGAGCAGCACCAGGCCGTCGCGTTGAACAAGGCGATGGCCGGCAGGGCCGAGGAGCGTACCGGCGTGTTCGCCGCGCTCACCCGCAAGAAGGCAGCCGACAAGGGGGACAGCGGCGCCGGCCGGGGCCGCTGGGCCGAGGCGACCGCCACCTGGACCGCGCCGGCCGGCACCGCCCGGCGGCGCGATCCGGAGCGGTTCGCCGTACCCGTGGTGCCGGAACCCGGATCACTGCGCGAGCCGGTCCGCGCGGCCGCCGCCTGGCGGCGCGAGGCCGAACCGGACGCGCCCACCCGGCGCGCCCGCACCCAGGAGGCGCCCGCTCGCCGCCGGGACGACGGGGAACGCGTGACCCGCCGCTCTCGGACCGAGGAGCGGGTGAGTCGCCGGTCCCGGGACGACGAGGACCTGGTCGCCCGGTACTCGGCGCCACCGGAGAGCGGCGGCCGGCACTCGGCGCCGCCAGACACCGGTGGCCGCCACTCCGCGCCCCCGGACAGCGGCCGGTTCGCCACGGCGTCCGAGGTGGCCCGCTACTCCGCGCCGCCGCGCGCCACCGGGGAGCCGGAGGAGCCGTGGGACAGCCCGCTCCGCTGGGAGAGCCGCCCGGTGTCCGGTGAGCCGATCTCGGCCGGCCCGATCTCCGGCACCCCGCTCTCGGCCGAGCCGCTCAGCGGATCCGGCCGGCGCTACCGGGACGAGGAGGACGTGCCGGAGGAGCCGGACTACTGGCGTCCACCAGCCCGCTACGCCGCCGACGAGGCGTTCGTCGACGACACCCCGACGCTCGTCGACCTGGCCTCCCGCCGCGCCATGCGCGCGGGCAAGGAGAGCCGGTCCGGCCGCCGGAAGCGGGCCGACGCGGACGCGGTCGACGGCGCGTACTGGGCCGGACTGCGGGGTGAGGCCCGGTGAAGCGCGCGACCATCCCGCCGGTCGCCTGTGTCGGCGAGCCCCGCCTGACCGCCGGGTTCGCCGAGTTCGGCCGGCTCGACCTGCTGGCCCACGAAGAGGTGCACGGCCCGATCGGCCCGATGGAACCGGCGGCGCTGCTGCGGCTCGCCGAGGCGATCGACCTCAAGGGCAAGGGCGGCGCGGGCTTCCCGTTCGCCCGCAAACTGCGCGCCGTGCTGGAGTCCTGCGAGCGGCAGGACCTCGGTGCCGTGGTGGTGGTGAACGCCACCGAGGGGGAGCCGGCGAGCTGGAAGGACAAGGTGCTGCTCACCCGCGCCCCGCACCTCATCCTCGACGGCGCCGCGCTCGCCGCGTTCGCGCTCGGCGCCGAGGAGATCGTGATCGGGGTGGCCGACGACGACGTGGGCCGCCCGTCGCTGGCCGAGGCGTTGCAGGAACGGCGCATGCCGGTGCCGACCACGATCGTCACGGTGCCGCACCGGTTCATCTCCGGTGAGGGCGGCGCGCTCGTCAACGGCATCAACGGGCTGCCGCACATCCCGCCCGGCACGAAGAAGCGCTCCAGCGACTCCGGCGTCGGCGGGCTGCCCACGCTGCTGTCGAACGCCGAGACGTACTCCCAGCTCGCCGTCGCCGCCCGGATCGGCCCGTACGAGTACGCCGCGCTCGGCACCGACGACGAGCCGGGCACCGTGCTGCTCACCGTCACCGGGTCCGCGAAGCGCCCCGCCGTGGTGGAGTGCGCCGCGGGCACCCCGCTGCGCGAGATCCTCGACCTGTGCGAGGTGCCGCCCGGGCCGGGCATCCTGATGGGCGGCTACCACGGCAAGTGGATCACCGCGGCGGCGGCGGACCGGGCCGAGGTGTCCCGCAAGGGGCTCACCGCCGTGGGCGGCACGCTCGGCGCCGGCATCATCGTGCCGCTGGGCGCGGACACCTGCCCGCTGGGCGAGGCGGCGCAGGTGGTGCGGTACCTCGCGGGCGAGTCCGCCGGGCAGTGCGGCCCGTGCAAGATGGGCCTGCCCGACCTGGCCCGCTCGGTCGACCTCGCGGTCTCCGGCAGCGCCCCGGTCGAGCTGGTCCGGGCCGCGGCCGGCGACGTCAAGGGACGCGGCGCGTGCAGCCACCCGGACGGCACCGCCCGGTTCGCGCTGTCCGCCATGGAGGTGTTCGCCGACGACCTGCGGCTGCACGCCACCGGCGAGGGCTGCGGCAAGCGGGTCAAGGGCACGATGGGGCTGCCCGGCGCGCCGGATGCCAACCCGCAGAAGCTCACCCTGGACTGGTCGCGTTGCGACGGGCACGGGCTGTGCGCGCACGTGGTGCCGGACTTCATCCGGCTCGACGGCAACGGCTACCCCGCGTTCCCGCCCACCCCGGTGCCGACGTGGCTGCGCGAGGGCGCGCTCAAGGCGGTAAAGGTCTGTCCCGAACTCGCGCTCCGGCTCGTCCGGGCCGAATAGCCAGGAGCCGCCGATGCGTACCGCCGTCCGTGTCACCGCCGCCGCCGTACTGGCCGCCGTGTTCGCCGCCGCGACCGGCTGCGCCGCCGGACCGGGGCCCGACGCGGCAGCGGGCGCGGTGCCCCCCGCGTCCGCCGCCGCGTCACCGGCCACCGCGACGCCGTCCGCGTCACCGGCCCCGGCGCCGGCCGCGCTGTCGTTCACCGGCAAGACCCTCGACGGTACGGCGTTCGACGCCGCCGCCCTGGCCGGGCGGCCGGTCGTGCTGTGGTTCTGGGCGCCCTGGTGCGCCACCTGCGCCAGCCAGGCGTGGACGGTGGCCGAGATCGCCCCGGCCTACCGCGACACGGTCCCGATCGTCGGCGTCGCCGGGCTCGGCGAGCAGAAGGCGATGAAGTCGTTCGTCACCGAGTTCGACCTGGGCGGCACGACGCAGATCGACGACCGGGCGGGCGCGCTGTGGCGCCGGTTCAAGGTGGCCGAGCAGAGCACCTTCGTCGTCCTGGACCGCACCGGCCGGGTCGTCCACAAGGGATTCCTGGACGGCGAGGCGCTGACCCGGCAGGTCGAGACGCTGGCCCGGGGATGACCGGCGCGCTGCTGCTCGCGCTCACCGCCGGCATGCTCGGCGCGGTCAACCCGTGCGGCTTCGCGATGCTGCCCGCGTACCTGTCGCTGCTGGTCGCCGGCCCCGACGGCGGGCGCGGCGCGGTCGGCCGCGCGCTCACCGCGACGGCCGGGCTGACCCTCGGGTACGTGCTGGTGTTCGGCGCGTTCGGGCTGGCCCTGGCGCCGGCCGCCGACTGGCTGCGGCCCCGGCTGCCGTGGCTCACGGTGACGCTCGGCGTGCTGCTGGCGCTGGCCGGGTGCTGGCTGCTCGCCGGCCGGCGGCTGCCCGCACCGCGCCCGCTGCGCGTCGCCCCCCGGCTCACCCGTACCTGGCCGTCCATGGCGCTGTTCGGCGCGGCGTACGCGCTCACGTCGCTGACTTGCGCCATCGCGCCGTTCTTGGCGATCGTGGTGACCAGCCTGCGGGCCGGATCGCCGCTGCGCGGGCTGGCGTTGTTCGGGGCGTACGCGCTGGGGATGGCGCTCGTGGTCGGGGTGGCCGCGCTCGCCGTGGCTCTGCTGCGCGGCCGGGTGGTGGCGCGGCTGCGCGGCGCGGGCGCGTGGGCGCCGCGGCTGAGCGGCCTGGTGCTGCTGGTCGCGGGCGGCTACGTCGCCTGGTACGGCTGGTACGAGGTGCGCCTCGCCGAGGGCCGATACGACGCCTTCACCGACCCGGTCATCCGCACCGCCGCCCGAGCCCAGCAGGCCCTGGTCGGCGCCGTCGACACGCTGGGTCCCGCCGTCCTCGCGGCCTTCCTGACGGCGCTCCTCCTCGCCCTCCTCGCCCGCCGCCTCCGCCCTCGCTCCCGCGATCTTGCACTTGAGGCCCGGGCGGAAGGGGTGAAACGGACTTCTCGCGGGCCGGAAGTGCAAGATCGCGGGGTTGAGGCGGGGGTGTCGGCGGCGGGTGAGCGGGTCAGCGCGGGGTGAGGCGGTCGGTGCCGAGCTTGTCGCGGAGGACCTCCGGGACCACCACCGAGCCGTCGGGCTGCTGGCACTGCTCCAGGATGGCCGGGAACAGGCGGCTGGTGGCCAGTGCCGAACCGTTGAGCGTGTGCACGAAGCGGGTCTGCTTCGCGCCCGGCTCGCGGTAGCGGATCGCCGCCCGCCGCGCCTGGTAGTCGCCCGCCCAGGAGACCGACGACACCTCCTTGTACTTGCCGGTGCTCGGCATCCACACCTCGACGTCGAGCGTCTTCTTCATCGACGCGCTCGCGTCACCGGCGGCGAGCAGGCTGGTCTGGAAGTGCAGGCCGAGCTTGCCGACCAGGCCCTCGACGTGCCCGACCATCGCCTCCAGCGCCTCGCCCGCCTGCTCCGGCAGCGTGAACTGGAAGATCTCCACCTTGTTGAACTGGTGGCCGCGTACGGTGCCGCGCTCGTCGGAGTGCGAGCCGGCTGCCTCACGCCGATAGCACGGCGTGTACGCGAACGCCTTCACCGGCAGCTTCGGCGTCTCCAGGATCTCGTCCTGGTAGGCGCCGAGGATCGCCGTCTCCGCCGTCGGCAGCAGGAACTGGCCGCGCGAGGACGACTGCTTGTCGATGTGGTAGACGTCGTCGTGGAACTTCGGGAACTGCCCGGCGGCGAAGCCGGCGCTGTCCAGCAGCAGGTGCGGCGGGAGCAGGAACTCGTACCCGGCCTGGATGTTCTGCTCGATCAGCCAGTTCACCAGCGCCCACTCCAGCCGGGCGCCCAGACCGGTGTACATCCAGAAGCCCGAGCCGCCGAGCTTCACGCCCCGCTCGTGGTCGACCAGGCCGAGCGCGCGGCTCAGCTCCACGTGGTCGCGTACCTTCTCGGTGGCCGGCGCCTCGCCGAACGTGCGCACCACCCGGTTGGCCTCCTTGCCGCCGGGGACCACGTCGTCGGCGGGCAGGTTCGGCAGCTCACTCATCGCCGAGCGGAGCCGGGACTGCACCTCGTCGAGCTGGGACTCCAGCTCCGCGAGCTGCTTGCGCTCGGCCTCCGGGGCGACCGGCTGCGGCGTGCCGCCGGACCGTTTCGCCTCCGCGTACGCGCGCGCCTCGGCCTTGCGGCGCTGCCGCTCGGCGTCGATCTCCGTGATCAGGGCGCGTCGTTCCTGGTCGAGCCGCTGGATGTCGTCCAGCGCCCGGGTGACCTCGGCGGGATCCAGACGCTTCGCCAGCGCGGTCGCCACCGCCTCGCGATCCTTCCGGATCAACTCCATGTCGAGCATGCTGCTCGTACGCCTCCGTCCAGGCAGTCAGGTGGGACCTCCAGATGCTACCGTCGCGCCCCCGCCGCCCCGGCCCGGCCCGCGCAGCCCGCCGCCGCGACGCCCTCTCCGGTGACGGCGTGTAGTGGTGGTGCGGTCGGTCGGTCGCGCTCACAGTCCGTGATGGTGCTCCGGTGCCCGTGCCGCACAGTTGCCGCTCGCCATGCCGTTGACCTGGTCAATCTCGCGGATCCGCCCTCCGGCCTACATGCCCCTCTGGCGACTTTGCTCTGCAGCCACCGAGGCAGCGTTCGACGGAGCGTCAAGGTTGCGCGGATGGCTGCAGAGCAAAGTCGGCAAGGTGTGAAGGGTTGGGGACGACGGCGGCATCACGCATGGTCACTGATTCCTGCCGTGGTGCGGTGCCGGGACCGGCGAGCGGCCTGAAGCCGGAGCGTCAGAGGCGTACCGGCATCAGGACCGAGAAGGCGTGCGCGTCGTCGGCCCGCCGCACGGCCAGCGGGGCGATCGGGCCGTCCAGTTCCAGCACGAGCTGGCCGTCGCCGGACCCCAGCGCGTCCAGCAGGTACTCCCGGTTCACCGCCACCCGAAGCGCATCCGGGCCGCCCGTGCCGCCCGCGCCCGCCACGCCGCTCACGCCCGCCACGCCGCCCGCGTCGACCACAGCGTTCGGGTCGACCAGGCGCAGCTCACCCCGGCCGTCCAGGCCGAGCGCCACCACCTCGTGCTCCACGCCCTCGTGCGCGCGGTGGCAGACCGGCACGCCGTCGGCCGTGAGCGCCGCGCGCAGTGCCGCGGCGTCGAACGGGATCCGGTACGTGGGCACGTCACCGAGCTGCGCCCGCAGCAACCTCCGGTAGTCCGGGAAGTCGTACGGCAGCGGCACGGCGGTCACCGGCCGGCCCGCCACCGTGACCGTCACGCGGTCGGTGGCCACGACGACCTCGGTGACGTCGGCGCCGTCGAGGTCCAGCAGCGCGCGGAGTTCGTCCACCGATGCCACCGGCAGCAGCGCGCTCACCGGCGGGCCGTCGACAGTGCCGTCGACAGTGCCGCCTACCCGGGCCACGGCGAGCCGGTGCCGGTCGGTGGCGACCAGCCGGACCCCGTCCGGCTCGACCTCCACCAGCACGGCGGACAGGACCGGCAGGCCGGGGTCGGCGCCGACGGCGAAACGTACGGCGTCCACGGCGGCGGCGAGGTCGGTGCGGGACAGCACGAGGCGGGTGGTCACGATGATCTCCTCCGGGTCGATCAGGCTGCGGATCCGGGAGAGTTCGCGGCGCGCGTCGGCCAGGCCGTCCTCCAGGCGGCGCAGGTGCGCGTCCAGCAGCCGGTGCACCTCGGCCGGCCGGTGCCGGTGCCGGAGCGCCTCGGCGATGCCGGCCAGCGGCATGCCCACCCGGCGCAGCCCGGCCACCAGGCGGGCCGGTCCCACCTGCTCCTCGGTGTACCAGCGGTAGCCGGTCACCGGGTCCACCCGGGCCGGGGCCAGCACGCCGGAGCGGTCGTAGAACCGCAGCGCGCTGACCGTCAACCCGCTGGCCCGGGCCAGTTCGCCGATGCTGCGAAGCTCGCTCTCCACGGCCGTCATCCTGTGACCTCAACCGGGTCGAGGGTCAACCTCACGCAGACAGCGTGCGGAACGTGATGCCGGCGCGTACCAGCCGATCGAGCAGCGCGTCGCCCATCGCCGCGACCGGCGTGACCTGCCCGGCGGTCTCCGGCAGGTCGTCGAAGGCCAGGCACAGCGCCGACTCGGCGAGCATCTTGGCCGTCTCGTCGTAACCCGGGTCGCCGCCGGCCACCTCGGTCACCACCCGCCGGCCGCCGCCGGCGCCCACGAACCGGACCTGGAACCACGACCTGGCCCGCTGCTCGGCGGTCGGCCCCTGCCCGGAGGCGAGCCGCCCGAGCAGCCAGCGCCGCGTCGGCGCCACCTTCACCAGCCCCACCACACCGGCCAGCCCGACACCCGCCGCGAGCACAGTGGGTAGCCGCTTCATCGCCGCGAAGTGCCGGTAGCGGAAGTCCGGGCCGTACTCCGGGCGGGCCGCCGCGGACCGGCGGACCACCTGCGGGTCGATGGTGGGCAGCGGCACCGCCCACTGACCGAACTCGCGTACCCGGCCGACCTTGCCCGGCACCGCGCGGACCCGGCGTCCGTCCGGGCCGGGCTCCATCGCCCGGCGGGCCCGCGCCGCCCGGCTCATCTCACCGGTACGGGAGAACGCGGTGAGCGCCGAGTGGTACGTCCCGGCGGAGAACCGGCCACCGGCCCGGACGTAGCCGTCCACGGCGACCGGCCCGTCGGCCGGCAGTTGCTTGACCGTGTACCAGACGCCCAGGTCGTGCGGGATCGAGTCGAAGCCGCACGCGTGCACCAGGCGTGCCCCGGTGCGCACCGCCTCGGCGTGGTGCCGCACGTACATCCGGTCCACGAACTCCGGCTCGCCGGTGATGTCGAGGTAGTCGGTGCCGGCCGCGGCGCAGGCGGCCACCAGCGGCTCGCCGTGGTGCACGTACGGGCCGACGGTGGTGGCCACCACCCGGGCGCACTCCGCCACCGCGCGCAGCGACGCCGTGTCGGTCACGTCGGCGGTCAGCAGCGGCAGCTCGGCCAGGGCCGGGTCGATCGCGGCCAGCCGGTCCCGCACCGCGGCGAGCTTGCCCGGATTGCGTCCGGCCAGCGCCCAGCGCAGCCGGTCCGGGGCGTGCCGGGCCAGGTACTCGGCGGTCAACCCGCCGGTGAAGCCGGTGGCGCCGAACAGGACGAGGTCGTACGGACGGTCTGCGCGCATCAGGCGAGTGTGCCCCCGATCATGGGGTGAAGACCACCCGGACGCAGCCGTCGGCCCGGTCCCGGAACAACGCGTACCCCTCGGCGCCGCGCTCCAGCGGCATCCGGTGCGTGGCCAGGTGCTCGGTGACCAGCTCGTCGCGGGCCATCCGCTCCAGCAGCGCCGGGATCGCGGCCCCGCCCCGGCGGCGGGCGGCGCGGACGGCGAGCCCCTTGTCCGCGAGCGCGCCGAGCGGGAACCGGTCCACGAATCCGGGTCGGGCGTCGAGCACCACCACCACGCCGCCCTTGCGGCAGGCGTGCACCGCCTCGCGCAGCGCCGCACCGCCGTCCGGCTCGGCCACCGGCCACCGGCCCGGCGCGGCCGGCACGCCGGAGGCGTCGACGCACACGTCCGGGCCCCGGCCGCCGCTGCGCTCGCGCAGTTCGGCGAGCACGTCCACGTACCTGTGGTTGAGCGCCTCCACGCCGTCGCGCCCGGCGACCATCCGCAGCCGGTCGTCCCGGTCGTCGACCACCACCACCCGGTCCGCGCCCCGGGCCACCGCCGCGTCGGCGGTGAGCTGGCCGACCGCGCCCGCGCCCCACACCGCCACCACGTCGCCGGAGGCGACCTCGCCCAGCTCGGCGCCGTACCAGCCGGCCGGCGCGGCATCGGCGGCGAACACCGCCCGGTCGTCGCTCACCGACTCCGGCACGGCGAAGGCGCCCATGTCGGCGTACGGCACCCGCACGTACTCGGCGTGGCCACCGGCGAAGCCACCGAGCCGGGCCGGCCGTCCGTAGCCGCCGGCGGACGGCTGCCCCCACTCCGGCTCGGCCGTCACGCCGCTCGTGCCGTTGTCGCAGCAGGCGAGCAGCCCCCGCCGGCAGAACCAGCACGCCCCGCACGCCACCGCCGCGCTCACCACCACCCGGTCGGCGACCCGGTGCCGGCGTACCTCCGGGCCGACCTCGACCACGTCACCGAGGAACTCGCGTCCGAGCACCTCACCGGCGGACGCCTCGGGCACCCGCCCGGCCAGAAGCGGCAGGTCCGCGCCGCAGGTGGTGCTCCGCCGGACCCGCACGATCATGTCCTGGGCGTTGCGCAGCTCCGGATCCGGGACGCGGCACACCTCCAGCAGGTCGGCTCCGGCCCAGCACAGCGCCCTCATGTCACGGTCCCCGGCCGGTCCGGCGGCGAAGGGTCCGCCCGCAGCACCTCGCCGGTCTCCAGGAGCTGCTTGGTCTGCCGCAGCACGTGGCGCAGGAACCGGCCCGGGTCGTCGCCGACCAGGTGCGCGGCGAACCCCGGGAGCGTGCACTCCCCGCCCAGCGGGCGTACCGCCAGCTCGGTGCCGCGCCCGCCGGGAGCCGGGCGGGCCCACACCTCGACCGCACCGTCGAGGCGGCGCAGCGGCTCGGGCCACCGTCCGGCCGGGAGTGCCTGTTCGGGCGGCGCGGCCACCGTCACCACCTGCCACCGGCCCGGCCGTGGATCGACGCCGGCCCGCCGCGCCCGGCGGCGTGCCAGCATCCGCGCTCCCGCCGGTGCCAGCATCCGCGCTCCCGCGAGCGCCAGCGCGCCGACCGCCAGCCGTCCGCTCCGCGCCACCCGACCTCCCGCCGTCCCCGGGCGGCCGGCGCCGTCCGGCCGGCCGCCCCGCGTGCCTACAGGGTGCGGGGCGGCCGGGTGAGCCGGGTTCGCCCGGAAGGGGTGAACCGGCCCGGTCCGGGTAACCGCTGCCCGCACCGACGGGGGAGGGACGCATGCCGGAGGAGGCAGGCCAGGTCGTCGCGCCGAGCGACACGAGCGACATCACCGGTACGCCCCATCTGCTCACCGCCGGCGTCGACTCACCCGGTATCGCCGGTGCCACGCTGCCGGGTGGCCCGCCGTTGCTGTCGTCCCGGTTGGCGCCGCCCGCGTCGCCCGCCCCGGTCCTGCTGCGTCCCCGGCTGCTCGACCAGCTGGAACAGGGCGCTTCCGGGCCGGTGACGCTCGTCTGCGCGCCGGCCGGCTGGGGCAAGACCACGGCGCTGTCGACCTGGGCGCAGGGAGAACGGGACGGGCCGTCGCCGGCCTGGGTGACGGTGGCCGACGGCGAGACCACCGGGCGACTCTGGGGCTACCTCGCGGCGGCCCTGCGCACCGCCGCCGCCGACGACCCGGACGACGGACCGCCACCGGTGCCGGACGGCCCGCCCCGGCCCGAGCAGCTCGAAGCGCTCGCCGCCGCGCTCGCCGCCCGGGAACGGCATGTGCTGCTGGTCCTGGACGACCTGCACCGGGTCACCGACCCGGACGCGTTGGCCGGGCTGGAGTTCCTGCTCCGGCACGCCGACGGCCGGCTGCGGCTGGTGGCCGGGGCGCGCAGCGAACCACCGCTGGCCCTGCACCACTGGCGGCTGTCCGGCGAGCTGACCGTGATCGGCCCCGACGACCTGGCGTTCACCGCCGACGAGGTGGCCGACCTGCTCGTCGCGCACGGCGTGTCGGTGCCCGCGCCGGCCGTGACCCGCCTGGCCGAGCGCACCACCGGCTGGCCGGCCGGGCTGCGCCTCGCCGCGCTCGTGCTCGGCGACGACGCCGATCCGGCGCGCGCGGTGGACCGGTTCGCCGGTGACCAGCCGGACGTCGCCGCGTACCTGCGCGACGAGGTGCTCGCCCCGCTGCAACCGGCGACCCGCGACGTCCTGCGCCGGGTGGTGGTGGCCGGCGCGGTCCACGCCGACCTGGCCGTCGCGCTGACCGGGCGGTCCGACGCCGGTCACCTGCTCGCCGAGGCGGCCCGGGAGGGCGGCTTCCTCCACCGGGACGGCGGCGACCCGCAGTGGTTCCGGCCGCACCCGCTGCTGGCCGACGTGCTGCGCGACGAGCTGGACCGGCTGCCCGCCGACGAGGTGCGTGAGCTGCACCGGCGGGCGGCCGGCTGGTACGGCGCCCACGACCGCCCGGCCGAGGCGCTGCGGCACGCGCTCCTGGCCGGCGAATGGACCGACGCCACCGAACTGTTCGTCACCCGCTGGCCCGAGCTGGCGCCGGACGAACCGGCCGCCGTGCCGGCCCCACCCGAGCCGCCCGCCGAGGCGGTCCGCCGGGATCCGGAGCTGGCGCTGGCCGCGGCGGCCGAGCGCGCGTACGCCGGGGACCGGGTCGCCGCCGACGCGCAGTTACGGCGGGCGCTCGCCCAGGCCGACGACCTGCCCGCGCCGCGCCGCGACCGGTTCGGCCGGCTGGCCGCCGCCGTGGAGCTCAGCCTGGCCCGGATCGGCGGCGACCACGAGGAGGTACGCCGGGCCGCCGACCGCCTGCTGTCCACCGGCCCGGCGCAGGCGTCCCCGACCGGCCCGGACGCGGGCGCCGGTGACCCGCGCGCCGGGACGGCCGAGCGGTACGACGTGCGCGCGGTGGCCGGCGCCGCGGACGGGCTGGCCGCGCTGGCCGAGGGGGAGCTGTCCACCGCCCGGGACCGGTTCGCCGCGGCGCGGGAGGCGGCGCGGCGGGCCGGGCGACCGCGTACCGAACTGCTCTGCGTCAGCCGCTCGGCGCTGCTGGAGGCGGCCCGGGGCGCGCTGCGCAGCGCCGAGGACCTGGCCCGGGAGGCGCTGGTGATGCCGCAGTGCCAGGGCTGGTCGTCACGGTCCGACTGCGGCTACGCGTACCTGGCGCTGGCGTTCGTGGACTGGCAGCGGGACCGGCCGGCGGAGGCCACCGCCCACCTGGCGCTCGCCGGGCCGGCCGGCGCGGAGCCGGGCGGCGCCGCCCTCACCGCGCTCTGCCGCGCCGGGCTGCTGGCCGACGGCGGCGATCCGGGCGGCGCATTGCGCACGCTCACCGAGGCGCGGACGGCCGCGCCCGGCCCGGAGCTAGCCGGACGGCTCGCCGCCGACGAGGCACAGGTACGCGCCGCCGTCGGCGACCTCGACGGTGCCCGGGCGTTGCTCGACGCGGCGGGCCACGGGCCGGCGCCGGCGCTCGCGTCGGCGCGGCTGCGGCTGCGCGCCGGTGACGCCCAGGCGGCCGAGCGGACGTTGCCCGACTGGACCGCGCCCGGGGCGGCGGACTGGCCGCTGCCGGTGCGGCTGGGCGCCGGGCTGCTCGACGCGGCGCTGGCCGACGCCGGCGGTGACGCCCGGCGGGCCGGCCGGTTGCTGGAGGAGGTGCTGGCGCTCGCCGAGCCGGACGGCCTCCGGCGCGTCTTCACCCGGGCCGACCCGGGGGTACGCGATCTGCTCGCCGCGCGCCTGGACTCCGGCACCGCGTACTGGGCCACGGTGAGCGAGCTGGTCCGGGGCGTGGACGCGCGACCGGCCACCGCGACGCCGGCCGCTCCGGCCCGCACGCTCGACGAGCCGCTCACCGAGCGGGAGCTGACCGTCCTGCGTTACCTGCAGAGCATCCTGTCCAACGTGGAGATCGCCGCCGAGCTGTCACTGTCGGTGAACACCGTGAAGACGCACGTGCGCAACATCTATCGCAAGCTCGACGCGACCCGCCGGCGGGACGCCGTCCGGCGGGCGCGCGAGCTGCGGCTGATCTGACCGGCGCTCAGGCGTCGGCGGCGGCGTCCACCATCGCGAGCAACTCGGCCAGGTCGTAGCCGCCGTCGTGGCGCACGTCGTTGACGAACAGCGTCGGCGTGCCGCTGACGCCGCTGCGGATGCCGCCGACGAAGTCCTGCCGGACCCGGTCGGCGTGCTCCTGGCGGCCGACCTCCGCGACGACCTCCTCCGGCGGCAGGCCGACCTGCTCGACGCCGAGCGACAGGTGTACCGGGTCGAGCTGGTCCTGGTGCTGGTAGAGCCAGTCGTACATCTCCCAGAACCGGCCCCGCGCGGCGGCGGCCTCGGCGGTCTCCGCGGCGTTCTCCGCGTACGGGTGGACGTTCGTGATCGGGAAGTGCCGGTACACCAGCCGCACCACGTCGGCCCGCTGACGCAGCACCTCGGTCAGGTTCGGGTACGCGACGCCGCAGAACCGGCACTGGAAGTCGCCGTACTCGACGACAGTGACCGGCGCGTCCACCGGCCCGCGGACGTGGTCGCGTTCGGTCACCGGGACCCGTAGCCGCGCGGTGGTGACCTGAAGTGGCGTGGTCATCCGGCACTCACCCGCCCGCTCGTGGTCAGCCGGTTCGGATCACTCATGCCTCCCACGGTGGCCGGGGCCCGGGTGAGCCGGGCTCACCCGGGCCGGGTGGTTCCGTCTCACCGCACGGCGAGGTGGTTGCGTACCTCCCGGATGCCGGGGGCGTTCCACACCACCCGCTCGATCTCCTCGCGTTCGCCGGTCGAGTGGACCTGCCCGTCCAGCAGCACCGTGTCGCCGTGCACCCGCACGTCGATCTCCTCGCCCCCGGTGGCGCGGTTGCGGGCCAGCGCGTCCACGATCCGCTCGGCCAGGTCGTGTCCGTCCGGGTGGACGGTGGGACGCACCGCGATGCCGTTGCTCACCCCGCGTACGCCGGTGAGCCGGGCGACAGCGCGTTCGGCGGCCCGCCGCTGGTACTCCCACTCGACCTCGCCGTGCAGTGTGACCCAGCCGTCGGCCACCGTCACCTGCAACGCCTCGATCGGCACGAACGCGTCCCACTCCAGCGCCCGGACGGCGGCGACGGCGATCTCCGGATCCTCCCGTCCGGCAGCGGTGTCGATCCGGACGGCGAGGTCGTTGGCGACCGCGCGGACCCGGGTGACCCGGTGCGCGGCCCGCTCGGCGGCCCACTTCTTGGCGTAGCTGTCCACCCGGCCGGTGAGCGTCACCACGCCCTCGGTGACCGTCACCCCGATCTCGTCCGGGCCGACCCGGGGCTCCCAGGTCAGCTCGTCGAGCACGGCGGACTGGATGTCCCGGTCGGTACGCGTGATCGTGTCGGTGGCCATCCGGCTCTCCCTCCCGTCGATCGCGGCGCGGGCACGTGGTCCCGCACCCGCGATCCTGCGCGTGTCCCGGGTGAGCCGCCCTCACCCGGTCCGGGTGAGGCAGCACGACGGCCGCCCCGGGAGTCCCGGGGCGGCCGTCGTCGTGTCGTACGGGTGGGTCAGCCGTCCAGGCCGGCCGGGGAGTTCGGCCGGTCCACGTCCACGAACTCGATCTCGTCCGCGGCGCGGTCCCGGCTGCCGGCGGCGCGTGCCGCGGTGCCGGCGGCCCAGCCGATCGCCGCGCCGGCGAGCGCCGCCGCGATCAGCAGCGTCCAGGGCAACGCGGGACGGCGGCCGGCGAGCGCGTCGAACGCGCGACCGGCCCGGCGGCGTGCCTCCTCGGCGGCGGAACCGACCAGGCCGGTGGCGTCGTCGGCCAGGCCGGACGAGCTGCGGCGGGCGGTCCGGGTGGCGTCGCGCACGCTGTCACCGGCGGAACCGGCGGCGGAGAGCAGGTGCTGCCACGCCTGGTCGGCGACCCGCTCGGCCTTGCCCCGGCGGTCCAGCAGGTTGGATCCGAACATCGTTCTACCTCCTCGGGTGCCGAAGGCCGGCGGCCACTTCGGACTCCGGTGTCCATCCGGCGGGTTCACTGTCTCGGGCAGTGCCCCGCCGGACGCCGCGGCAAACCACGCCCGGGTGACGGCGGTGAGCGGTGAACGGGACGAACCTCTCGAACGCGCCGGGGCGGGTGCGGACGGGACGGGCGGGCGCCAGCTACCCTGGTCGGCGGATCGGCGGGCCCGCCCGGTCGCACGGTTGGCCGGGGCCCGCCGAAGAGGAGAAACTGGAACCCGGTGTTCCGGATTGGGTAGGCCCAGGTGTGCCCAGTTCGTGAATTGCTCATCCCGGGGGGTGGCGACCGGGGCGTGGGAGGAATACGCTCGGTCGCGGCCCGCGTACTGATGAGGCGCCCGTCATGGGCGAGTGGAGGTGCTCGCGTGAGCCTGTCGATCGTGAAGTCTGTGCGGCCGGGTGGTGTCGTCGAGATCGCGCCCCGTGGGGAGATCGACGTCGACACCGCGTACGAGGTGCGGGAAGCGATCGCCGAGGTGCTCGCGAAGGCCCGCCCCGCCCGGATCGAGCTGAACATGCGGCTTGTCACGTTCATCGACTCGGTCGGCATCAGCGCCATGGTGGCCGGCTTCCAGACCTGCGAGGTCAGTGGCGTCAAGCTCGTGGTCACCGAGCCGAGCCGGTTCGTGCACCGGCAGCTCTGGGTGACCGGCCTGCTCGGCCTCTTCGGCGCGCCTGAGCCGTGGTTCGCCGACGACACCCCCGAGGTGCTGCCCGGCGCCTGAGCGTCGCTCGCACCCCCTGCGGCCAGGGGACCTTCTACCCGTTGCCAGTCCGGCGTCGGTACGGGACGATCGTCGCGACGCACGACGGCGAGGGGGCCCGCTTGCAGAGCAGCGACAGCTTCAGCTACACCGTTCAGGCCCGGTGCAGCCGGGCCGGAGCGGTCGCCCTGCTAGGCGACCTGAGTCGCCAGGGTGAGCTGCATCCGCTGATCGTCCGGGTCCGGAGGCTGCCGGCCCGGCCCGGCGCGCTGTCCAGCTACGCGATCACCGACCGGCTGCAACTCGGCCCGCTGCACTTCCCGGTGACCTACCAGGCGGACGTGTTGATCGCGAGCGAGGACGAGGTGGTCACCGTCGCGCGGCAGCAGCCCGCGACGACCGTACGCAACTACACCCGGCTGTGCGACGAGCCCGACGGCACGGTACGCATCGAGGTGGAGATCACGCTCACCGCGCCGGCGCCGCTCTTCGGGTACGCGTTCCGCCAGGCCCGGGCGGCTCACCTGGGCCTGGCGGCGCGTCTCGGACCGACCCTGGAGGGCCGGCCGGCCTGACCCGGCCGGCCCCTTGCGGGCGCTCAGTACACCGACAGGTGCACGTGGTTGGTGTGGTCGCTGGACGGGTCGCCGTTGCCGCCGCTGTACGACTTCCACCCGCTGCTGGGCAGCCAGATCTGCTTGAACCAGATCACGTAGAGCACGGCGAGCGGGTCGGCGTTGCGCACGAAGTACGCGGCCAGGTTGTTGCCGTACGTCCGGTCGCCGCCGGAGGCCACGCCGCCGAAGCCGTTCTTCTGCGCGGCGAAGTCGCAGGCCCGCCCCTTCGGGTGCTCGCCCGAGCCGCTGGGCCGGTGGCACGAGACGTACCTGGTGAACCCGGCCGCCTTCGCCTGTTGCAGCGCGTGCAGCGTGCGCGGGGTGATGCAGCCGTCGGCCGGGGTGGGGTCGTTGACGCTGCACGACTCCGACGGCCAGGAGCCGTCCGAGTTGCGCGGCGCCGGCTTCGCGTTCTTGTTGGAGGTGCCCTGGACGCTGCCACCGCCGCTGCTGCTGCTGCGCGAGGCGCGGTCGTTGGCCACCTCCAGGGCGCGCTCGGCCTGCTCCTTGCGCTTGGCCATCACCGTCACCTGCTTGCGCTGCTCGCGGATCTCGCCGTCGAGCTGGGCGCGGGTGCGGGTGGCCTCGTCCCGGGTGGTGATCAGGTCGCGCAGCGTACGGTCCTCGTGCGCGGCGACCTGCTCCAGCGCGGCGGCCCGGTCCATGAGGCCCTCCGGGCTGCTGCTGCCGAGCAGCGCCCCGGCGGTGCCCAGGCGGCCGTTGCGGTACGCCACCACGGCGATCTCGCCGACCTTCGCGTCGCGTACGGCCAGCTCGGCGCCGACCGTCTTGAGCTGTTCGTTCAGTTGCTTCTGGCGCTTCTCCGACCGGTTCAGCGCGGCTTTCGCCTCCAGCCAGCCCTTGCTGGCGGCGTCGAGCTGGGCACGCAGTTCGGGCGTGCCGCCCTCGTCGTCGCCGGGCGCGGCGGCGAGCAGGCCGGTCGCCGGCGCCGCCGAGGCGGGGGAGACCGGAACGGTCGCGACGCCGAGGGTCAGCGTCGCGACGAGCAGGGCCGCCAACCGGGCGGCCGTCCGTCGTACAGGTGCCACGTCGGGCATTCACACGTCCTTCCGTCAACGCCGACCGGGTTAGCTGACGGGTTCGGGACGGAAGATCCCTACCGCTGACGCGGATGCACCCCACGTACGTGGTTCCCCGGCTCGTCCCTGCGGACGATTAGGCGACGGCCGCCCCACCGGGGCCGGTGGCGCCCGCGGGTGCGGCCGCGACCGAGACTACCGGCGCTGCCCGGGTACGGCTCCGTGGAGCAATACCACTAGGCGGGGCAAAACCGGCATAAGACTACAACAGCCACAGTGATTTAAGTCTGCCCTAATCACCACTCGGTCTTGCCGCACACTCCGGCCGACGCTCCGGGTTCGACCTGCAACGTGGCGTGATCGATGGAGAAGTCCTCGTGCAGGGCGGCCCGCGCGGCGGCCAGCACTGCGCCCGGGTCCACGCCCGGGTCGGTGGTCAGGTGCGCCGAGGCCACCTCCATGCCCGAGGTGAGCGTCCAGACGTGCAGGTCGTGCACCTCGGCCACGCCGGGCACCGCGGCCAGCCGGTCGTGCACGGCGGTCACCTGGAGGTGCTCCGGCGCGGCCTGCACCAGGATGCGCAGCGCGGCGCGGCCGAGCCGCCAGGTGCGCGGCAGGATGAACAGGCCGATCCCGACGGCGACCAGCGGGTCGGCCCACCACCAGTCGGTCACGGCGATGACCAGCGCGGCGGCGATCACGCCGAGCGAGCCGAGTAGATCGCCGAGCACCTCCAGGTAGGCCCCGCGCAGGTTGATGCTCTCCTTCGCCCCGGCGCGCAGCAGCGCGAACGCGACGATGTTGGCGAGCAGGCCGAGCACCGCCACCACGAGCATCGGACCGGCCAGCACCTCGGGCGGCTCGTCGAACCGGCGTACCGCCTCGACCAGGACGTAGAGCGCGACGGCGCCGAGCAGCACGGCGTTGGCCAGGGCGGCGAGCACCTCCAGCCGGTAGAGCCCGAACGTGCGCTGCGGGTCGGTGCCGGCGCGGCGGGCAGCGGTGATCGCGGCCAGGGCCATGCCGATGCCGAGGACGTCGGTGAACATGTGTCCGGCGTCGGAGAGCAGGGCGAGCGAGCCGGTGGTGAAGGCGGCCACCGTCTCGACCACCATCAGGACGGCGAGCAGCGCGAAGGCGGCCCAGAGGCGGCCCCGGTGGCGGTGTGCCGCGTTGGCCACCGCGCCGCTGTGGTCATGACCTGCGCCCACGCCAACACCCTCCCTGCCCCGTACCGGCCAGGCTCAATGTATGTTCACATCGCTATGTATGCAACTAAACAATGGGTGGCGGCGGGGCCACGGACGGGTGTCCTCAGAGCGGGTCGAGCGTGGTGAGGCGCTGGGTCGCCCGGGACAAGGCCACGTAGAGCGTGCGTACGCCCGAACCGGGGTCGGCCCGGATCTCACTCGGCGCCACCAGCACCACGCCGTCGTACTCCATGCCCTTCGCCTGCAGGCTGGTGACCACCTGGAGCCGGCCCGCGCCGAGCGCGCCCAGCCAGCCGGCCACCTCCTCGCGGCGCGGCACCGGAGTGATCACACCGACAGTGCCCTCCACCTGCGCGAGGAGCGCCTCGGCCGCCTCGACGGTGGCCGCCGGCAGGTCGGCGGCGGGCACCGTGCGCTCGACCGGCGGCACGCCGGTGGACCGGACCGCGTCGGGCAGCGGCAGGTCCGGGTAGAGCCGGCGGATCTCCGCCGCCGCCACCGCGAAGATCTCCGCCGAGTTGCGGTAGTTGGTGGTCAGCTCGTAGCGGTGCCGCTCGCGCCGGCCCAGCGCCTGGTCCCGGGCCCGGTCCAGCTCCTGCGGGTCGCCGGTCCAGGCCGTCTGCGCCGGGTCGCCGACCACGGTCCAGGAGGCCAGCCGTCCGCGCCGGCCGACCATCCGCCACTGCATCGGCGAGACGTCCTGCGCCTCGTCCACCACCACGTGCGCGTAGTCGCGGTAGTCGTCCGGACGCTCCCGCGCCGCCGCGCGGGCGGCGCGCTGCCGGTCGGCGTACGTGCTCAGCTCGCGCACGCCACCGGCGAGCTGGTACGGGTCCCGCTTGGGCCGGGCCCGCCGCACCGGCTTGCCGAGCAGCGCGTCCAGCTCGTCGAGCAGCGCGATGTCGGCCACCGTCAGCCCCTCGGTCGCGAGCGACCGGTACGCGTCGCCGAGCAGCCGGATCTCGGCCGAGGAGAGGATCCCCCCGGCGTAGCGGCGCAGCCGGTCCGGGCGGGCCAGCCAGTCCAGCACGTGCCGCGGGTGCAGCCGGGGCCACCACGCCTTGAGGAACTCGCGGAACTCCGGCCGTTCGATGATCTCGTCCTCGAACGCCGGCTGCTCCGGCAGCCGGCCCACCCGCAGCGTGCGCGCCTGCGCGTAGAGCGCGGCGAGCACCGCGTCGAACGCCGCCCGGCGCACCTCGTTGCGGCGCGCGCCCCGGGCCAGCGTCCGGTCCCGGATCGCGTCCAGTGCGGCGCGTTCCAGGCGCAGCAGCTCGCCCCGGTAGAGCAGGCGCAACTCGCCCGGGGAGTCCGGCACCGCGTCGCGTACCGCGCGTTCCAGCACCCGGCGCATCCGCAGCGACCCCTTCACCGCCGCCACGTCCGGCGGGTCGGTACGGGACGCGGACAGGCCGGGGAAAAGCGAGCCGAGCGAGTGCAGCGTGGCCGTCTCCTCGCCCAGCGAGGGCAGCACGGAGGCGATGTACTCGACGAACACGCCGGACGGGCCGACCACCAGGATCCCGCCGCCCGCGTACCGGGCCCGCTCGGAGTAGAGCAGGTACGCGGCCCGGTGCAGCGCCACCGCCGTCTTGCCGGTGCCCGGACCGCCGGAGACGATCGTGACGCCGTTGCCGGGGGAGCGGATCGCCTCGTCCTGCTCGCGCTGGATGGTGGCCACGATGTCCCGCATGCCCCGGCCGGTGGCCCGGGACAGCGTGGCCAGCAGCGCCCCGTCACCGACCACCGCCATGTCCGGCGGCGCGGCCTCCGGGTCCAGTAGGTCGTCCTCGATCCGGGTGACCTTCTCCGCCGCCGACTGGATGGTGCGCCGGCGCACCACGCCGCGCGGCTCGGCGGGGGTGGCCTGGTAGAACGCGGCCGCGGCGGGCGCCCGCCAGTCCACCACAAGCGTCTCCGCGTCCACGCCCCGCACGCCCAGGCGGCCGACGTGCAGCACCTGCCCGGTCCGCAGGTCCAGCCGGCCGAACACCAGACCCTCGTGCTCGGCGTCCAGCACGTGCCGGCGCTGGGCGGCGTGGAAGACCATCGCGTCCCGCTCGACCAGCGCGCCGAAGTTGCCGACCCGGGCCAGCTGGTAGCCCTCCCGCTCGGCGTCGGCCGCCGACCGGCGCAGTTCGGCCAGCCGGGCGTACACCCGGTCGAGGTGACGCTGCTCGGCGGCGATCTCCCGGTCCAGCGTGGTCTGGTCGGTCAACGCGGATGCTCCTGTGTTCGGAGGGCACGACGGGCTGAATGAGGGTACGGGCC
Source organism: Micromonospora sp. NPDC005686 (assembly GCF_042871665.1). Lineage (NCBI taxonomy): Bacteria > Bacillati > Actinomycetota > Actinomycetes > Micromonosporales > Micromonosporaceae > Micromonospora > Micromonospora sp. NPDC005686. Next base: position 179,631 of record NZ_JBIAIY010000006.1, read on the forward strand.
GTCGGCAACCGGCACACCGGGGCATGCCGCGCACGTGGCGTACGTCAGGTGCCGCCCGCGGGCGGGGACGCTCAGCGGCGGGCCGCGGGGCGGCCGGCCAGTACCCGGTCCAGCACGCCGGCCAGGGCGGCGTTGACCTCGTCGGGGCGCTCCATCATCAGCATGTGCCCGGCACCCGGGCAGACGGTCAGCTCGGTGCTGGGCAGCGTCGCCGCGATGGACTCGGCGCAGGGCGGCGGGGTGAGCCGGTCCCGGTCCCCGACCAGCGCGGCGGCCGGCAGCCCGCCGAGCGCGGCGAGCGTCTCCAGCCGGTGCTGGGCCCCGATCGAGGCGCGGAAACCGCCGATCGAGCGCAGCGTGGCCCGGGCCACCGCCGAGGTGACCAGCCGGATGTCCGCCGGGTCGCAGCGGTCGCCGAACAGCATCCAGCGGATGCTCGGGCGCAGCGCGCGCAGCAGCGCGTGCGGGGGTCGCCAGCCGCCGCAACGGGCCAGCACCCCGGCGCCGGTGGTCTCGGCCAGGCGGATCAGCCGGGTGATCCGGGGGGAGAGGCCGTACGCGGTGTGCGTGTGCCCCTCGGCGGTGGTCGAGACGAAGACCAGCCCGGCGGTACGCGCGGCGAACCGGTCGGGGTGGCGGTGGGCGTACTCCATCACCGTCATCCCGCCCATCGAGTGCCCGACCAGGACGATCGGCCCGGACGGGACGATCTCGTCGACCACCGCGGCGAGGTCGTCGCCGAGCTGGGCGAGGGTGGCGTCGCGCAGCGCCCGGCAGCTCGACCGGCCGTGGCCGCGCGCGTCGTAGGTGACCACGCGGACCCGGCCCGCGTAGCGTTCCCGCAGCTCGGCGACCTGGCGGTGCCAGCTGCGCCCGTCCAGCGTCCAGCCGTGCAGCAGGACGGCGGTGACCTCGGCGTCCACCGGCCCGGTGACGGACACGTGCAGCCGCACGTCGTCGGGGAGCCGCAGTTCCAGGTCCGGCATCGTCCACCTCCCGGGCCCGCCGATATGTGTCCACCGGACGACCCGGCGGTGACACCGGCGTTACCCGCCATGAGACCACGGCAACCGGCCCGAAGAGAAGATTCCCGTCCGGCCCCACGGCGTCGGATCGGTGACCAGGCTGGAGGCATGCCATCCACTGTCCGCGGTCCTCGGGCCGCGCTGGCCGAGCTGCTCGCCGGAAACCGCCGCTTCGTCAGCGGGCAGCCGGTGCACGGGCACGACGTCACCGCCGCGGCGGCGGTGGCCTCCGGTGACCAGCAGCCGTACGCGGTGGTGCTGGGCTGTATCGACTCCCGGGTCCCGTTGGAGGCGATCTTCGACCAGACGTTCGGTTCGATCTGCGTGATCCGTACCGGCGGGCACGTGCTGGACCGGGCCGTACGCGGCTCGATCGAGTACGTGGTGGAGCAGCTCGGCGTACGCCTGGTGATGGTGCTGGGCCACGAGCGCTGCGGCGCGGTCGGCTCGACGGTCGAGGTGCTGCGCACCGGGCGGCGACCCGGCGGCGACCTGGCGTACGTGGTCGACCGGATCGCCCCGGCGGTGACCGACGTCGGGGTGGACGACCCGCAGGCGCACCCGCTGGCAATCCGCCGCCACGTCCGGCGCACGGTGGCCGCGTTGCGCTGCGACGACCGGCTGGCCGGTCCGGTGGACGCCGGTGAGCTGGCAGTGGAGGGCGCGCTCTACGACCTGGCCACGGGCGAGGTGACGCTGCTGCCGCAGGAGCAGACGCGAGACCGCCCGCCGGGATGATCCCGGCGGGCGGTCTCGGTGGTGCGGGTGAGGGCGCTCAGCCCTCGAAGACGCCGGCCTCGACCAGGCGCTTCTCGGTGGCCTCCCAGCCGTGGCCCGGGTAGGAGGCGGCCAAGCCGTTGATCTCGGTGCGGATCTTGGCGGCGTGGCCGGCGGCGGCCAGCACGCGGATCTCCTCGACGAAGGCGTCGGAGTCGGTGCGCAGGTGCACGGTCTTGCCGTTGGTCAGGTTGCGCACGTAGGCGTGCTTGCCGCCGTTGAGCGGGATCAGGTACTTGAACTCGCCCAGCACGCTGAGGGCGCCACCCTGGCCAGCCTGGCCGGCCCGGACGGACGCGCGCGCGGTCTTAGAGGTGTTGCTCGCCACGGAGGTACTCCTTGCAGACGTACGGTGGGGACGGAAGGCCGTCCGGGGGCTGTGCGAGTGACGCCCGGGGTGAGCGCCGGCCCGCGAAGATGTACGGCGGCACAGAGAACCGCCCAGAGAACTGTACACGACCACGACACCTGGCTGGTCATCGCGGCGTCAGAGGGCACAACCAGGTCCGCCGCCCGGGTATTTCCCGCCCCCGGGGGTCCGGCGAATTTTCCGATTCGCTGGCGCACCACCAGTCACAAGAGTCATCATGTGTGCCAGGGACCACTCGGCAGGACGAGGTCGTAGGGGAAGACGCACCTCGGCTCACCGGGAGGTCACCGTGCCAACGCGTGGCGTCGTATACGTCCACTCGACCCCGCTCGCCGTGTGCTCGCACGTCGAGTGGGCGATCGCGCGCGTCCTCGACGCGCCGGTCAACCTGCACTGGACGGCGCAGCCCGTCGATCCGGCCGCCCGCCGCGCCGAGTGCGGCTGGACCGGCAGTCCGGGGACCGGCGCGGAGCTGGCCGCTGCCCTCCGGCAGTGGCCCATGATCCGTTTCGAGGTCACCGAGGAACCCGGTCCCGGCGTCGACGGCGAGCGCTTCATGTACGTACCGGGCCGTGGCCTGTTCCGGGCCACTGTCGGCGCGGCCGGCGACATCCAGCTCGGCGAGGACCGGCTGCGCAGCCTGATGGCCGCCGCGCGTGGACCGGAGGCGCTGGCCCACGCCCTGGACAAGGCGCTCGGCACCACCTGGGACGCCGAGCTGGAGCCCTACCGGTACGCCGGGGACGGGGCGCCGGTGACGCTGCTCACCCGGGTCGGGTGACGAAGGTCGAGTTGCCCCGATACGGTGGGCCGCGTGTCGATTTCCCCGCGGCGCTCTGCCGTCGCGCTCGCCGCACTGACCGCGCTGCTCGTCTCCGGGTGCTCGGACGGGCCGGACCGGCCCCGGCCCGCCCCGTCGAGCCCGGCGCCGTCGTCGGCCGCGCCGGCGCCGAGTGAGCCGCCGGCCGCCGATCCGGCCGCCCGGGCCGCCGCGCTCGTCCGCACGCTGAGCGACGAGGACCTGGTCGGGCAGGTGCTGATGCCGTACGCGTACGGCAGCTCCGCCACCCGGGTCTCGCCCGCCTCGGCGGCCGGGAACCGGGCGCTCGCCGGGGTCGACACCCCCGCCGAGATGGTGGCCAGGTACCGGCTCGGCGGGGTGATCCTGGTCGGCTTCAGCGCCGACGACCCGACCTCGGGCAACCAGGCCACCACGAACGTCGACAACCCCAGGCAGGTCCGGGCGCTCACCGACGGGCTGCGCGCCGCCGCCGGCAAGCTGCCCGCCGGCGCCGCGCCCTTCCTGATCGGCACCGACCAGGAGTACGGCGTGGTCACCCGGATCACCGACGGGGTGACGCTGCTGCCCAGCCCGCTCGCCGCCGGCGCCGCCGGTAACCCGGCCCTGACCGAGGCCGCCTGGCGAGCCGCCGGGGCCGAGCTGGCCGCGATGGGCGTCAACCTCGACTTCGCCCCGGTCGCCGACGTGCTGGCGACCCGCAGCACGGTGATCGGCTCCCGCTCCTTCGGCGCCGACCCGGCGACCGCCTCCCCTCAGGTGGCGGGCGCGGTACGCGGCCTGCAGGCCGAGGGCGTCGGCGCGGTCGTCAAGCACTTCCCCGGGCACGGCCTGAGCGCCGAGGACTCGCACACCGAACTGCCCGTGATCAAGCAGTCCCGCGCCGAGCTGGACCGCCTCGCGTTCCCGCCGTTCCGGGCCGGGATCGGCGCCGGCGCCATGGCGGTGATGTCGGCCCACCTGGATGTCAGGGCCGTCGACCCGGGCACCGCTGCCACGTTCTCCCACAAGCTGCTCACCGACGTGCTGCGCGGCCGGCTCGGCTTCCAGGGGGTGGTGATCACCGACGGGATGAACATGGAACCGGCGAAGAAGTGGTCCCCGGGCGAGGCCGCCGTACGCGCGCTCAACGCCGGCAACGACCTCATCCTGATGACCCCGAACGTCACGAAGGCGTACGACGGCCTGCGCGCCGCGCTCAAGGACGGCTCGCTGCCCCGGGCCCGCCTGATCGAGGCGGTCACCCGGGTGCTGACCATGAAGTTCCGGCTGGCCGGGCGCGATACGCCCCCGCTGTCCACGCTCAACGGCGCCGCCCACCGCAAGGCCGCCGACGCCCTGGCCACCGCCGCGGTGACGGTGCTGCGCGGAAAGTGCGGCGGCGCGGTGAACGGACCGGTGAGCGTGACCTCCTCCGGGGGCCGGGAACGCACCCGCAAGCTGCTGACCGAGGCGCTCACCGCGGCCGGGGTCAAGGTGGTGCCCTCCGGCGGCACCGTGGTGCACCTGGTCGGGTACGGCGACGGCGCGAAGGACCTGCGCGGGGACGCCGCCGTGACGGTGGCGATGGACACGCCGTACGTGCTGTCCGGGGCGAAGTCGCCGACGCTGATGGCGACCTACTCGTCCACCCGGGCCTCGATGAACGGGCTCGCCGCGGTGCTCGCCGGCAAGGCCCGCCCGGCAGGCCGCTCCCCGGTGCCGGTCTCCGGCCTGCCGGCCACCACCTGCCGCACCTGACGCAACCGCCCGCCCGGTCGCGCCGAAACGCGGATGCGACCGGGCGGCCGGGATGACAGGGTGGCGGCCATGGGCGAGGCAGCACAGGGATTCCGGTACGTCGAGCGCGCCGACGGCACGGTGGTCATCACGCATCACGGCCGGGTCGCCGGCACGTTGCGCGGCGGCCGGGCGGCGCAGTTCCTGGCCGAGGTCGACGACGACCCGCAGTTGACCATGGCCCGGTGGACCGGCAACTACCGGCACGGCAACGAGCGGACCGCCAAGCAGCACCCCCGCAACCGCGGCTGAGGTGCGCGGAAGGGCCCCTTGTCAACAGCCGACTGTCGACAAGGGGCCCTTCCTCGCATCCGCTCAGGGTTGGGTGAAGACCAGCGCCACGTTGTGCCCGCCGAAGCCGAACGCGTTGTTCAGCGCCGCCGGGATCTCCATGTGACGCGGCTTGTGCGCGGCCACGTCCAGCGTCAGGCCCTCGTCCGGGTCGTCCAGATTGATCGTCGGCGGGATGACGCCGTCCCGGATGGCCAGGATGGTGGCGATCGACTCCAGCGCGCCGGCCGCGCCGAGCAGATGCCCGGTCATCGACTTGGTTGCGGTGAGCACCGGGTGGTCACCGATCGCCTGGCGCAGCGCGCCGATCTCCAGCATGTCGCCGACCGGGGTGGAGGTGGCGTGCGCGTTGACGTGCACGATGTCGGTGCGGGCCACATCCGCGTCGGCGACCGCCCGGGCGATGGCCCGGATGGCGCCCTCGCCCTCGGCGTGCGGCTGCACGATGTCGTACGCGTCCGAGGTGATCCCCGCGCCGGCCAGGCGCGCGTACACCCGGGCGCCCCGGGCGGCGGCGTGCTCGGCCCGTTCCAGGATCACCACGCCCGCGCCCTCGCCGAGCACGAAGCCGTCGCGGCCCGAGTCCCACGGCCGGGAGGCCCGCTCCGGGTCGTCGTTGCGGGTCGACATGGCCCGCATCGAGCTGAAGCCGGCGATCGGCAGCGGGTGGATGACCGCCTCGGTGCCGCCGGCCACCACCACGTCGGCCCGGCCGGCGCGGATGATGTCCAGCCCCAGCGCGATCGCCTCCGCGCCGGTGGCGCAGGCGCTGGCCACCGTGTGCACGCCGGCCTTGGCACCCAGCTCCAGACCGACCCAGGCGGCCGGGCCGTTGGGCATCAGCATCGGGATGGTGTGCGGGGAGACCCGCCGCGGCCCGGACGCCTCCAGGATGTCGTCCTGGGCGAGCAGGGTGGTGGCGCCGCCGATGCCGGAGCCCACGCTGACCGCCAGCCGCTCCGGGTCCGGCGCGGCGTCGGTCAGGCCGGCGTCGGCCCACGCCTGCCTGGCGGCGATGATGGCGATCGCCTCCGAGCGGTCCAGCCGGCGCAGCTTCACCCGGTCGAGCACCTCGGACGGGTCGACCGCCAGCTCGGCGGCGATCCGGACGGGCAGTTGCGCCGCCCACTCCTGGGTGAGCGCACTCACCCCGGAGCGGCCGGCGAGCATGGCGTCCCAGGTCGACGCGACGTCCCCGCCGAGCGGGGTCGTCGCGCCGAGCCCGGTGACGACGACGTCGGGGCGACTCATGGTCAGGACTGCGCCTCGATGTAGCTGACCGCGTCCCCGACGGTCTTGAGGTTCTGCACCTCGTTGTCCGGGATCTTGACGCCGAACTTCTCCTCGGCCGCCACCACGACCTCGACCATGGAGAGCGAGTCGACGTCGAGGTCGTCGGTGAAGGACTTCCCCTCGGCCACGTCGTCCGGGTTCACCCCGGCAACCTCTTCGAGAATCTCGGCGAGGCCGGCGGTGATCTCGTCACGGGTCATTACGGTTGGTTCCTCTCATCGGGGGTTACCGGTGGCCGGCGTCGCCGGCCACACGCCTCGGCGCGTTCGCGCCCGAGGGGGTCTCAGGGGCAGCGCACGACCTGACCGGCGTAGGTCAGACCGCCGCCGAAGCCGAACAGCAGCACCGGAGCGCCCGAGGGCACCTCGCGCCGCTCGACCAGCTTCGACAGGGCGAGCGGGATGCTCGCCGCCGACGTGTTGCCGGACTCGACGATGTCCTTGGCGACGATCGCGTTCGGGATGTTCAGCCGCTTGGTGATGCCGTCGATGATCCGGGCATTGGCCTGGTGCGGTACGAACGCGGCCAGCTCCGACGGGTCCACCCCGGCGCGCTCGCACGCCTGCAGCGCGAGCGGGGCCAGCGCGGTGGTGGCCCAGCGGAACACCGACTGCCCCTCCTGGGCGATGTACGGCTGCCAGCCCTCGATCCGTACCGCGTCGCTCTTCTCCGGCGCGGAACCCCAGACCACCGGCCCGATACCGGCCGGCTCGTCGTCGGCGGTCGCGGTGACCACCGCGGCCCCGGCGCCGTCAGCGAAGATGATGCAGGTCGAGCGGTCGGTCCAGTCGGTGATGTCGGAGAGCTTCTCCGCGCCGACCACGATCGCGTTGCGCGCCGCGCCGGCCCGGATCGCGTGGTCCACCGTGCCCAGCGCGTACGCGAAGCCGGAGCAGGCGGTGTTGAGGTCGTACGCCGCGGGCGCGGTGATGCCCAGCTTGACCGCGACCCGGCAGGCCACGTTGGGGCTGCGGTCCGCGGACGAGCAGGTGGCCACCACGACCAGGTCGATGTCGGCGGCGGTCAGGCCGGCGTTGGCGAGCGCCTTGCCGGCGGCGGCGGCAGCCATGTCGGCCACCGTCTCGTCGCCCGCGACCCGCCGGGTGGCGATGCCGACCCGGTCCCGGATCCACTCGTCGCTGGTGTCGACCATCTGCGCGATCTCGTCGTTCGTGACGACGCGGGAGGGCTGGTAGTGCCCCATCGCGACGATCCGGCTGCCGGCCATTTAGTGCGTTCCTCCGATGCGGACGAGGGGCTGGCCCGGGGCGACCGGGTCCTCGTGGTGCGCGAGCCACTCGGTGAGCAGCCCGTTGTCGTGCGCGGTCACCTCGGCCGGCCCGTGCGGTCCGACGACGTGGCCGAGGAGCTGACCGGCGCGCACCTCGGCGCCCTCGGCGGGCCCGGCCGACCGGTCGAGGCGGCCGGCGGCGGGGGAGACCACCACCCGGAACCACGGCGCGGGCGGGCGGGCGGCGGGGCCGGCGTGCCGGGCGATCAGCCGCCGTGCGGCGGGCAGGTCGGCCGGGGTGTTGAGGGTGACGATCTCCGGTGCGCCCTCGCCCTTGAGTTCCCGCTTGACCAGCCCGGCCAGCGTGCCGGCCGGCGGCAGCTCGATCACGCCGGTGACGCCGAGGCCGGCAAGCGTACGCATGCACAGGTCCCACCGGACCGGGGCGGTGACCTGCCGGACCAGCCGCCGCATCGTCTCCGGGCCGTGCCCGACCGCTGCGCCGTCGAGGTTGGACAGCAGGATCCGGGTCGGGGCGGTGGCCGGGACACCGGCGGCCACCGCGGCGAGGGCGGTCTCGGCCGGGGCCATGTACGGCGTGTGGAACGCGCCCGCCACCTGAAGCCGGATGATGCGGGCCCGGGCCGGCGGCTCGGCGGCCAGCTTGTCCAGGCCGTCGAGCGCGCCGGCGGCCACGATCTGACCGGCGCTGTTGCGGTTGGCCGGGTGCAGCCCGTGCGCGGTCAGCGCGGCGAGCACCTCCTCCGGGTCGCCGCCGAGCACGGCGGCCATCCCGGTCGGCTCCAGCGCGCAGGCGGCGGCCATCTCCCGTCCGCGTATGCCGGCGAGCGTCACGGCGGCCTCGGCCGGCAGCACCCCGGCCAGCGCGGCGGCGCCCAGCTCACCGACGCTGTGCCCGGCGACCAGCCCGGCTTCGTGCATCGGCAGGTGCTCGGCGGCGAGCAGCGCGGCGGCGACCAGCAGCGGCTGCGTGCGGGCGGTGTCCTTGATCTCGTCCGCGTCCGCCTGGGTGCCCAGGTGGATCAGATCCACCCCGGCCAGCGCCGACCACCAGCGCAGACGCGCCTCGGCGCCGGGAAGGTCGAGCCACGGCGCGAGGAAACCGGGCTTCTGCGAACCCTGTCCAGGGGAGAGTACGGCGAGCACGTGTACGACTCTGACGGATCGCGGCGTGCCGCGCTGTAACGTACGGCACGAAACCGCACTAGAACCTTTGGAGGAAACCTACAAAGGTCGTCGGAGATCATCGCCGGTCGGAGGCCGTCGGCACCGCCGGGTCGAGCCGCCCCACCGTCAGGGCGACCTGCAACGCGAACGCGTCACGCGGGGCCAGCGGCGAGAAGCCGGTCACCTCGGCGATCCGCTTCAGCCGGTAGCGCACGGTGTTCGGGTGCACGAACAGCGCCCGCGCCGCGCTCTCCAGCGTGCCGCCGGCGGCGAAGAACGCGTCGAGCGTCTCCAGCAGCTCACCGCCGGAGCGGGCCAGTGCCGTGTACACGTCGTGGCGCAACCGGCGGCGCGCCTCGGTGTCCCCGGCCAGCGCCCGCTCCGGGAGCAGCTCGTCGGCGGCGACCGGGCAGGGCGCGGTCGGCCAGGCCGGCGCGGCCCGGAACCCGGCCAGCGCCGCCCGCGCCGACTCGGTGGCCTCGTCCAGGCTGGGCACCGCCGGGCCGACCACCACCGGCCCGTCCCCGAAGGCGGTACGCAGCTTCTCCGTGGCCGCCACCGGATCGGCCGCCCCGCCCAGCACGATCACCAGGCGGTCGCCGTGCACGCCGCCGATCACCTCGACGCCGATCCGCCGGGCCTGCCGGTAGACGGTGTGCAGCACGGCGGCCACCTCGCCGCCGGGGGAGCGGCCCACCGCCACCGCCACCGGTGGCGCGTCCGTCCAGCCCAGCGCGGCGGCCCGGCTGGCCAGCACGTCCGGGGAGTCGCCGCGCAGCAGTGCGTCGACCAGCAGCGCCTGCAGCCGGGCGTCCCAGGAGCCGCGGCTCTCCGCGGCCCGGGCGTACACCCGCGCGGCGGCGAACGCGATCTCCCGGGAGAAGCGCAGCACCGCCTCCCGCAGTGACTGCTCCTCGCCCGGCACGGCCAGGTCCGACACCTGCTCCTCGACCACGTCGATGGTCACCTTGATCAGTGCCACGGTCTGCTGGAGGCTGATCGTGCGGGCCAGCGCCTGCGGCGCGGCGGCGAAGACCTCGTCCGACACCTCCTGGGTGCGGTCGGTCGCGCCGCCGCCCTGGCGCAGCCACTGCACCAGGGAGCGCACACCGGCCTGGGCGACGAGCATGACCCACGAGCGCTGGTCGGCCGGCAGCTCACGGAACCACGGCAGCGTCTCGTCCATCCGGGCCACGCTGGCGGTGGCCAGCCCGCCCGCTGCCCGTTCGATGCGACGCAGCGTCGCCGACGTCTCCGTTCCGCCCGGTTCGCTCACCGCACCAGCCTGACACGGCGTGACCAGCGGATCCACTCCGAGGTGAGGTGCCCGCCGCCGCGTGACGATCTCCACCGGTACGCGCTGACGATCTTGTTCGACCGGGCCAGTACGGTGTCAGGGCACGCCGGGCCAGACTCCGGCCGGGCGGGCGAGGGCGACGCGTGAGGGGGGCCGGGATGCCGCAGGGGGAGGCCGAGCACGGTTGCGCCCAGGGGGATGCCTGCCGGCGGGGCCACGACCAGATGCACCCGCGCCGGCCGTGCCTGCAACACCAGGGGGAGCAGCCGGCCGGCCGGTCGCCGGAGCGCCCCGAGGACGAGCCGGGCGTGCCCCGGCAGCGGTCGGCGGAGCCGGTGCACCTGGCCGACGAGGAACCTGCCGACCCGAGTTGCCGCAGCGAGTTGGCGGGCTGGGCGGGCGCCCACCGGCACGGCCCGGTACGCCCGCGTAACCGCACGATCCGCCGCGAACGTCCGCCGCGCCGCTGGTGCTGATCCGGCCCTCGCCGGACGGAACCCTGGGCCGCTCAGCGGGTGCGGCGGCGGACCAGCAGCGCGATGCCGGCCAGCCCGGCGGTGATCACCAGCACGACGCCCACGTTGAGCAGCAGCAGCCGCTGGAGTTCGCCGAGCGCGGTGTCGAGATCCCGCACCGGGTCGAGCGCCTCCTCCGGCAGAACACGCTCCCCGCCGCCGATGCCGCCGGTGAGCGTGTCGAACTGCGCCGGCATCGGCACGCCGACCGAGCGCAGCGTCTCGGGCATGTTGAGCCGCCCGAAGAACCAGCCGGCCCGGGTGCTGCTCGCATCCGGCTGCTTGCCCGGCCGGTAGATCCGCGGACCGCCCTTGGCCAGCGGGAACAGGTCGTAGGTGCGCTGCGGGCCGGCGGCGGCGAGCACCAGCACCGTGTACTTCGGACCGAGATCCTTCGCGGCCGGGCCGCGCAGCTGGCCGGTCGTACCCAGCCACTTGACCTGGTCGATCACCAGGTTGACCTCGGTGGGGCTGACGTCGGTACGCAGTTTCAGCGGCGCGTCGAGCCGTTCGCCGGTGATGTCCACGCCGGTCGGGGCGGCGGGCTTGGGTTTGGGCGCGGCCTGTGCCGCGGCCGTGCCGGCCAGGGCCAGCGAGCACGCCAGGGCCGCTACGCTCCCGGTTACGGCGACCAGCAGCCGTCTCACCCTCCGGATCATCGCCGCCTCCTCGCCCCGTTCGATGGCTGGCTTCCGCTGCAGGTCACACTGGACCGGTGTCCACCACAAGACTCCGCATAACGGCGCTCGGTCGCAGCAGGTGGAAGAGTATTTGGAACTATCTGCGAGCTGAGACCGACCAACACAGGGTCGATGATCATCGGCCGGATCCTACCCGGACGGAGGGAACCATGGGGGGCAGGGTCGCCCGTGCGACGCGTACCTGGGCGGTGGTGATCGGGGTGGTGGCGGCGTCGGCGCTGCTGCCGGCCGCGCCGGCCGCGGCGCACAATTCATTGACCGGTAGTGACCCGCGCGACGGGGCCCGGCTGGCCGCCGCACCCGAGCGGATCGAGCTGCGGTTCCTCGCCACGCCGAAGGAGGCCACCACCGAGGTCACCGTCACCGGCCCGGACGACGCGGCGGCGACCGGCGGGGCGCCGACCTTCTCCGGCAAGCGGGTGAGCGTGCCGTTCCGGCCGGGCCCGGCCGGGCTCTACGTCGTGACCTACCGGCTCGCCTCGGACGACGGGCATCCGATCAAGGGGGAGGTCCGCTTCACCCTGACCACCGGCGCCCCGCCCTCGGCGAGCGCGCCATCCACCAGCGCCGCCCCGACCGCCAGTGCGGTCCCGACCAGCGCCGCGCCGTCCCCGGCGAGCCCGACCCCGGCCGCCGCCGGGGCGGACGACGGCGGGGGTACGGGCTGGCTCTGGGCGGCCGGGGCCGTGGTGGTGCTCGTCGCGCTCGGGGGCGGGTTGCTGTTGCGCCGCCGCGCGACCCGCAGCTGAACGGCTGCGAACACTCTCGGTTACCTGCGCGGAGTGATGACCGCTGAGCACGGATATGCCTCTGAGTCATGAAGATGACTCAGAGGCATGTCGCTCACGCGGGCCGGTGGCTCAGACCAGGCGTACGCGGGCGGCGCGCAGCCGGGTCAGCGTACGGTCGCGGCCGAGCACCTCCAGCGACTCGAACAGCGGCAGGCCGACGGTGCGCCCGGTGACCGCGACGCGTACCGGCGCCTGCGCCTTGCCGAGCTTCAGCCCGCGCGCGGTGCCGACCACCTCCAGCGTGGCCTTCAGCGACTCGGCGTCCCAGGACTCCAGCGCCTCGAACGCGACGATCGCCGCGTCCAGCAGTTCGGCGGCGCCCTCCTTCATCGCCTTGGCCCAGGCCGCCTCGTCGATCAGCGGGTCGGCCAGGAACAGGAAGTCGACGTTCGGCACGATCTCGCTGAGCACCGCGATCCGGGTCTGGGCCAGCGGGGCCACCGCCGCGAACGCGGCCGGGTCGAACTCGTCCGGCTGCCACGGCGGCGGGGCGATCGTGTCGGTGCCGGTGAGCCACGGCCGGCACGCCTCGACGAAGTCCGCCACCGGCAGCGCCCTGATGTAGTCGCCGTTGAACGCGCGCAGCTTCTTCTCGTCGAAGAACGCCGGGGACGGGTTGACCTCGTCCAGCCGGAACTCCTCCTCGATGACCGACCAGGGCACGATCTCCCGGTCGCCCGAGGGCGCCCAGCCCAGCAGCATCAGGTAGTTGCGCATCGCGTCGGCGAGGTAGCCCTCGTCCCGGTACGCCTCCAGCGCGACCTTGTCCCGCCGCTTGGACAGCTTCTGCCGCTTCTCGTTGACGACCACCGGCACGTGGGCCCAGACCGGCGGCTTCACGCCGAGCGCGTTCCACAGCAGTTGCTGCTTCGGGGTGTTCGGCAGGTGCTCCTCGGCCCGGATCACGTGGGTGATCCCCATCGACATGTCGTCGACCACGTTCGCCAGCAGGAACACCGGGGATCCGTCGCCGCGGGCGATGACGAAGTCCTCGATCAGCTTGTTCTCGAACGTCGGCTCGCCGCGGACCAGGTCGACCACCACCGTCTCGCCCTCGTCCGGCGTACGGAAGCGCAGGGCTCGGCCCTCGCCCGGCCCCAGGCCGCGGTCGCGGCAGAAGCCGTCGTAGCCGCGCTGCTGCGGTCCGGTACGGGCCTGCACGGCCTCGCGGGTGCAGTCGCAGTAGTAGGCCCGGCCGCCCTCGTACAGCCGCTGCGCGGCGGCCCGGTGCTCGCCCGCGTACGAGGACTGGAAGTAGGGGCCCTCGTAGCTGTCCCGGGCGATGCCGATCCAGTCGAGCGCGGACAGGATGCCCTCGGTCCACTCGGGCCGGTTGCGTGCCGCGTCGGTGTCCTCGATGCGCAGCACGAACACCCCGCCCTGCTGCTTGGCGAAGATCCAGTTCTGCAGCGCCGACCGGGCGCCGCCGACGTGGAACATACCGGTCGGGGAAGGGGCGAAGCGTACACGTACCGTCACGCCCCCAGCCTACGGCGGACCGCCACGGGTTTCCGGCAGGGGGCCGGTCAGGGCACCGACTTGATCTTCACCACCAGGGCGCTGCCGAGCACAGTGACGGCCGCGGTGACCGCGTACAGCGTCGGATAGCCGCCGAGGTGCACCACGATCGGCGCGGACAGTGCCGGCCCGAGCACCTGCGGCGCCGAGTTGGCGATGTTGATCACGCCCAGGTCCTTGGCCCGGTCGGTGGCGGCGGGCAGCACCTGCGTGATCAGCGCGGCGTCCACCGCCAGGTAGACGCCGTAGCCCGCGCCGAGCAGCAGCGCCGCCACCATCGCCATCGGCCAGACCGGCGCCACCGCGAGCAGCAGCGCCGCCACCGCCATGATCAGCCCAGAGGCGATCACGAAGACCTTGCGCCGGCCGGAGCGGTCGGACAGGCGTCCGGCGACCACCGCGGTCAGCATCATGCCGACCGTGTAGAGCAGGATCAGGATCAGCAGCGAGCCCTCGGGGTCGGCCACCCGTACCCCGTCGGTGAGGAAGTAGAGCAGGTAGAGCGTGCCCAGCGCGTTGCCGGTCTGCACCAGGAACCGGGTGAACCAGGCCCAGGCGAAGTCGGGGTGGCGACGCGGGCTGATCCACATCGAGGCGAACAGGGACCGCAGGCGCAGCGGCGAGCGGTGCTCCCGGGGCAGGTGGTCGTCCTGGGTCAGCAGCGCGAACGGCAGCGACAGCAGCAGCACGGCGACCGCCATCGCCGCGTACCCGGCCGCGTTGCCGGTGACCACGGCGGTCACCAGCACCGCGCCCAGCACCAGGCCCAGCGCCTGCGGGATGCCCACCCAACCGGACACGCCGCCACGCTGGGCGACCGGGACCCGGTCGGGGATCGCGGCGGTGAGGCTGGCCAGCATCGCGTTGAAGCAGACCTGCGCGGCGACCCAGGCCACCGCCACCCCGGCGATGGTGTTCTGCCGGGCCAGCAACACCAGGGCGAGCGCGCCGATCACCGCGCCGACCGCGGTCCAGACGTGCCGGCGGCCGAAGTGCCGGTTGGCCAGCCGCAGCGAGGTGCGGTCCGACAGCGCCCCGGCGAGCGGGTTCGCCAGCACCGCGGCGAGCGCGCCGATGCCGGTGACCACCGCCAGCATGGCCTCCTTGTCGGCCGGGGCGATCCGTTCCACCTGCTGCGGCAGCAGCACCTGGATCGGGGTGAAGAACGCCATCCAGACGCCCAGGTTGGCCGCGAAGATCAGCGCGATCCAGCTCCGCCGCACCGGCACTGTGGGCTCGGCGAGCGCCGCCGGCAGCGAGGCCGGCGTCGGGTTCACCGTGGTCATCGCCGGACCAGGTCCCGCAACCAGGTGTACGACGACTTCGGCGTCCGCCGCTGCGTGTCGAAGTCGACGTGCACCAGGCCGAACCGCTTGGTGAAGCCCTCGGCCCACTCCCAGTTGTCCAGCAGCGACCAGACGAAGTACCCGGTCACCGGCACGCCCTCGGCCATCGCGTCGCGCACCGCGCGGATGTGCCCGTCCAGGTACGCGATCCGCTCCGGGTCGTGCACCCGGCCGTCGGCGTCCGGCGCGTCGTCGTACGCGCAGCCGCTCTCGGTGATCTGGATCGGCGGCAGCGCGTCGCCGTACCGCTCGTGCAGCTGGAGCAGCAGTTCCCGCAGCCCGTCCGGGGCGACCGGCCAGTCGAACGCGGTGCGCGGGTAGCCGTCCAGCGGCACGATGTCGAACGGCAGCGGCGAGTCCGCCTCGGGCGCCCGGATGCCGGTCGGGTTGTAGTAGTTGACGCCGAGCACGTCGATCGGGGCGGCCAGCACGTCCAGGTCCCCGTCGCGGACCAGCGCCGGGTCCACACCCGGCGCGTCCGGGTAGCCGCGTCCGAGCAGCGGATCGGTGAACAGGAGGTTGTGCAGCGCGTCGTACGCCGCCGCGGCGGCCCGGTCCGCGTCGGTGTCGCCGGCGAGCCGCACCGGGGAGTAGTTGTTGGCGATCGCCACCGGTGACGTGGTGCGGGCGCGCAGCGCGGAGACCGCGAGACCGTGCCCGAGGAGTTGGTGGTGGGCCACCGGGAAGGCGTCGAACAGCAGCATCCGGCCGGGGGCGTGCACACCCATGCCGTAGCCCATGCTCATGTGGATGAACGGCTCGTTGAGCGTGATCCAGAGCTTCACCCGGTCGCCGAGGCGGGCCGCGGCCAGGTCGGCGTACTCGGCGAAGCGGGCCGAGGTGTCCCGGTTCAGCCAGCCGCCGGCGTCCTCGAGCGGCTGCGGCAGGTCCCAGTGGAACAGCGTGGCGACCGGGTCCACCCCGGCGGCGAGCAGGCCGTCGACCAGCCGGTCGTAGAAGTCCAGCCCGGCGGCGTTGGCCGGGCCCGAGCCGACCGGCTGGATCCGGGGCCAGGCGAGCGAGAACCGGTACGCGGACACCCCCAGCCCGGCCAGCAGCGTGGTGTCCTCGGCGTACCTGTGGAAGTGGTCGCACGCCGGGTCGCCGGTGCTGGCGTCGGCGACCCGGCCCGGCTCGCGGGCGAAGGTATCCCAGATGGACGGACCGCGACCGTCGGCTGTGGTCGCGCCCTCGATCTGGTACGCGGAGGTGGAGACCCCCCAGCGGAAGCCGGCGGGGAACTCGGGCATCGCGGTCGTCAAGATCACCCTCCCAGCACGTGAGGCGTGCTCGCGACTCTAGGGCTCCGCGAGTCGCCGCGCCATAGGCAGAGATGACTGGGTGGCGCAAGGGAGTTCGGCGTGTCTTTTCCGAACCCGTCCGCTTAAGTCCGATTTACACATAGAGTGCCGAATATCGCGGATGTGATTTAAGTGGGGGAAAGATATTCATGATCCTCGTGGAACGCAGCGCACACGTGGCGGCGCCGGTGGAAGTGGTCTGGGACGTCGTGCAGCGCGCCGAGCAGTTGCCGGCCTGGCTGGCGGGGGTCCGCGCGGCCGAGGTCCTGTCCGGGGAGGGATTCGGGCGGCGGCAGTTGGTCCAGGCTGGACGCGGGGCCGCGCACGAGGCCGAGGTGATCGCCTTCCAGGAGCCGACCCTGATCGGCTGGCGCGAACGCGCGAAGGGCGCCGGCGCCCGGGCCGAGGCACGCACCGAGATCTACGTCCAACTGACCCCGGACGAGGAGGACGGCGGCACCGTCGTACGGCTGATCGTCGTGCGGTGGCCGGCCGGACCCGTCAAGGCGGCCCTGCTCCGGCTCGGCCTGCGCCGGGTCGGCGCCGACCTGGAGGACTCGCTGGCCCGGCTGACCGACCTGGCCGCCGTCGGCTGACCGAGCCCGTCCCGGCGTCGCCCGCGATGGTGACGGCCCGGCGTCCCCGCCAGGGACGCCGGGCCGTCGTCGCATCGGGGGACGAGAAGGGCCCGGCGCACCTGGCACCTGGCGCCGGGCCCTTCTCGTGTGACGGGTACTAGCTGTCGCCGCCGGTCTCGCCGACCGGGGCGGCGTTGACGTCGTCCAGCGCGTACTTGCGGGCGGCGTCGGCCGGCACGTGGGCCGGCACCACGCCGCGCAGCGCGAGCTGGCGCAGCGTGGCGACCGCCACCGACTCGGCGTCCACGTGGAAGTGCCGGCGCAGCGCGTGCCGGGTGTCCGACATGCCGAAGCCGTCGGTGCCGAGCGAGGTGTAGTCCCCGGGTACCCAGCGGGCGATCAGGTCCGGTACCGCGCGCATCCAGTCGCTGACCGCGACCTTCGGCCCGTCGGCGTCGGCCAGCTTCCGCGCGATGTACGGCACCCGCGGCTCCTCGCCCGGGTTGAGCAGGTTGTGCTCCTCGCACTGGACCGCGTCGCGGCGCAGCTCGGTCCAGGACGTCACCGACCACACGTCGGCGGAGACGCCCCAGTCCTCGGCGAGGAGCTGCTGGGCCTTGAGCGCCCACTGCATGCCGGTGCCGGAGGCGAGGATGTTCGCCTTCGGCGCGTCGTCGCCGACCTGCGGCGCGGGGGAGTAGCGGTGGATGCCCTTGAGGATGCCCTCGACGTCCACCCCCTCCGGCTCGGCCGGCTGGAAGATCGGCTCGTTGTAGACGGTGAGGTAGTAGAAGATGTTCTCCTGCGCCTCGCCGTACATCCGGTGCAGGCCGTTCTCCATGATGTGCGCCAGCTCGAAGGCGAACGCCGCGTCGTAGGAGACCACCGCCGGGTTGGTGGCGGCGAGCAGCAGCGAGTGCCCGTCCTCGTGCTGGAGGCCCTCACCGTTGAGCGTGGTCCGGCCGGCGGTCGCGCCGATCACGAAGCCCCGCGCCATCTGGTCCGCCGCCGCCCAGAACCCGTCGCCGGTGCGCTGGAAGCCGAACATCGAGTAGAAGATGTACAGCGGGATCATCGGCTCGCCGTGGGTGGCGTACGCCGTGCCCGCGGCCGTGAAGGAGGCCACCGACCCGGCCTCGTTGATCCCCTCGTGCAGGATCTGGCCGGTGGTCGACTCCTTGTAGGACAGGAACAGCTCCCGGTCCACCGAGGTGTAGCGCTGGCCGTGCGGCGAGTAGATCTTCTGGGTCGGGAAGAGCGAGTCCATCCCGAAGGTACGGGCCTCGTCCGGGATGATCGGCACCCAGCGCTTGCCGAACTCCTTGTCCTTCATGATGTCCTTGAGCAGGCGGACGAACGCCATGGTGGTGGCGACCTTCTGCTTGCCCGATCCGCGCTTGACGTCGGAGAACCGCTCGGTGCCCGGGACGGCGAGCGTCTTGCGCGCGGTGTTGCGCGTGGGCAGGTAGCCGCCGAGCTGCTGACGCCGGTCCTTCAGGTACGTGATCTCGTCCGACTTCTCACCCGGCGTGTAGTACGGCGGGAGGTACGGGTTCTCCTCCAGCTGCTTGTCCGGGATGTCCAGGTAGAGGCGGTCGCGGAAGAGCTTCAGGTCGTCCAGCGTCAGCTTCTTCATCTGGTGCGTGGCGTTGCGGCCCTCGAAGTGCGAGCCGAGCGTCCAGCCCTTGATCGTCTTGGCGAGGATCACCGTCGGCTGGCCGGTGTGCTCCATCGCCGCCTTGTAGGCCGCGTAGAGCTTGCGGTAGTCGTGGCCACCCCGCTTGAGGTTCCAGATCTCCTCGTCGCTGAGGTCCTCGACCATCTTGCGGGTCCGCGGGTCGCGGCCGAAGAAGTGCTCCCGCACGTACGCCCCGGACTCCGCCTTGTAGGTCTGGTAGTCGCCGTCGGGCGTGGTGTTCATCAGGTTGACCAGCGCGCCGTCGGTGTCCGCGGCGAGCAGCGGGTCCCACTCCCGGCCCCAGACGACCTTGATGACGTTCCAGCCGGCGCCCCGGAAGAACGCCTCCAGCTCCTGCATGACCTTGCCGTTGCCGCGGACCGGTCCGTCCAGGCGCTGGAGGTTGCAGTTGATCACAAAGGTGAGATTGTCCAGCTCCTCGCGGGCGGCCACGCCGATCGCGCCGAGCGACTCGACCTCGTCCATCTCACCGTCGCCGAGGAACGCCCAGACGTGCTGCTGGGAGGTGTCCTTGATGCCGCGGTGCTGCAGGTAGCGGTTGAACCGCGCTTGGTAGATCGCGTTCAGCGGCCCGAGGCCCATGGAGACGGTGGGGAACTCCCAGAAGTCCGGCATCAGGCGCGGGTGCGGGTACGACGGCAGCCCGCCGCCGGGGTGCGACAGCTCCTGCCGGAAGCCGTCGAGCTGGGTCTCGCTGAGCCGGCCCTCCAGGAACGCCCGCGCGTACATGCCGGGCGAGGCGTGACCCTGGTAGAAGATCTGGTCCCCGCCGCCGGGGTGGTTCTTGCCCCGGAAGAAGTGGTTGAAGCCCACCTCGTAGAGGGACGCCGAGCTGGCGAAGGTGGAGATGTGGCCACCGACGCCGATCTCCGGGCGCTGCGCCCGGTGCACCAGCATCGCGGCGTTCCACCTGATGTACGCCCGCAGCCGCCGCTCGACGTGCTCGTCACCCGGGAACCACGGTTCGTGCTCCGGCGGGATGGTGTTGATGTAGTCGGTGGTCGTCAGGGACGGCACCCCGACCTGCCGCTCGCGGGCCCGCTCCAGCAGGCGCAGCATGACGTACCGGGCTCGCTTTGTCCCGCGCTCGTCGATGACACCGTCGAGTGACTCGACCCATTCGCTGGTCTCTTCAGGGTCGATGTCCGGAAGCTGGCTCGGCAGACCAGCGGTGATCACCGGGCGCTTGCGTTCCGTAGCCACAGGCGTTCCCTCGGTTTCGTGTGGGATAGGTCTCTAGCGCCATCCTGCCCCCTGGTGGCGCGTGCCGTCATCTCTCCCACCCCCAGAGGCGACGCTGAACACAGGTACCCATCAGTAACTTTGCGCGATCACCGGATGCGCTATCGGCGGGCGCGGCGGAGAACAGGGCACTGCGGCAGAATGCGCCCTATGCGTAGTGAGGTGATCACCGTCCGGACCGGCTCCCGGCCGACCGTCCGGGACATCACGAGCGAGGCCGAGCGGTTCGTGTCCGGGGCCGGCGACGGCCTGCTGCACGTCTTCGTCCCGCACGCCACCGCCGGGCTGGCGATCATCGAGACCGGCGCCGGGTCCGACGACGACCTGTTGCGGGCACTCGACGACCTGCTCCCCACCGACGACAGGTGGCGGCACCGGCACGGCTCACCCGGGCACGGCCGCGACCACGTACTGCCGGCGTTCGTGCCGCCGTACGCGACCCTGCCGGTGCTCGGCGGGCGGCTCCAGCTCGGCACCTGGCAGTCGATCTGCCTGGTCGACACCAACGGCGACAATCCCGACCGTCAGGTGCGCTTCTCGTTCCTGGCCGGCTGACCGTCTCCGCCGTCGTTTCCTCCCCGGAGTCCGTCATGATCGGCAGTCGATTGCATGAGGTGCCTCACCGTTCGGCTGATGGAAGATCCACTTGGCAATAACATGAACGGATGGCGCACTCCACCGTTTCCGCCGCCCGCGACCGGGCCGAACTGGCCGGGGAGACGGTGCGCCGGATCCTGCACGTCGCCGCCGCGATGCGGCACCACCAGGGCGTGGGGATCGCCGCGTTGGGACTGACCCCGGCCACCGCCCGCGCGCTGCACGAACTCGACCCGGACCGCCCGCTGCCCGCCCGCGACCTCGCCGAGCAGCTCGGCTGCGACAGGTCCAACGTCACCGGCCTGGCCGACAAGCTGGAGCGGGCCGGGCTGGTGGAACGCCGTACCGACTCGGCCGACCGGCGGCAGAAGGCGCTGGTGGTCACCCGGCGCGGCCGGGAGGTCCGCGAGCGGGTCGGGCAGGTCATGTCGGACTCCCGGCTGCTCGACGGCCTGAGCACCGCCGAGCTGGCCGCGCTGCGTGACCTGGTCTTCAAGGTCTCCGACGGCGGCTGCCCGGAGGGCTGCGGCGAGGTTTGAGCCACGCCGGGCGGAACGTGTCCGACTGGGCGCGGCGGCCCGGAGTCGGTAATGCTGTCCGCGTGAGTACCCCGCAAGATCTCGACGACCGCCTCCGAGCCGAACTGGCCGCGCTCGGTGCGCCCGACCAGCGGCGCGACCTGGGCGAACCGCTGCCCGAAGGCGGGCCGCTGACCGGGGCGCAGGCGCTGGCGCTGTTCGACGCGCAGTCGACCAGCCGGCTGCTCGACCTGGCCGGTCGGTGGCTGTCCGGCTTCGGTGAGGGGTATTTCACGATCGAGTCGGCCGGGCACGAGGGCGACGCCGCGGTGGCCGCCGCGCTGCGGCCGACCGACCCCGCGCTGCTGCACGCCCGCTCCGGCGCGTTCTACTGCCTGCGCGCCGCCCAGGCCGCCGGCGCCTTCCCCGCCGCCCCGCCGCACCTCATCCCCACCGCGCCGGACCTGCCGGCTGCGACCGGTGCCGACGCCGACCCTCAGGACCCCGGGACATCCTGGAGCGAAAGTGCCCCGGTGAGGGCCGTTCCGCACCAGGATCTCGACGCCGAGCCGGGGGAGAGGGAGGCGGACAGCCTTCCCGTGGGAGCCGGGGTGGTCGTGGACGCGGACGGGGACGCGACTGTCGGCGTACCCGATCTGCCGCAGCCCGCGCCCGACGACGCGTTCGCGGCGGCGGCGCGCGACGTGCTGCGCGGCATCGTCGCCTCCGCCGAGGAACCGGCCGCCGGCGGACGGGCGAAGGTGTTCGGCCGCGCGGACCTGGCGGTCGTGCCGACCACCTCGACCGCCGGTTCGCACCTGCCCCGCGCCGTCGGCCTGGGGTTGGCGCTGGAGCGGCTGCGCCGCGGCGCGCGACCCGCCGACGGCGCGGCGGAGGCGGCGTCCTGGCCGGCGGACGCGGTGGTGGTCTGCTCCTTCGACGACGGCGCGATCAATCAGGCCACGGCCACCGCCGCGCTCAACACGACCGGCTGGTACGACCACACCGGCCTGCGCATCCCGGTGCTGTTCGTCTGCGCGGACGGCGACGCCTCCGAGGGCTGGGTGGCCGCCGCGCTGCGGTCCCGGCCCGGTATCCGGTACTTCGGCGCCGACGGCACGGACGTGGCCGCGACGTACCGGGTCGCGGCCGAGGCGGCGGACTGGGTACGCCGGCAGCGCCGTCCCGCCGTGCTGCACCTGAGCGCGGTCCGGCTGACGGAGCCGGGTGACGGGGACGCGGCCCGCGACCCGCTGCTGGCCACCGCGCGGCTGCTGGTGACCTCCGGGTACGCCAGTGGCGAGGAACTGCTGGCCCGGTACGACGAACGGGGCTGGCAGCTGCGCCGCGTCGCCGAGGAGGTGCTGGACGAGCCGAAGCTCGCGTCCCCGGTCGAGATCGTGCGGGAGCTGGCGCCGCGCCGGCCGGTCCGGGTGTCCCGGGCGGTCGCCGAGGCGGGGGCACGGGCGGCCGGTCCGGCCGCCGGCGCGCGGGCCGAGGCGTTCGGCGGCAAGCCGCCGGAGCTGACCGGCCGGCTGACGCTGGCGCAGAGCATCACCGCCGCGCTCGCCGACGGGATGCTCGACCATCCCGGGATGGCGGTGTTCGGCCAGGAGGTGGCCGCCCGGGGCGGGGCGCACGGGGTGACCGGGGGACTGCGGGACCGGTTCGGGGCAGCGCGGGTGTTCGACACGCTGCCCGACGAGACCTCGATCCTCGGGCTCGGGCTGGGTGCCGGCCTGGCCGGACTGCTGCCGGTGCCCGAGATCCGCCACCTCGCGTCGCTGCACGGCGCCGAGGACCAGCTCCGCGGCGAGGCGGCCACCATGCGGTTCCTGTCCCGGGGCGCGTTCCGCAACCCGATGGTGGTGCGGGTGGCCGGCCTGGCGGCTCCGGAGGGGCTCGGCGGGCACGACCACAACGACAACTCGCTGGGAGCGCTGCGCGACGTGCCGGGGCTGGTGGTGGCCGTGCCGGCCCGGCCGGACGACGCCGCGCCGATGCTGCGTACCTGCCTGGCGGCGGCCCGGGTGGACGGCAGCGTCTGCGTCTTCGTGGAGCCGGTCGCGCTCTACCACGTCCGTGACCTGCACACCGAGGGTGACGAGGGGTGGACCGCCGAATACGCCGAGCCGGGCGCCTGGGGGGACCGCCACGTGCCGATCGGGCGGGCCCGCGTCTACGGGGTCGGCTCCGCCGAGGACCTCACCATCATCACCTTCGGTAACGGGGTGCGGATGTCGCTGCGTGCCGCCGCCACGCTGGCCGAGGAGGGTGTGGGCAGCCGGGTGGTGGACCTGCGCTGGCTCGCCCCGCTGCCGACGGCCGACATCATCAGGGAGGCCTCGGCGACCGGCCGGGTGCTGGTGGTGGACGAGACGCGGCGGTCCGGCGGGGTGGGCGAGGGCGTGCTGTCCGCGCTGGTCGACACCGGGTACGTCGGCGCCGCGCGGCGGGTAGCCGGACTTGACTCGTTTGTACCATTAGGTCCGGCCGCTCGTCAGGTTCTGGTCTCAGCGGAAGCCATCACCCAGGGTGCCCGTACGCTGCTGGCACGGTAAATTCCGTTCCACCCGGTGCGCCACTTGCGCGGCGAGCCGCAACTGTGTGGACTGAGCCCGACGGTGTCACCGGACGCCACGAGCAGTGATGAGATGAGGAGGCACTCGACAGTGAGCGCGACCGCTGGCCAGGCCGACGGGGTACGCAGCCTGGCGGACCGGTTCGGTATCGAGCCGGGCATGGTCGTCATGGAGATGGGCTACGACGACGACGTAGACACCGATCTCCGGGACGCCCTGACCGACCGCTGTGGGGAACTCGTCGACGAGGACACCGACGAGGTTGTCGACGCGGTTCTGGTCTGGCACCGAGACGGCGACGGTGATCTGTTCGAGCTCCTCGTCGATGCCCTCGGGCCGCTCGCGGACAACGGCGTGGTGTGGCTCCTGACCCCGAAGGCCGGCCGGGACGGACACGTCGAGCCGAGCGAGGTCGCCGAGAGCGCACAGACTGCCGGGTTGCAGCAGACCTCCACCATCAACGCCGGCCGCGACTGGAGCGGCGCCCGCCTCGTCATGCGGCGCGGGTCGAAGAGCAAGAAGTAGGGGCCGCGCCGCACACCCGGCGACCACGGTCGCCGGGTGTGGCAGGCTGATCACCTCCAGACCCGATCCCCGAGGGAGCACGCATGCCCACCGAGGTTGGCGCCGAGGCGCCCGACTTCCTGCTCAAGGACCAGAACAACCAGGAGGTCCGGCTCTCCGACTTCCGCGGTCGCAAGACCGTGCTGCTGGTCTTCTACCCGCTCGCCTTCACCGGCATCTGCCAGGGCGAGCTGTGCGAGGTGCGGGACAACCTCAACGAGTACGTGAACGACGACGTCCAGGTGCTGACCGTCAGCGTCGACTCCGTGTACGCCCACAAGATCTGGGCCGACCGGGAGGGCTACCAGTTCCCGCTGCTGGCCGACTTCTGGCCGCACGGCGCTGTCGCGCAGGCGTACGGCGTCTTCAACGACGTCGCCGGCATCGCCAACCGGGGCACCTTCGTCATCGACAAGGCCGGCGTGGTCCGGTTCGCCGAGATGAACATGCCCGGCGAGGCGCGCGACCAGCAGGGCTGGCGCAAGGCGCTGGCCGAGGCCGTCGCCGCCTGAGTCCCACACCCCAGGCACGTCGTTGCGCGGGGCCGGAGGCGGGCAGGTAAGCTGTCCGCTCCGGCCCGCCGTACGGGGCGTTCCGGGCGCGTAGCTCAGTGGGAGAGCACTCGCCTTACAAGCGAGGGGTCGCAGGTTCGAAACCTGCCGCGCCCACCCTCCACCACCAGCGGAACCGCCCCGGGAAGATCATTCCTTGGGACGGTGACAGCAACGCTGACAGCAACAGGGTCTATGAGAGACGCCCGTCGAGCTTGCCGAGCGCCTGACGCATGGCGTCGAGGTTGGCATGCGAGTAGACCTTCAGCGTGATCTTCACATCAGCGTGCCGGGCGATGGCCTGGACGACGTGCGGCGGGACGCCCAACTCCATCAGCAGCGAGACGACGGTGTGCCGCAGGTCGTGCAGCCGGATGTCCGGGCAGCCGGCTTTCTCTCGGAGGCCGGCGAAGTGTCGGTTGAGGTTGCGCGGCTCCATCGGGGTACCGACCTCGGAGGGGAACACCAGACCGTAATCCTGCCAGACCTCGGCGAGGCGGTCGCGTTCCCGGCGCTGGCGCTCCTGGTGGTCGAGCAGCGCCAGCCAGGTCCAGTCGGGGAGCGGGAGGATGCTGTCCGAGTCCTCGGTCTTGGTGTCCTGTAGGCGCAGTTCGCCGCCGGCACGTTGCACCGTCTGCCCGATGGTGGCGGTGCCGTTGTCGAGGTCAAGGTCCGACCAGCGGAGCCCGAGCAGTTCTCCCCGCCGCAGTCCGAGAGTCGCGGCCACCACGTACAGCGCGTGGAGCCGGTGCCCCTCCGTGGCGGCGAGGAGCCTCCGGACCTGCTCGACCGACAGGCCCTTACCGACTCGGTAGCGGGGCGACGGTACGCGGACCAGCTTGGCGACGTTGCGCGACACCAACTCTTCCCGCATGGCGTGTTGCAGGGCGTTGCGCAGCACTGCATGCACGAATTGGATCTGCCGAGCGCTCGGGTAGCGCTGGCAGCAGCGGCCAACCGAGCAGCAGCGCCGATCCGGCCGACGACTGGTGTCGAGGCCAGCCGTGCAGCAGAGGCACTTGCGGCGGAAGTGGTCCATGAACGCCTTGACGTGTTGGACTTGGAGGCCGTCGAGTCGCTTGGTGCCGAGTGCCGGGATCAGGTGTAGCCGGACGGCGCTTTCGTAGCCGCGTGCGGTGGTGGGTTTGAGGTCGGTGACGTAGGCGGCGAGCCAGTAGGGCAGGTAGTCGGCGAGTTTCCAGGCTCGGTCGGGCACGGGTATGCCGCGTTGGGATCGGGACTTCAGTTCGACGAGTTTGGCGTGGGCTTCTTCCCAGGTGGCTCCGTAGACGAACTTGCGTTTGCGGGTGCCGTCGGTGGTGAGGACGTATGCCTGTCCGACCCAGCGGCCGTCGCTGGCGCGTTGGTAGATGGAGCCTTCCCCGTTGGGGTTGCGGCGGGCGGGTTGGCGGGGCGTGGGTTGTCTGGGCATCAGGCGGCTTCCTCGGTGAGTGTGGTGATGACTTCGTCGATGGCGGCGGCGGGGATGAGGCGGCGGCTGCCGACCTTGAAGGAGCGCAGCCGGCCGGAGCGGATGAGGTCGTAGACGAGCGAGCGGCCGATGCCGAGCGCTCGGGCGGCTTCCTCGACGCGCAGCACGCGAGGAGTGATCGGAGTCGGGGTGTCCAACGGGTGGCCTTCCTCGTGTGCCGGGCGGTGGTCACGCGGCGACCGGCGCGACGCCAGCCGGGGCGGAGAGTTCGTGGGCGAGTTCTTCGCGGCCGGTGGTTCGTCGCTCGCGCGCCATGGCGGCGGCGGTGTTGGCGAGCAGTGCGTCACCGGTGGTGTGCCAGCCGACTCCGGCGAAGGTGAGGGTGCCGACGATGAGCGTGGTGTCCTCGTCGACGTGGTCGACGGGTGGGCCGCTGGCGGCGGTGTGTTCGTGGTCCTGGTGCTCGTGTCGCCGGTAGGCGATGCGGGTGTCGCGCAGGAGCCGGAAGGTCACGGAGTAGCGGCGGGCTTTGGTGAGGAAGTGGCCGCCGTAGCCGAGCATGTGCGCCCACCGCCGCAGCCGGGCGTACGGGTTGGCCGTCGCCGGTTTCGTCGGTTCGGTGTCAAGGGCGGCTTGACGCGCGGCAGTGCAGGCGGGGCAGGCGGCGTAGCGGGTGTGGGTGCCGCAGTCGGGGCACTCCCAGCGGTCGACGAAGCCGGGCCGTGGCCGGGGTTCCCGGGGCCGTTGGGAGAGTGGGGCCGGGGTGTGGACCGGTCGGCCGATGCGCCAGCAGGCGTCGATGAGGCGGGCGGTGTGGTCGCCGTCGGGGTCGGCGTAGTCCCCGATCGAATCGGCGGTCAGGCGGGTGCTGGTGTGCCCGGTGGCCTCGGTGCTTTTGGTGGCGTACTTGGCAAGGTAGCCCGCGACCATCCCATCGGTGACCTCGCCCGAGCCGTCGGTGGCAATCGGTTCCAGGTCGACCTGCTCGCCCCAGGCGATCGGCCAGCCCTCGGGCCGGTCCGGGTGGGGCGGGGTGTGGAAGGCGATCTGTCGGGCGGCGTGTCGGAGCGCGTCGACGAGGTCGTCGACGGTGAACCCGGCCGGTGGGGGCACGATCGCTTGCGGGTCGGTGGGGTCGACGCCGTCGAGGCGGGCGATGGCGTGGAAGTGCACCGCTCCCCGCGCCTGGAGTTCGGCGACCTTCCCGGGTGACAGCCGGACCGGCGGGACTTTGCGGGTCTTGCCCGAGGCGGTGGGGATCTCGACGCGGGGGATGCCGCGGCGTTGGGCGAGTTTGGCGAGCCAGCGTTCGGCGGCTTGTTTGGTGCGGTGCCAGAGTTCGCCGGAGAAGATGTTCCAGACGACCTGGTGGTCGTGGTCGTAGCAGTCCAGGCACAGCGGATGCCCGAGCACCGCGTCACCTTGCTCGTGCCTCGCCCAGCAGACGGCGGGTCGGTCGTGGGGGCAGAGTCCGGTGTCGCGGCGGGCGTGGCAGGGCTCGGCGCGGCAGTCGCAGCGTCGTCGGTTGCGGCAGGTGTGCCGCTTCACCTTCCGGGCGTGGACGGTGCCGAACGACGGTGCGGTGAAGGTGGCGAACACCGCCGGATGCGATGCCACCGATTCCGGTACGCCTTTGCCGCCGACCAGGCCCGCGCGGAGGAGCTGGAAGGCGTCGCGTTGGTAGGTCTGGGCGCAGGCGGGGCAGACCGTGGCGCGGCGGTTGCCGCAGGCGGTGTAGATCGCGGCATCAGGCATGGCGTCGGTGTGCCGGGAGTCCAGGACCCGACCGGTGGTGGTGTCGACGGTGTGGAGGCTGCCGGACAGGCGGATGGGGCGGGTGCAGCCGGCGGCGGCGCGGACGTGTTCGAGCCAGCCGTAGTAGTCCGGGCGGGCGGCACGTTGGAACGCGGCTCCGGCGGCGGTGTAGCCGTAGACGATGGTGTCGGCGTTCGAGCCCACCCCCCGGGCCGAGGCTCGGGGGGTGAGGTCCAGCGTCGAGGCCATCAGGCGGCGTCCTTGGCGGGACGCATGTGCTCAGGGCCGTGGTAGCCGACGACGGTGTCGGTGATGGTCCGTTCCACGACGGTGATGCGGCAGGCGCTGCACTGGCGTTTGGTCGGTTCGTGCTGGCCGCAGCGGATCTGGGTGACGGTGGTGCCGCAGCGGATGGTGACCGGGTTGCGGCAGGGCCCGCCGTCGACGACGTCGATGACGGTCCGGCGGGTGTCGTAGGGGTGAGGCTCCGGCTCGGCCGGGCAGGTGTGCACGAGCTGCACGACGTCGACGGTGTGGATGCTCATCGGGCACCACCGCCGATAGTGGCCAACAGTTGGCCGGCGACGGGTGGGGTGACGTCGAGGCGGTCGGCCAGCTCTGCCGGGGTGATGGGTTGGCCGTTGGCCTGTTCGTGCTGCACGGCGGCGAAGCGGGCCATGGGCAGCAGGTGGGTGGGGACGTCGACCTGTTCCGGTGCCGGCGTGGTGACGGGTTCCGGCTCGACGGCCGGGGTGGGCGTGATGGCAGCCGGCGGCTCCGGCTCGGTGGTGACCTGCTCGGCCACCTGGACGTGGATGGGTTCGACCGGGGTAGCCGGCGGTGTGGTGGGCTGCTCCGGCGCAGGTGCCGGGGCGAGGACGAGTTTGACCAGGGCCATGAACGCAAGCGCGGGGACGGCGGACAGCAGCCACCCGGAGATGCCCGGCTTGGCGACCGCCAACTGGGCGGCGAGGGAGAGGCTGGCGGCGGCGATGAGCAGGAACAGCGGGTAGCCGATGGATGCGCCGCTGCGGCGGCGTCGGCGGATGGTCAGCAGACAGGCGATAGGAACCAGTTCGGAGATGACGGCGTTGGCCCAGCCGAACCACGCACCCGTCCCGTCAGGGGAGTTGGCGAGGGTCCAGTCTTTGACGTGGGTGAAGGAGGCGGCACCGGCGAAGCCGGCGACGGCGATGAGGATGAGGACCAGGACGAGGCCCTCGATACGGCCGCCCTGTTTAGTGGTGGTGGTCATCAGTGGCCTCCGTGGCAGTCGAGGCAGCAGCCGTAGCGGCGGGGGATGTAGTAGGGCTTCACCTGGCCGCAATAGCGGCAGGTGCGCCGGGCGAGCAGGGCTTTGGCGATGGCCTCCCGCTGCGCGGGGGTGGCGATGCGTTTGGGCTTGGCCCAGTCGAGGCGGTAGAGGTAGGCGACGCGCTTACCGCGACGCCAGAGGATCTGCGCGACCGCGTCGTGTCCTCCCGGTCGGAGGCCGGCGGCGCGGAGCTGTCGGCGGGTGGCCAGCCCGTCGGGGGCGAGCCGGTAGGGGTAGGTGGGGAATTCGTCGGCGGGGTTGGCCGGGTCGTAGGTGTAGGTGGTCATGGCCGGTCTCCCCAGCGCTGCTGGGCGGCTTGGCGGGAGATGCCGAGCCGGGAGCCGATTTCGGCCCAGGAGTAGCCGAACTGGCGTAGGCCGATGACGGCGTCGGTGATGGCCTGGTCGAGGTCGGTGGAGAGGGTGACGAGGTCGCGCAGGGCTTCGACGTCGCCGTCAGCGACGCGGCGGCCGTGGGCGCGGATGATGCGCCGGGCGAAGGCGGCGAAGGCGTCGTTCTCGACGACGTCCCGACGCCGCTGCTGCCGGGGCAGATGCGGTGTCAAGGTCTTCTTGACGGTGTTCATCGCGTCTGGCCTCCGTGGGTGTGGAGGCGGTCCCACTCGTCGGCAGCCGCCTGGAGGGCGGTGATGACTTGCTCGGCGGTGCGGGCGGGGTCGTCGTTCCAGGAGTAGGGGGAGGTGTGCTCGTCGAGCAGGTAGCCGTCTTCGTCGATGTGGAAGACCGGGGCGTGGTCGTCGAGGTAGACGGTGAGGACACCGACGGTCTGGCGGAAGGTGACCTGGGTGTCGGGGTCGAGGCCGTAGAAGTGTTCGACCCGGCGGCCGGTGCAGGCCATGCCGATGGCCCCGACGACGCAGGCCGGCGGGGTCGGGTTGTCGGTGTTGTGGGGGTAGTAGGTGCCCTGGTGCCAGCCGTGCCGGCGGAGGTAGAGGGCAGCCATCCGCAGCAGGTCAGCGGGCGTGACCTGAACTCCGGTGGTCGGGTTGTGGGTAGCCTTCATGGCAGCCACGTCCTTTCGGGGCTGTTGGTGGAGGTCGGCAGGACCAGATCTGCTGCCAGGCGGTGTCCTGGTCCTGTCGGCCGATTTATCGGGTGCGTAGCCGCAGGTAGCGGCGTTGGCGGGTGTCGCCACCACCCATTGCTTGGGGTGGGCCGAGGTAGACGAGTCGGCCGCTGGCCGAGGCGACCTGGACCATCGAGGCGATCTCGCCCGGTTGGGCGACGATCCAGATCTCGACGTACTGGGCGGCGCGCTGTTGGTTGGCCTTGGCGTAGGTGTGCTGGCGGGTGGTCATGCCGCCACCTCGAAATCGGTCCGGGTCAGGTCCGGGATCAGGGCCGGTAACCGGCGGGGCCGACGAATCCAGGCCGCGTAGTCCGCGATCCCGGCGATCTGCGAGTCGGTGAGGTAGGCGACCTTGATGCGCTTGGGGGTGCCGCCTTCGGCGATGAGGTAGGCCGCGCCCTGGTTGGTGGGGGCGATGTCGGTGGCGGTGTAGCCCTGCTCGGCCCAGCCGTGCCCGAGCACGATGTTGGAGGTGTTCGGCGTGGTGCACCGGAACGCGGCCCGGTAGCCGAACAGATCCCGCAGCGAGGTGGGGATGATGTCGAACGACGGCCGCTGAGTCGCGGCAACCACCGGGATACCAGCAGCACGGCCACGGGCGACCAGGTCACGCAGGAGAGCCACGAACTCTTCCTGCTCCTGCTTGGAGCCGACTGTCGCGCTGTAGTAGGCGATTTCGTCGACGAGGACGGTGATGACGGACAGGCCGTCGGCGGCGGTGAGCTTGCGGCGGCCGTGGGCGCGCAGCCAGGCGTAGCGGTTGTTCATCACCAGTTGGAGGCGGCGGAGGATGTCGAGGGCGGCGGTGATGTCGGGGCCGATGAACGCGTCGGCGCAGTCTTCCCACTGGCCGAGTTCGACGAGTTTGCCGTCCAGCAGCACCAGGCGGCTGTCGACGGACAGGGCGGCGTGGGCGGCGATCGTGTTGAGCAGACCGGATTTGCCTCCGCCGGGTTCGCCTCCGGCCAGGAGGTTGCGGTAGGCGAGGGTGATGTAGACCGGGTGACCGAACTCGTCGATGCCGACGAAGATGGGGTCGAACATCGACAGGCCAGGCCCCACCGGAACCCCGGTATCCGGGGCGGTTGTGGTGGTCATGGGTTGCCCTCCTTGGGCGAGGTGTGGACGCGGAGAGCCACACGAACGAACCCCGCAGGGCTCTCCGCGACCGGGTTGGGTGAAGGTCAGATCCAGTCGGAGACGTCGTCGACGTCGCTGGCGGTGGAAGCCGCGGGCTTGCTGCCGTTGGCGGTCGTGGCCGGTTTCTTGCCGGCCGGCTTGCCCTGCTGGGTGGGCAGGGTGACGGTGGGCATGTCGACGTCGGGCAGGTCCAGGGCGGTCGGCACGGTGGCCGGGATCCGCTCGGTTGCCGGGGTGTCGGGGTCGATGACGTCGACGAGCGGGGAGCCGACCTGCGCGGTCAGCACCTCGCGGCGCTTGATGTCGAACCGCAGGTAGGCGGCGTTACGGTCGGAAGCCCGCTCGATCAGAGCGGTGGAGGCGTGGCAGGCCACGGCGATGCGGTCGAGGCGGCCTTCCAGGTCGGCCAGGGACAGGCCGGGGCGCAGGTAGACCCAGACCCGTTCGCCGACGGGCGTGGGCTTGGCCCAGAGGATGAGCGGCAGGCTGCCGGACTGGTTGGCGATGATGAACTGCGCGAAGCACACGCGCAGCCGGTGCCTGACGATCAGGCACCACGTCCAGGCGACTACGAACCGGCGAGAGGCCGGCAGGGCGGCGGGGACGCCCACGAGCAGGGCGACCACGACGAGCGTGACCAGGGTCGGGGTGTGGTTGGCCAACTGCACCCAGGCAGCACCGACAACCGTGGTGATCCCGATTTCCGGGGTCCACCACCACAGCAGTCGCAGCACCGGCCAGACCCTGACGAGCAGCCAGGCCAGGCCGCCAAGCGGGACCCCGATCAGCGCGCCGACGAAAACGGCGAGGATGGGGTGGATGTAGGAAGCGGCCACCACGGCCGACAGAAGGCCGACGATGACCGCCGTGAGGATGAACGCCAACCGGGCGTTGCGTGCCGAGGAACGGTGGACCTTGGCCTCGATCACGGTGATGGTGCCGCTGGACTTCCGTCCGAAGGAGCGGCGAGGGCTAGACTTGGACACGACGAGTCCTCCCATACGTGGGTGGATGAGTTGGAGGGCACGGGGTCGGGTGATGTAGGAGTCAGACCGACCCCGCGCCGCTTGCTTTCGATCAGTCCTGGCGGTTGACGATCCAGGCGGCCGGCAGATGGCCACCGTTGGACAACCAGGTGTCGAGCGCTTCCACGCGCTCGATCAGGCGAATGGTGTCGAGCCCACCGAACCCTTCCGGGCTGTCCTGGCGGGCGAGCAGTTCCCGAATTTCCGTCAGTGTGGTGTCGGGGTCCATAGGTGCCTCCAAGCGGTGGGAGGACACGGGGCCGGCAGACATCAACGTCAGTACCGACCCCGCGCCAGAGGAGACGAGGCGAATCGCCTCGCATTGATCAGCAGGCCGGGAATGTAGGAGTCAGAACCACTCCCGAATGCCTTCGGTTGATCTTCAGCGGACCTTTAGGCCGCTTCACGCGCGGGTGCGCGTCAGACACCAGAAGCTCACGCAGCACAGGTGGAACGAGGGACTCACTTCGCCGAGGTGCCAGCCTTCGGCTTCAGCGTGATCGCACGGAACGCGACGCCGTTACGCCCGTTGGTCGCCCACGGAATAGCCTCCAACTGCTCGACAGCGACGAGCTGCCCCACCGTCACGCTCGGCTTCTCACCCGCCGTGGTGATGGTGATGATCTCGCCGCCAGTCTCGTCGAGCACGAAGACCTGGGTCGACCACATGAGCCGGCCAGTGTTCTTCTCCGACCGCTGATTGCCGTTCTGGTCGTTCTTCGGCTCCGGGTCCTTCGTCACCTGGACCTGCTTGCTCGCGGTGTCCACGTACAGCTTCACAACAAACCTCCGAGTGTCGTTGAGCGCGTCCCCTATGGACGAGTGCTCGGTGCTGCACCCAAGGTAGGGCCAGGTTATGGGCCGAACCCGGAATACTTTTCCGGGGGACCAAGGCCGTCGCCATGAGACACTGGACCCATGCGAGGAATCGGTCAGGATCTAACGGTCGGCGAACGAATCGCGTGGTATCGCCGCCGTCGGGGCATGTCGCAAGAAGTGCTGGCGGGCATCGTCGGGCGCACTGTCGACTGGCTGAGTAAGGTCGAGAACAACCGAATTGATCTCGATCGGTTGTCCGTCATCCGCTCGGTAGCTGGTGCGTTGGACGTCAGCATCGGCGATCTCGTCGGGGAGCCTGCCCTCCTTGATTGGAACGCCGACAGCGGGACGAAGACCGTCTCTGCTCTGCGGGATGCCCTGCTGAACTACCGGCAGCTCTCGCCGTTCATCCCGGGGCCCGTCGCGGAGGCACCTGACGTAGCCCAACTGCGTAGTGAAGTCACTCAGGTATGGGATGCGTACCAAGCCTCGCGGTACGGGTACGTCGTCGCGCGATTGCCGCAGACACTCGCAGCCGGACAGGCCGCGACCCAAACTCACGAGGGCGAAGACCAAGAGCAGTCGTTTGCACTGCTGGCGCTCACCTACCAGGCCTCCGCCGTCCTGCTCACGAAGCTCGGGGAGGCGGACCTCGCATGGATTGCCGCCGAGAGGGGCTTCACAGCGGCCCAACGGGGCGGCGATGTGGTTGTCATTGGGTCGCTCTTCCGCTCAGTCACTCACACGCTGCTCTCAACAGGCCGATACCGTGAGGCGAAGCAGCTCACCGCCGACGCAGCGGCGTACATGCAGCCGGGCTTGGCCGAGGCCACGCCGGAGTACCTGTCCGTCTATGGCACCTTGTTCCTGGCAGGTTCCGTGGCCGCAGCACGCGACGAGGACCGTGCCGCCGTCAGATCGTTCCTCAACGAAGCAGACGAAACTGCGCGGCGGCTTGGCCACGACGCGAACCACCTCTGGACCGCTTTCGGGCCAACCAACGTGGCTATCCACCGCGTGACAACCGCGATGGACCTGGATGACGTACAAGTCGCGATTGACCTCGGTCCCCGCATCGACACGACCGGCCTACCTGTCGAACGGCAGGCGCGGCATTCTCTTGAAACAGCGCGGGCGCTCAGCGCGTGGAACAGAACGGATGAGGCTATGGCGGTGGTGCTCGCTGCTGAGCAGAAGGCACCCGAGCAGATTCGCCACCACGCGATTAGCAGGCAGCTCGTCCAGAACTGGATGCGCCGCGGGCGAGGCCGACCCAGCTACCAACTCGCCAGCCTGGCACAGCGCGTGCACGTCACGGCCTAGATCCGTAGAGTCCGAGGATGTGACCAGCCAAGCCAGCAACGCGCGTCCGCAAGCCACTCCCAAGGTGGCGGCGGGCGCGCTGTTCATTGACGAGCAAGAGCGGCTGATGCTTGTCCGGCCGACCTACAAGTCACACTGGGACATCCCCGGCGGCTACGTCGAGGAAGGCGAGAGCCCGCTGTCGGCCTGCGGCAGAGAGGTCTACGAAGAACTGGGCCTCCGAGTTGCGATCGGCGCTCTCCTGACGGTCGACTGGGCTCCAAGGCCAGACGAAGGCGACAAGATGCTATTTGTCTTCGATGGCGGCACGCTCACGGGTGACCAGCTCGCCGCCGTCGCCTTCCGAGATGGCGAGATCGCAGAGTGGGCGTTCGTGGAGGACAACCAGCTTGACGAGCTGACCATCCCCAGACTCGCTCGACGGCTACGCGCGAGCATGCAGGCGCGGAAGCAGACCCGCACCGTCTACCTCGAAGAGGGCGTCTTGCCCCTCGCCAACTGAGCCACCGAGCGTCGCCCGTCAGCGCCATCGCACCGGGACGCGATCGTTCGAATGCAGTTCGATCCGACCGGCTGCCGTCGATGTGGTTCAAAGTTTCTGTACGTCTTCAAGGCGGCCCGCAACGGGCCGCACGCGCCGCCGCCTGGGCGCGCGTCCGTCGCTGCGCTGGCGCTCCGACTCCGGCCACGCAACACGCCCAGCGGCTGGCGCGGAGAGCGGGGAGCCGTGGGCCGCCGCAGACGGTAGCGCCGAGAATGGTTGAGGTTCGCGGCCGGCAGCCGGCCGCGCCGCCGCCCGAGCAGCGCGGCGTAGGAAAGGGCACGCCGGGTCTGCGCGGCGGGGTCGCGGCGGCGGCCCGGTCGCGGTCACTGCGCCTCCGGCGGGGGCGCAACGACTCCGGGATGGCCGGGGCTCCGCGGCGCGTTGCGGTCCGTGGGTGGTTGCGCAGGACCATCCCGCCAGCCGCCGACCCGGGCAAGCCGAGCAGACCACCGCCCGGCCCGCCAGCGTCCGTACGTGCGTCAAGCTCCGCTTGACGTGGCGGGCCGGGCGGCAGCCCGCTCCCCGGAGGGCGGGTCGGCGGCAGACGGGATGGCGGACTTCGATTAAGCTGGTCGGCGTGACTGGCGCAGAGATTGCAGCTGCCGGTAAGGCTGTCGAGATCATCGGCCGAAAAGCCCTCGACCAAGACAAAGAGACCCGAGATGAGCTGCTGCAGGCCGCTCAGGGGACCCCAGAGTTCAAGGCAGCAGCCCGTACGGCTGCAGCACGGATAGCAGTGAAGGAGCGCATCAAGCTCAAGCTCTATCAGCCGTTTGCGCGCATGATCGGCGTTAGTCAAGCGTACTTTGAGGACGTTTTCCCGGAAGAAATGGCGGCCAAGACGGCCCATATTCCGGACGAGCACCTGATCACGCCAGCGGCGAGCGTTGCCGTCCCGGCAATGCAGGGCTTGAGCTACAGCTTTGATGAGCCTGATCTGCGAGAGCTGTACTTAAACCTGCTCACCACTGCCACAGACGACCGCCGAACCGATGACGCTCACCCAGCCTTCGCCGAAGTAATCAAACAGCTAAGCGCCCGAGAGACGACGC
This sequence comes from Micromonospora sp. NPDC005686, assembly GCF_042871665.1. Lineage (NCBI taxonomy): Bacteria > Bacillati > Actinomycetota > Actinomycetes > Micromonosporales > Micromonosporaceae > Micromonospora > Micromonospora sp. NPDC005686. The sequence goes on from NZ_JBIAIY010000006.1 coordinate 215,678, forward strand.
TCCTTAATGCTGTACTGACGCAGGCAAGCGTGTCGATTGTCAAGCTGGTCAACACAAAAGAGGACGGTGGTCGTCAGAACGTAATAAAGCATCTCATGGGTATTCATGATGACGCCAATAGGCCTCTTGAGGTTCCTCAGGTGCCCTCGTGGGTCGACAACTGGAACCGGCTTGGCCTGGTCAATGTCAGCTATATGGAATGGTTTTCAGATGACAGGCGTTACGACTGGGTCACTGCCCGACCGGAGTACGTCCGAAGCAAGCAAGATCCGACGATCGAACACCTCGACATCGATAAAGGAACCCTGACGCGTACAGCGTTCGGGGAGAGGTTTTTCCGGGCCGTCTCTCCGCCCTCAACCATTGATGGCATCAGCACCAACTCCTGACACCGGGATGGCTTACGGTTGAGGCGTGACATGGTTGAGACTGATCAGGCGGATGCATCAGCATGGTTACTGACCGCAGCCAGTTTCAATAGGATCTCTTCAGCCGTGGTGACGTATTCCACCGCACGTGCCGGAGTCACAACCGCACCCTCCATGTGGAGTACTTCGTTTCCCACGTTCCTTAAGCTGTGAAGCACTTTTACGGTGCCCTCACTAACCAAGGCGCGGGAATGCACTGCCCCGATCATCTGGTAAATTCCCCAATGGGGGGGAGTTATGCCGTTGTTCTTGAGCGCACGAGCCAAACCATGCTCCAGCTTCTGCCTGGCGAGAACCACGGCAGCAGTTGGGTGCTGCTCCGCTAAAGCCAGAAGGTCTGCCAACCGACCTGGAGAAGTCTTAGGTGCCGGCTGTGGCGGCTCATCAGCCTTCTCGGCTGCCGCCTCGGATCGAGCCTCCTCCAGCGAGCCCCATTCGACTTCAACCGGTCCTACCTTGGCCCTTCGCAATGACCGACGCCGGGGATCGTGAATAGCGAGGTCTTTGATGGGCTTCCGGAAGACGATCACCAGAAAGACAACAACCATGGGCCACGCCAATGACGCCAGCAGCGTGGCAGTGATCTCGAAAGCCTTCACCCTGCGCAACTTAGTCGAGCGGCGCAAGCGCGGAACGTTCCTGTGGGGCACACAGGGGGCACAAGACACCGTGAAACGTCGTCAACCAGCGAACAACCATGAGAGCCCGAGACGCCGGGTGAGCAGGTACCGGACGGTGTCACCGCTGGCAGGGGGATCGCGGCTCTTAGTTCCGCTTCAACGTCTGACGGTTTCGCGCGACGAGAACCGGGGGCATACGTGTCAGACGGAGACCCAGCAGTACAGGCGTTCGTGACGTGCTGTCGCTAGACGTGCCAAGGCTGCCAGCTCGATCAGAATCTCTGCCAGGTCTGAGGGCTCTCCCTGCCCCCAGAACTCCTCGATCTGCGACCACGGCAACGCCACTCCACGCAGCTCGGCTTCCGACGCGGTAGCCAGCGCCGCCTGGACCTCATCCGTTAGCGAGACGACAAGTAGCTCGCCGTCATGACGAACAGCGACGGCGTGACCCCACCTCAGGTTCTCTGTTACCGAGTCGTAGTCGAGGCCGGTCAGCAACTCCTCCAGCTTCCCCAGCACCACGAAGGGCTCGATACCCTTCAGCTCGACAACCTCGGATCCGGTATCTGAGGCGGCACGCGGACCGCCAAGGACATCGATCACGGCGGCGGCTGCATCATCAGAGGCGGCCGAGAAGTAATCGCAGAGAAGTCCCACGGCATGATCATGGCAGTCGCGCCCCTCCGGTGCAGTCCCTGCTGCGCCCGATGCGTTTAGGGCTCATCTGTCGACAGCAACGGTGACAGCAACTGGCGCGAACGGAGCCACGCTCTCCCGAGCAGTGCTGGACAGGTGCCCGAGGCCAGGGACGCGGACGGACCCCACCGGTCGACGCGCCCAGAACTTACAAGCGAGGGGTCGCAGGTTCGAAACCTGCCGCGCCCACCTCCACGAGCAGCGAAACCGCCCCGAGAAGATCGTTCTTCGGGGCGGTGACAGCAACAGGGTCTATGACAGCCGTCCGTCCGAGCGCCTGACGCATCTCGTCGAGGTTGGCATGCGAGTAGACCTTCAGCGTGATCTTCACGTCGGCGTGCCGGGCGATGGCCTGGACGACGTGCGGCGGGACGCCCAACTCCATCAGCAGCGAGACGACGGTGTGCCGCAGGTCGTGCAGCCGGACCTCGGGGCCGTCGAGGCGTTTGGTGCCGAGTGCCGGGATCAGGTGTAGCCGGACGGCGCTTCATAGCCGCGTGCGATGGTGGGTTTGAGGTCGGGTGACGTAGGCGGCGAGCCAGTAGGGCAGGTACTCGGCGAGTTTCCAGGCTAGCCACCCTTGACCCACGTCAGCATCTCTCGCCAGTGGGCAGGAGACGGTGTGTTAGCGGCGTCCTCACCGATGCGGACCTCAGCGTCGGGCATCCGTGCGGCGATCAGTGGCGCGTCGGCAACAGCTCTGCCGGGGTCGTGTCGACCAGCCCAGACGAGGACGCGGCAGGGCACGTCTCGAAGGTGAAACCCTCCCACTTCGCCAACGCCTGCCGAGCATGGTCTGCATCGATCGGCACGTCGGTCAGCGTAGCGCCCTAGCGCTCGGCCGAGCGTCACGCACGTCCTGAGACTGATTCTGCCACGCAGGTCCCGAGACCGGACAATTGTCGGGTCTCAGGACCTCCGTGACAGATCAGTCCCGGGACGTCGGTGACACGTTCGGCTAGACGATCTTCGTCGGATGCGTGCTCGGTGGGTCCCTCATCGGTGCTGGACCTTTCCCTTGGGGTAGGGCCCAGCATCGGCCGTGCCAGCTACAACCGGCATGAGCCGACCGGGGGTTATGGGTATGGGAGCGCCGACGACGGCAGATGGAACCAGCAGCGCCGATAGCGCAACCGGCAGTGCCGGAGGGGGCGCCGGTGGACGCAGGCTGGGTGCATATCTGATGGACCGGCGCCCGCTGGCGATCCCCGCGTATCGGCGGCTGTGGGTCGCGTCGCTGATCGCTGCGGTGGGTGGTTCGTTCGGCGTGGTTGCCATTCCCACGCAACTGTTTACGTTGACCGGCTCGTCCGCGGCTGTGGGGGTCTCGGCGGCGGTGTCGCTGGTCGCGCTGGTGGTCTCGGCATTGTGGGGTGGTGCCCTCGCTGACGCGATGGACCGGCGTCGGCTGCTACTGGTCGCACATGGTTGCCTGGCGCTCGCGTACGCGGGGCTGTGGGTACAGGCGGCACTGGACCTGCGATCGGTACTGGTGCTGCTGGCACTGGTCGCTTGCCAAGGCCTCAGCTACGGAGCTGTCATGGCGGCGATGGGGGCGGTGGTGCCGCGAGTGGTGCCGGCGGATCTGTTGGCCGCCGCAAACGGATTAAGCTCGCTGGTCCGGTATACCGGGTCGATCGTGGGTCCGCTGCTGGCCGGGGTGTTGATCCCGGTGGTAGGACTTGGTGCGTTGTACCTGTTGGACACTCTGGCGCTGCTGCTCGTCATGTGGTCGGTGTTCCGGCTGCCCCGGCTCCCACCGCAACAACCCGTGCCTGCACCGGTGCTGGTGCCGCGCCCTGGGACGCCTTCCTCGGTTGGCGGGAGTCCGACGGCCCGCCGGCCGATGGTCTACCAACTGCTGGATGGCTTCCGCTATCTCTTCTCCCGGCCGCTGCTGGTGGCGCTGATCGGGGTGGATTTGGCCGCGATGGTGTTTGGGGCACCGTGGGCGCTCTACCCGGAGATGGCCCAGCGGGAGTTCGGCGGCGCGGCCGGAGGTGGTTTCGAGCTTGGCGTGCTCTACGCCAGCTACCCGGCAGGCGTGTTCGCGGTCGGGATGGTGTCGGGCGTGTTCACCCGTGCCCGGCGGCACGGTGTGCTGATGGTGTCCGCCGCTGCCGTCTGGGGTGTGACGGTCGTACTGCTGGGGCTGGCACCCCAGCTGTGGCTCGCCGCTGCGGCGCTTCTGGTCGGCGGCGGTGTGAACTTCGTGCTCAGCACGTTCCGTCGAGCCATCAGCCAGGCGAGTACCGACGACGCACTGCGCGGCAGGATCGAGGGCTCGATGATCGTCGTCACAATGGGCGGCCCACAAATCGGCAACCTATTGCACGGCGTAACCGGCGCGGCATGGGGACCGCGCTGGGCAATCTCAATGGGTGGGGTGCTGGCCATCCTCGCCGTGGCAGGCATCATCCGGGCGGTGCCGCAGCTGTGGCAGTACGACGCATCGCAGCGGGCCGAGCAGCCGTCCCGGTAACGCTGCGCTTGGGAATGTCGGCTAGTCACGATGTGTCGGTGGGCTGGTCGGGAACTGATTTAGGGGCCGCTCAAGGGCCAGAACTACGCCCCAAGGTGGGGTGCATCGGCTCACGTACTCGCGAGCACGGGGGAGCGGGTCCTGCCAGTACTGGTGCGGCATGCGGGAGTGGTGTCAGGAACTCCAGCCGCCCACGCCGCCGCTGCCGGTGTTGCTGCCGTCCGTACGATTCCGGTGGTCGTCGAGCCTGCGGCGGGCCTCTGCGGATGCCTGGAGGTTACGTACCTGGCGGCCGTCCACGCCTGCCTGCCGGCGACGGCGCAACAGTCCGGCGACAAGCACGGCCGCCGCGACGACGAGTATGAGGATCACCCAGCGCATGTCGACCTCCCGGGTCATCTGCCTGCCTCCAGTGTGCGCGGCCGGTCAAGGGCTCGCTTCCTCGTGGTCGTTGCAGCTCACGGGCCTGGCGGGAGCGTGGCTGGACGGCAATCTCTCACGCCGGATGGTCGCGCAGGAACGACTGCGCGGCTGCCCTCGTGGCCGCGATCGCCTTCTCCGTCTGGTCGTAAGCCGGGCCCCAACCGGCGTAGAGCTCGAGGAAGCGGTCCGCCACGGGCCGCAGCTCCGGCAACTGGGATTCGACCGCCTGGCAGTAGATCTCGTAGGCCAGGTCCTCGGCGTCGCCCTCTCCCGCGACGATGTCCGCCGCCGCCTGGCGCATGAGGTGCAGCCGAGCGTCACCCTCGTCCGGGACCGGCGAGCCGAGCTCGTCCATCGCCTGCCGGAACAGGTCGACGGACTCCCGCGGCTGACCCTTCGGCAAGCCGGCGAGCTCACGCAAGCTGGGCGAGTCGACGCCCCGGGCCAGCGCGTGCGCAGCCGCCATCGGCAGGTCGTCGCCGACCGGCTCGCCCATCACCAGCCGGACGGCGAGGTCGCGTAGTTGTTCCACGCCCGAGAGACTAGGTGGTGTGTGAACGCGGCTTCGGTCGTCGCCGTGCGGCGCAGCGGCGGGTCAGCGGATGCCCGCGGCGTAGAGGCGCCCTGACGACTGCCGCTACCGGCGGAGGCGGGCGTGGGCCTCGGCGTCGAGCAGGTCGTTGACCGCCAGCGCCGAGTTGATCAGGGCGAGGTGGCTGAACGCCTGCGGGTAGTTGCCGATCTGCTCGCCGGTGGAGGCGATCTCCTCGGCGTAGAGGCCGAGGTGGTTGCTGAAGGTGAACATCTTCTCCAGCGTGAGCCGGGCGTCGTCGAGCCGGCCGGAACGGGCCAGCGCCTCGACGTACCAGAACGTGCACATGTTGAACGTGCCCTCGTGGCCGGGCAGCCCGTCGGGGGAGTGCAGCGGGTCGTAGCGGTGGACCAGGCTGTCCGAGACCAGGTCCCGCTCGATCGACTCCAGCGTGGACAGCCACAGCGGGTCGCTGGGCGTGACGAAGCCGACCGCCGGCATGTAGAGCAGGGCGGCGTCGAGCACGTTCTCGTCGTACGCCTGCACGAAGCTGCCGCGTTCCCGGTGGAAACCGCGGGCCATGACCTGGTTGTAGATCCGGTTGCGCTGCTCGATCCAGCAGCTCATGTCCCCGGGCCGGCCGGTGCGGCTGGCCAGCCGGATGGCCCGGTCCAGCGCGACCCAGGACATCACCCGGCCGAACGTGTAGTTGCGGGGGTGGTGCCGGCTCTCCCAGATCCCGGCGTCGCGCTTGTCCCAGTTGTGGCAGAGCCAGTCGACCAGCCGCACGGTGCTCTTCCACACCTGGTGCGACACGCGGATGCCCTGCTCGTCGGCGAGGTGCATGGCGTAGAGCGCCTCGCCGTGGATGTCGAGCTGGAGCTGGTCGGCGGCGCCGTTGCCGATGCGCACGGGTTGGGAGCCCCGGTATCCCTCCAGGTGGTCGAGCACCTCCTCGTGCAGGTCCGAGGAGCCGTCCACCCGGTACATGATCTTCAGTGGGTCCTGCTGGTCGCCGGCTTCGCGGATGCGCTCGTCCAGCCAGTTCATGTACCGGCTTACCTCCTCGGTGAACCCGAGGCCGAGCAGCGCGTGCACCGAGAACGAGGTGTCGCGTACCCAGGTGTAGCGGTAGTCCCAGTTGCGGGCGCCGCCGACCAGCTCGGGCAGCGCGGCGGTCGGCGCGGCGATCATCGCGCCGGTCGGCGCGTACGTCATGAGCTTGAGCGTGATGGCCGACCGCTCGACCATCTCCCGCCAGCGTCCGGTGTAGCGGGAGCGTTCGACCCAGCGCCGCCAGTAGTTCCGGGTCCACTCGAACATGCCCTGGACCTCTTCCGGCGGGATGGTCCGGGGTTCCTCGCTGCTGGTCTCCAGGACCACCCCGCCGGTGTCGCCCTCCTTCAGCGTGCCGTACGCGATCAGGTCGCCGTTCTCCATGCGGATCTCGCCGGTCTGGGCCCAGAGTTGCCGCACCGGGTCGATCGGGTTGAAGGCGAGCGTCGCCGAAGGGCTGCGGAACAGGTAGCCGTTGCGGTGCCGCTCCACCTCGTGGCTCTCGCGGGCGTAGTCGAACCGGGGCCGGCACTCCACTCGGAACCGCATGCTCCCGCGCACCATGTTGACCATGCGGACCAGGCGGTGCGAGTCGGTGACCCGCTCGCCGGTGACCGGCATGAAGTCGATCACCTCGGCGACGCCGTCCGCGCTGATGAACCGGGTGATCAGTATCGGCGTGCCGGGCAGGTAGAGCTGCTTGGTGACGTACCGGACCTCGTGCGGGGCGATCTGGAAGAAGCCGCCCTTGTCCTTGTCCAGCAGCGCGGCGAAGATGCTCGGCGAGTCGAAGCGCGGCGCGCAGAACCAGTCGATCGTGCCGTCACAGGTCACCAGCGCGGCGGTCTGCAGGTCGCCGATGAGCCCGTGATCTTCGATCGCCGGATAGCCCTTCACATCGCCCCCCGGTTCCCGACTGCCCCTGCGCTTCAACCTAGGGGAAGAATTGTCAGGTTAGGGGTGATTCCTCGGCACCCGCTCTCGCGTCGCGCCACGCCTCGACCGCCCGCCGGGTCTCCTCCTGCACCAGGTCCGCGTTGATCATCGCCGCCCCGACTCGTCGGCCGGCAGGTACTCGCCCATCCCGCTCCGCGACCAGACTGCTGCCGGCCCCGACAGAACTGCAAAGTCTGTTGCTGATGTGGCAAACTTGCTGGCATGGACGGCGACCTCGATCAGGCCCTCGACGCGGTGGGCCCCCGGCTGCGCGCGCTGCGCCGCGAGCGGGAGACCACGCTCACCGACCTCTCCGCCGCCACCGGCATCTCGGTGAGCACGCTGTCCCGGCTGGAGTCGGGCGGCCGTAAGCCCACGCTGGAACTGCTGCTCCCGCTGGCCCGCGCGCACGGCGTGACGCTCGACGAACTGGTCGGCGCCCCACCGACCGGCGACCCACGCGTCCACCTGCGGCCGGTCGCCGCGCACGGGATGACCATGCTGCCGCTCACCCGCCGGTCCGGCGGCATCCAGGCGTACAAGCTGATCATCCCGGCCGGCGGCCGGGCCGAGCCCGAGCCGAAGACCCACGAGGGGTACGAGTGGGTCTACGTGCTCAACGGGCGGCTGCGGCTCATGCTCGGCGAGCACGATCTGGTGCTCGAACCCGGTGAGGCGGCCGAGTTCGACACCCGCGTACCGCACTGGTTCGGCCGCGCCGACAGCGAGGCGGTGGAGTTCCTCAGCCTCTTCGGCAGCCAGGGCGAGCGCGCCCACCTGCGCGCCCGCCCTCGCGCGTCCCGCTGACTCACCCCACGAGCGCCGGGGCGTCGGCACGCTCCGCCGTGCGCGGGCGCGGCAGCGCGTACGCGAGCGCGACGGCGACCACCAGGAGCCCCGCGCCGATCGCGAACGCCAGGTGGAAGCCGCTGGTCAGAGCCGTGGCCCGGTCGTCGCCGAGCGCGACGCGGCCGGCCGTGCGGGCGGCGGCCAGCGTGGACAGCACCGCGACGCCGAACGCCATGCCGATCTGCTGCGTGGTGTTGAACAGCCCGGAGGCGAGGCCGGCGTCATCGGGGCGGGCGGCGGACATACCGAGCGAGGTCAGCGCCGGTAGCACCAGCCCGCCCCCGCCGGCCAGCAGCATCACCGGGAGCACGTCGGTCAGGTACCGGCCGTCCACCGGCACCCGGACCAGCAGCGCGAACATGGCCACCAGCAGGACCAGCCCGGCGGTCAGCACCGCCCGCTCGCCGAAGCGGGTGTTGAGCCGGGCCGAGACGCCGAGTGACACCGCGCCGATGAGCACGGCGGCCGGCAGCATCGCCAGGCCGGCGCCTGTGGCGTCGTAGCCGAGCACCTGCTGGAGGTAGAGCGTGATGAGCACCTGGAAGGCGAACATCGCGGCCATGGTGAGGATCTGGACCACGTTCGCCACGGCGACGCCACGCGAACGCAGGATGTGCAGCGGCATGAGCGGGCGGCGCGCGGTGGCCTGCCGGACCACGAACCCGGCGACGAGCGCGACGGCGAGCGCGCCGAGGCCGAGCGTGTGCGCCGACGTGGCGCCGTACCGCTCGATCGTGACCACCGTGTAGATGCCCAGCATGAGCCCGCCGGTGACCAGCACCGCGCCCGCCACGTCGGCCCCGGCCGCCAGGCCCAGGCCCCGGTCCGCGGGCAGCGTACGGGCCGCGAGCGCGATCGTGGCCAGGCCGATCGGCAGGTTGATCAGGAAGATCCAGTGCCAGCCCAGCGCGTCGGTGAGCAGGCCGCCGGCGACCTGGCCGATGGCCGCTCCGGCGGCGCCGGTGAAGGCGAACACGGCGAAGGCCCGCGCCCGCTCGGCGGCGTCGGGGAAGAGCGTGACCAGGATGCCGAGGCTCACCGCGACCGCCGCCGCGCTGCCGACACCCTGGAGGAAGCGGGCGGCGACGAGGGTGGCGGGGGATCCGGCCACGCCGGCCAGCACCGACGCGGCGGTGAACAGCGCGGTGCCGCCGAGGAACATCGTCCGGCGCCCGATCAGGTCGCCGAGCCGGCCGGCGAGCAGGAGCAGGCTGCCGAACGCGATCAGGTACGCGTTCACCACCCAGCTCAGGCCGGTCGGGGAGAAGTGCAGGTCGCGCTGGATGGCCGGCATCGCCACGGTGACGATGCTGCCGTCGAGGATGGTCATCAGGGCGCCGGTGGCGAGCACGCCGAGGGCGAGCCGCCGGGAGCGGGGAGCGGACATGGAGTCCTCCTGTCGAGAGGTGCGACAGGAGAGACCGTAACGGATAGTTCCGTTACGGACAATCTATTGGGGGATTATTGGCGGGCCCGGCGTGCCGGCTTGGGGCTCTGCACCGGCGTGGCCAGGTATCCGGCGGTCAGGCGTTCCAGCGCGCGCAGGAAGACCTTCCGCTCGTCGTCCGGCAGGCTCGCCAGCGCCTCGGCGTGCACCCGGTCGACGATCTCCTGGCTGCGCGCGGCCACCCGGGCGCCCTCCTCGGTGACCGCGATGATCCGCGCCCGCCGGTCGGTACGCGACGGACGCCGCTCTGCCAGGCCGGCCCGCTCCAGCGCGTCCACCGTCACCACCATCGTCGTCTTGTCCATGTCGCCCATCTCGGCGAGCTGGATCTGCGTACGCTCCTCGGGCAGCGCATGTGCGAGCACGCAGTGCATCCGGGCGGTCAGCCCGATCTCGGCGAGCGCCGCCGCCACCCGCGTACGCAACACGTGGCTGGTGTGGTCGAGGAGGTACGACAGGTCCGGGGTGCTCATCCGCCCAGCGTACCGATGCTTCCGTGCCGGACGATCCGGCTCGGACCCGGTCCGGACCCGGATACGATCTTGTGAGATGTCGTCGGTGAGAGGGGTTTGGTGCGGTGAGCGACGTGCAGGTCAGGCAAGTGGTGGTTGGTTACGACGGGTCTCCGGCCGCCAGCGCCGCCATCGAGGCGGGCGCGCTGCTGTTCCCCGGCGCGCACGCGTGGATCGGGCACCTGTGGACGCCACCGTTCGCCAGCGAGGAGCTGCGTAAGCGGCTCTGGACCGGCAAGCGCAACATCAACGTGTTCGTGGAGGCCATCGAGCGCGAGGGCGGCCGGGAGGCAGACCGGATGACGGCGGTCGGCGTGATGCTGGGCCGTGCCGCCGGCTGGGACGCCGAGCCGCTCGTGTGCCGTAGCTACGGCGGCGAGGGGCTCCGGCTCGCCGAGCTGGCCGACGAGAAGCAGGCCGACGTGCTGCTGCTCGGCTCACGCGGTCTCGGTGGCGCCCGCGCGGTGCTCGGCAGCGTCTCCGACATGGCAGTGCACTACAGCCCGCGTCCCGTGCTCGTGGTGCCGCACCCGCTGCTGACCGACGAGTACGACGCGCTCGCCGCCGGACCGGTGGTGGTCGGCTGGGACGCCTCGGCCGGGTCCGAGGCCGCGCTCGCCGCCGCCCGCCGCCTCTTCCCCGAGCGGGAGATCGTCCTGGTCGCCGTCGACGGCGACGAGGGGGACACACCGGAGACCGCCGACGGGCAGCCGTTGACCACCGTCCGCGTACATGCCGGTGGCGGCGCTCCCGGGCGCGCGGTGGCCGAGGCGCTCTCCACGGTCGCCGCCGAGCGCAAGGCGAGCCTGGTCGTGGTCGGCTCGCGCGGCCGGACGGCGGTCCGCAAGATCCTGCTCGGCAGCGTCGCCATGGCCACGCTGCACCGCGCGCACCGGCCGGTGCTGGTGGTGCCGCAGAGCCCGGTCCGCGAAGCGGAGTAGCCCTTCCGCTCGCTCGCCCGCGCCGAGTGGAACGTCACGGGTGTCTTCCGCGCCGGGAGGCGCCCGTGGCGTTCCACCCTCGTCACCGATGCCTGCGGCGCAGTCGCCGGTACGCCGCCAGGCCGCCGAGCACCAGCGCCACCAGGCCCACTCCCCACCACACCCGGCCGCCGGGGCCCGACGGCGGATCGGCCTCGCGGACCCGGCCGGCGTGCACCACCGAGTCCGCCACGTCGACGGCGAGCACCTGGTCCGGCGCGGTGAGCAGAGTGGCCGGGGCGGCGGCGCCCGGCGTCAGGCCCAGGACCCGGATCGACCGCACGTTGGCGTACGCGGTCCGCTGGTCCATCGCCAGCTCGTCGCCGGACAGGGCCGGCGCGTTCGGCTCGGGCCGGTACGCGACCACCCACGCGGTCCCGTCCGCCAGCCAGCCGAGCAGCCGGATCGCCGTCACGCCCGAGACGGCGGCCAGCGCTGGCGCGAGCAGCTCCCGGCCGTCGGTGTCGACCCGGCGCAGCCGCCACCGGTCGCCGGCCGCGTCGTGGGAGGCCAGGGCCAGCGAGCCGTCCGGCAGCCAGGCGCCCTTGCCGGCCAGCGCGGTGCCGGTCGGCAGCGCGAACGAGGAGATCTGCCGCCCGTCCGTGCTGCTCACGAGCACCTTCGTGCCGACCTGGTAGGCCAGCCGCGACCCGTCGGCCGCGAACGCGACAGGCGAGCCGAACACCGGCACCTGCGGGGTCTCCAGCAGGCGCACCGCCCGGCCGGTGTCCAGCCGCACCAGGCTGAGCGTGTTGATGTGCGCGCTGACCTCCGGATTCGCCGGAGTGGTGTCCACGACCACCAGCGCGGACCCGTCCGGCGCCCACCCGGCCGGCGTCGTCACCGTACTGCCCGGCCGAGGGCTGGGCAGCCGCCGGACCGTGCCGCCGGCCAGGTCGATCACGCCCACACCGGGGCTGGTGGGCGACCCGTTCGGCACCGCGAGGAACCGCCCGTCCGGGGAGAGCAGCACCCCCTCCCCGGCCGGCACCTCGGAGCCGACCGTCCACGTCCGGTAGCGGTCCGCGTCCGCCCCGACGATGCCGACAGTGCCGTTCTCGTCGACCAGGCCGGTCAGGCCGCGTGCCTGCCCGCTGAACACCACCGACGCCGGGCCGAGCGCGGGCCGGTCGGTCGCCCGCAACGCGCCGAACGGCGGCAGCCCGAGCCGGTCCGGCAGCGCCGCCCCGCCCGCGCCCGCCGGTAGGGGCCGCCCGTCACCGCGTACCGTCAGCGGCACGGCCGCCACCAGCGCCAGCACCGCCGTGACCGCCGCGGCGGCCCGCCACCGCGTGCGCCGCGCGGTCCGCACCGCCCGGTCGTGGACCGGGTACGCGGGCACCTCGGCCGCCGCCTCCCGCAACGCCTCCCGCAGCCGTACGCTCACCGCTCGCTCCTCTCCGGAGTCCGCTCCAGAAGTTCGGGGACCAGGTCGCGGAGCCGGCGTACGGCGTCGTGCCCGTGCCGCTTCACGGTGCCCACCGAGCAGCCGAGCGCCTCGGCCACCTGCGCCTCGGTCAGGTCCTCGTAGTACCGCAGCACCACCACGGCACGCTGCCGCGCGGTGAGCCGCCGCAGTGCCGCCACCACGCTCAGCCGCAGCGCCGTCTCCTCGCTGTGGTCGCCGCCGCCACGCTCGGCCGGCGTCGCGTCCAGCCGCTCGACCACCCGCCGGCGGCGCCACCAGGAGACCTGCTGGTGGTACATGACCCGGCGCACGTACGCCTCCGGATCCCCGTCACGGATCCGCCGCCAGTGGCGGTAGGTGCGCGCCAGCGCGCTCTGCAACAGATCCTCGGCGAGCTGGTGATCGCCGGTCAGCAGGTACGCGGTCCGCGACAACGCGGGTGACCGCTGCACCACGAACTCCCGGAACGACTCCGACATGCCCACCCCCCTCACCACAATGAACGCCGGTCGGGCCCTCGATGGTTGAGGCGGCCGTCCCCGCGGCGGGCGCTGGCAGCCGTCGATGTGCGGGAACTATCCTCGGGCCACGAGCCAGTCGCCATCCGACGGAGTGGTCGATGCTGAAAGGTCTGGCAGTGGACCGGCACGCGCAGGGGGACAGCCGCCGGCTCAACCTCGGCGCGCTGCTGCGGCGCGTCCACCTGACCGGCCCGGTCACCCGCGTCGAGCTGGCCGACTGGATGGGCGTCAACCGCAGCACGGTCATGGCGCTCACGGCGGAACTGGCGGCGGCCGGCCTGGTCCGGGAGGTGGCGGCCGGCGGCAGCGGGCGGGCCGGGCGTCCCTCGCGTGTGGTCCGTCCCGCCTCCGACACCGTCTACGTCATCGCCTTCGACATCGCCGTGGACCGGCTCGTGGCCGCCCGCGTCGGGCTCGGCGGCGTGGTGTCGGCGCGGCTGGAGGCGGAACGGCCGCGGGCCGGGGCCGACCTCGACTCGGTGGTCTCGGTGCTCGCCGACTTCGGGCGGGCCCTGCACCACGCCGCGCCACCCGGGTCGGTGTGCGTGGGCGTGGGCGCCTCCTACTGCGGCATGATCCGGCCGGGTGACGGGATGGTCCGCTTCGGACCCGACATGGGGTGGGTGGATCAGGCGTTCGGCGCCGAGCTGGCCGGGCGGCTGGATCTGGGCCTGCCGGTCCTGGTCGGCAACGAGGCGCACCTGGGGGCGCTGGCCGAGCATCAGCGCGGGGCCGGCGTCGGCGTGCAGAACCTGGTGTACCTGCACGGTGACGTGGGTGTGGGCGGCGGGATCATCGTGGGCGGGGAACTGCTCGACGGCGACGGCGGGTACGCCTCCGAGGTCGGGCACATGCTCGTGAACCCGTACCAGGGGCGGCCCTGTGGCTGCGGCTCGCGCGGGTGCCTGGAGGCCGAGGTCGGTGAGCGGGCGCTGCTCGACGTCGCGGGCCGCCCGGCGCAGGAGAAGGGGCGCGAGGCGGTACGCGCTGTGCTCGCCGCCGCCGCCGTGCGTGGAGAACCGGCCGCGCAGGACGCGCTGCGGCACATCGGTGACTGGCTGGGCATCGGCGTGGCGAACGTGATCAACCTGTTCAACCCCGGCGTGGTGATCTTCGGCGGCACGCTCAGCGAGGTCTTCCCCGCCTCGGCCGCCCATGTACGCAGCCGGATCGCCGCCAACGTGCTGCCCATCTCCCGCGACAAGGCCCGCCTGCGCGTCAGCGCGCTCGGCTACGACGCCACCTTGATCGGCGCCGCCGAGCTGGGCTTCTCACCCCTGTTCGCCGACCCCCTCGGCACCCCAGCCCGCGTCCCCGGATAGGCGGCGGGCGGGGCGCGGCGGGCGGGGGCTAGCCGGCCAGGCGGCGGGTCAGCCAGGGGAGCAGGGACTCGCCCTGTAGGCGCTGGAATGCCCGCACGGTCGGGATGCCGGGTGGCGGTGGCTGGCGGGCGCCGTCGAGGAAGAAGCCGGTGAAACCGGCGAGCACTCCGGTCAGGTCGGCCGTGTCGACTCCGGCGGTCAGTCGCCGGGCGGCCAGCAGCGCGTCCGGATCGTGTCCGCCGTACACCTGCACGTTGACGACGGTGAGCAGGGTGTCCAGCCAGGCCGGCCCGCGGCACGCCCAGGGCCAGTCGACCACGGTGACCGATCCGTCGGGGCCGAGCAGCAGGTTGTCGGCGCGCACGTCGACGTGGCAGAGCGTGTCGCCGGTGAGCGCGGCCAGTCCCCGGTCGGCGGCGGCGCACAGCTCGGGCAGGTGGGACCGGGCCCACGGGTCGAGGTCGGCCGGCGGGTCGGCGGCGAGGCGGCGCCAGCCGCCGAAGTCGTGCGCGAGCAGTTCGGCGGCGGTGGGCGCGGGCGCCGCGGCGGGGGCCGGGGTGAGCGTGCCGGCCATGGTCTCCAGCGTGGACAGCACGGCGGTCAGCTCGTCGGCCCGCCACGGGGTGGCGGGGTGCCGGCCCTCGACGTCGGCCAGGACCAGCGCGATCCAGTCGCCGTCGTCGTAGCTGCCGAGCAGCTCCGGCGCGGGCGCGTCCGGCGGCAGGGCGGCGGTGATCCGGGCTTCGGCGCGGTACAGGCCGGGGCTGCGGTCGTTCTGCGCCGGGCTGACCGCCTTGACGAAGGCCCGGCCACCGCCGGCGGTGCGGACCCGGTCGGCGGTGCCGGGGGAGAAGCCGCCCGGCTGCGACTCTGCCGCCACCACGCGGTCGCCGAGGACGGTCTCGACGCCGTCGCGTACGTGCGTGGGCAGTTCGGGCCAGTGCAGCCGGGTCTTCGTCACCGTTCCACGGTGCGTGCCACCCGCCGCCGGGGCAAGCGGGTTAACCGTCGCGCGTGTAGCGCAGGACCACCACACCGGAGTCGAACGGTCGCGCCGAGGTGAGCGTGAGCCGCCGCGGGTCGAAGCCGCTGTCGACGAGCTTGATGCCGCTGCCGACCACCACCGGGTTGAGCTTGACCACCAGCTCGTCGATCTCGTCGGTGAGCTGACCGGCGAGCCGGCCACCACCGCAGAGCCAGATGTCGCGGCCGGGCCGGGTCTTCAGCTCGCTGACGAAGGCGGCCGGGTCACCGGCGACGACGTCGACGTCCGGGTAGTCGGCCGGGGGCAGCGAGCGGCTGAACACGTACTGCTTGAGGTGCGCGTACGGGCTGGTCACGCCGATCTTCAGGCCGGGCTCGTAGGTGGCGCGGCCCATCAGCACGGTGTCGAGGCGGCCGGTGGGCGGGGAGTCGACGCCGAGCTGGGCGTGGGCGAACGTGGGCAGCGTCTGGGGCCACTCGGCCACCAGATAGGGCGCCACATCGGGCATCAGCGGGAGGAAGTCGAACGACCCGTCGGGCGCGGCGATGAAGCCGTCGAGGGTGGTGGCGACGAAGTAGACGAGCTTGCGCAAACCGGCTCCGATGTCCGAGGTGATCCACGACGGCTGTCGTGGTTCGGCATGAATGTACAACACCTGTCGTGGTTGTTGCTAGTGTGTTCGCGTGGCCAGGAACCCGGAACGCCGTACCCTGCTCGCCGACGCCGGCCTGCGGGTGCTCGCCGACGCGGGCGCGCGCGGGCTGACCCACCGCGCGGTCGACGCCGAGGCGGGCGTGCCCACCGGCACCACCTCGAACTACTTCCCGTCCCGCGCGGCGCTGCTCGCCGGCCTCGCCGAACGGATCCTCGCCCGGATGGCGCCCGACCCGGCCGTGCTGGCCGCCCTCGGCCGTCGCGAGCCGTCGCTCGCCCTGATGACCGACTACCTGCGCGACATCGTCGCCCGCACCACCCGCGAGCCGGGCCTCACCCGGGCGCTGTTCGAGCTGCGGCTGGAGGCCGCGCGTCGCCCCGAGTTGCGGTCCGCGCTCGGCGGCGTGCTGCGCCAGGGGTACGCCGACGACGTCGCCCACCACGCCGCCGCCGGCCTGCCCGGCGGGGCGTACGAGGTGGCGCTGCTGCACTACGCGGTCGACGGGCTCCTGCTCGACCTGCTCACCACCTCGATCGACGCCGGGTTCGACACCGATCAGGTGGTCTCCACCCTCGTCTCCCGTCTGGTCGGCGACGCCACCGGCTGAGCGTCCTCGCCGTGCGTTAACCCGGGCTGGCCAGCGGGAACGCTGGCCCGGAGGCCCTAGGAAGGAGCAACGGATGAGGGAACGCACCGGCCTGACCATCGGCGTGCTCGGCTCCTACGGCGGACGCAACCTCGGCGACGAGGCGATCCTCACGGGTCTGCTGGACGATCTGCGCCGCCACGAGCCCCATGCCCGGATCATCGTCTTCTCCCGGAACCCGGCGCACACCGCGCTGGCCCACCCCGAGGTCGAGGCGGTGCCGTGGGAGGGCGTCAGCCGGGTCGACTCGTCCCCGGTGCTCAACCAGCTCGACCTGCTCATCCTCGGCGGCGGCGGGATCCTCTACGACAAGGAGGCCCGGCGCTACCTGCGCGTGGTCCGCGTGGCCCAGGAGCGAGGGCTGCCGCTGATCACGTACGCGGTCGGGGTCGGCCCGCTCACCGACACGCTGGACAGCGACATGGTGCGCGAGACGCTGGCGCAGGCCGTCGAGGTGACCGTCCGCGACCAGGAGTCGCGGATGGTGCTGGAGGAGGCCGGCCTGGTGAACCCGATCACCGTCACCGCCGACCCGGCGTTCCTGCTCGAACCGGAGGAGTTCCCCCAGCAGTGGCTGCGTGACGAGGGCGTACCGGCCGGCTCCCGGCTGGTCGGGCTGAGCGTGCGCGAGCCGGGCCGGGCCGCCGAACGGCTCGACGTGGACGGCTACCACCGCCTGCTCGCCCAGATCGGTGACTTCCTGGTGCACCGGATCGACGCGCACGTGCTGTTCGTGCCGATGGAACGCGACGACATCCGGCACTCGCACGGCGTGCTGTCGCACATGACCGCCGCCGACCGGGGGCGGATCCTGCACGGTGACTACCGTCCGGCGCAGATCCTCGGCCTGATGCGCCACTTCGACCTGGCGGTCGGCATGCGGCTGCACTTCCTGATCTTCGCGGCCATGATGGGCACGCCGTTCCTGCCGCTGCCGTACGCCGGAAAGGTCTTCGACCTGGCCCAGCGGCTCGGTGTGCCGGCGCTGCGCGGCGTGGAGCGGGAGGTGGAGGGCCCGTTGCTGGCCGAGGTGGACCGGCTGTGGGACGAGCGGGCGGCCCGGGCCGAGGCGACCGCGCGCCGGGTCGCGGAGGTCTGCGAGCAGGCCCGCGGCACCTCCCAGGTGACCCGCAGCGTGCTGGACAGCATCCGGGCCCGCACGCTGACGCACGCGGGATGAGCCGTCAGACCGCCGGGCCGCGCCAGGCGTAGACCCACTCCTGCCCCGGCTGGTCGTCCGACTCCAGCTCGTAGATCTGCGCCTCCGCCAGACCCTGCGCCCCGAGGTGGTGATGGGTCAGGGGCGGACGGCCGTTGCCGTCCAGCTCGACCGTGACGGTCTCGCCGTCGGCCGCGCCGCCCACCAGAGGGATCTGCACCGAGGAAGCCATGCGCCCATCCTGCCCCGGCCCGCCCGGCCGCGCAGGGGATCACGCGGGGCGGCGAAACGGGCACGGTGCGTACTAGGGTCCGGGAATGGCGCACCCGACGATAGACCCGACCCTCGGTCCGGTCCTCGCCCGTACGGGCGGCGAACGGGCGATCCTCGACGCGTTCCTCGACTTCCACCGGGGCACGGTGCTGCGCAAGGTGCGTGGTCTGACCGACGCCGACGCCGCCCGGCGTCTGGTGCCCTCGCAGACCACCCTGGCCGGGCTGCTCCGGCACCTGACGGTGGTGGAGGGGAACTGGTTCCGCTGCCTGTTCGCCCCCGGGCCGGACGACGTGTACCGCACCTCGCAGGCCGACGCCGACGCCAGCTTCGCGCTGCGCCCCGGCGACACGGTCGAGACGCTCGCCGCCGCGTACGAGGCGGCCTGCGAACAGTCCCGCCAGGTCGCCGCCCGGTTCGACCTCGACCACGTGGTGCCGCACCCGCAGCTCGGCGAGGTGTCGCTGCGCTGGGCGCTGGTGCACCTGATCGAGGAGACGGCCCGGCACGCCGGGCACGCCGACATCCTGCGCGAGTTGACCGACGGCGAGACCGGCGCGATCTGACGCCTCAGTCCCGGGGCAGCAGCCCGTCCGGGTACTCCATCCCGTCGTGCGTGCAGGCGGCGGCCGCCACCCGGGCGGCGTACCGGGCCGCGTCGTGGACGTCCCCCCGGGTACGGACGTCCACGCCGAGTCCGCCGATCACGAGAAGGTCGACCATGGCGTCGACGATATCCGCGCCCGGCGGCCTATCCTGACTCCCCGGGGCGCCGTCCTTCCGCCCCGGGTCGGCGAGGGGGAGCAGTGCTGGTCATCCACGGGTTGTGGCTGCCCGGCGCCGGGCTCGCCCTGTGGGCCGAGGACAGCACGCTCCCGGCCCGCGCGCCGCGCCGCCCCGGCCGCGTGCCGCGCGAGCGCCCGCACCCGTTCGCCGCCGACCACGCCGCGCTCGCCGCCGCGCTCGACGGCGTGCCGGGCGAGCCGACCTCCGTACTGCTGGATCTGCCGACCCGGGCCGGCTCGCCGCTGGGCTCGCCGGAGCTGGTCCGGGCCACCGTCGAGGAACCGGTCCGCGGCCCGGTCACCCGCGCCGGATGGCGGGCACCCGCCCTGGGGTACGCCCCGGACGCCGCGTACGCGCTGCTGCGCGCCCCGATTCCGGGCCCGGTCGGGGCGAGCCTGCGCCACCTGTGCGAGCTGGCCGACTTCGCCGCCGACCTGGTGGCACGGGGCCGGCTGCTGCCGGTCGCGTTGGAGGCGTACCCCGACGGTGTGCCCGGCGGTGGGTCGGCCGCGACCGGCCGGCGGACCCCGGCGCGGCGGTCCCCGGCGGTTTCGGGCGCGGCCGGGTCCGGGCGGCGGCTGCGGGCCGTGGGGGCGGACGACGTGACGACCGGTTGGGGGCTCTGGCGGCCGCTGCTGACCGGCACCGACGCGGCGTGGGCGCGCGACCTGGCGCTGGCGTTGCCGCAGGCGGCCCGCGCCGCCCGGGAGTGGCGGCCGGAGCCCTCGGCGAGCGGGTCCGCCGCGACGACGGCTGACGCGTGGCGCGGGCGGCCCGACGACGTCGGCGCCGGTGCGCTGGTGGCAGAGGCGCTGGACGCGCTCGTCGACGCCGCCGCCCGGGTGGCGCTGGCCGACACCCGGCTGCACCGGGGGATGCGTCCGGTCGGCGCGGTGCCGCGCTGGCTGGCCGCGCTCACCGGACCGGAACGCGCGTTCCCGGCCGAGCCGGACGCGCTGGCGACGCTGCGCGAGGAACTGGACGCCTGGCAGCGCGACGCCGCGGGCGGCTCGGTACGGGCCACGTTCCGCCTCGTCGAGCCGGCCGTCGACCCGGTCGCCGAGCTGGTCGAGGACGCGGTCTGGCGGGTCGAGTTCGGCCTGCACCCGGCCGACGAACCGGGCCTGGTGGTCGACGCCGCGCACATCTGGCAGCGGCCCGCGCCCGTGCTCGCCGCGCGAGGGGTGGAGCCGCAGGAGACGCTGCTGGCCGAGCTGGGCCGGGCCAGCCGGTTGTGGCCCGAGGTGGACGCCGCGCTGCGTACCGCCGCGCCCGAGGGGATGGAGCTGGACGCCGAGGGCGCGCACCGGTTCCTGCGCGAGGGCGCGCCGGTGCTGCACGCGGCCGGATTCGGTGTGCTGCTGCCCTCGTGGTGGCGGCGTTCCTCGTCCCGGCTGGGCGCGCGGTTGCGGGCGCGCAGCCGTACCGCGCCGGGTGCGGTCGCCACCACCGCCGGGAAGCTGGGCCTGGACGCGCTCGTCGACTACCGCTGGGAGCTGGCGCTCGGCGACCAGCCGCTGACCGCCGAGGAACTGGCGTCGCTGGCCGATCTGAAGTCGCCGCTGGTCCGGTTGCGCGGCCGGTGGGTCGAGCTGGACCCGCAGCGGCTGGAGGCCGGGCTGAAGCTGCTGCGGTCCTCCGGCGAGCTGACCGTGGCCGACCTGCTGCGGATGGGACTGTCCGGTGACGACAGTGCCGGTGAGCTGCCGGTGCTGGAGGTCGTCGCCGACGGCGCGCTGGGCGAGCTGCTGGCCGGTGAGGCGGAGCGGCGGCTCACCCCGGCCGACCCGCCGCCGGGCTTTGTCGGCACGCTGCGGCCGTACCAGCGGCGCGGGCTGGCCTGGCTGGCGTTCCTCCAGTCGCTCGGCCTCGGCGGGATCCTCGCCGACGACATGGGCCTGGGCAAGACCGTGCAACTGCTCGCGCTCCTCGCCGGTGACCCGCCGGAGGCCGGGCCCACGCTGCTGGTCTGCCCGATGTCGCTGGTCGGCAACTGGCAGCGGGAGGCGGCGAAGTTCGCTCCCGAACTGCGGGTGCACGTGCACCACGGCGCCGAGCGGGCCCGGGGCGAGGGCTTCGCCGCCGCCGTGCGGGAGGCGGACCTGGTGCTCACCACGTACTCGGTGGCGGCCCGGGACGCGTTCGAGCTGGCCGGCGTCGACTGGCACCGGGTGGTGGTGGACGAGGCACAGGCGATCAAGAACGCCGCCACCCGCCAGGCCGAGGCGGTACGGTCGCTGCCCGCGCGGCACCGGGTCGCGGTCACCGGTACGCCGGTGGAGAACCGGCTGGCCGACCTCTGGTCCATCATGCAGTTCGCGAACCCGGGGCTGCTCGGCCCGGCCGCCACGTTCCGCAAGCGCTTCGCCGAACCGATCGAGCGGCACGGCGACGCCGAGGTGGCCGAGCGGCTGCGCCGGATCACCGGCCCGTTCGTGCTGCGCCGCCTCAAGACCGACCCGACGATCATCACCGACCTGCCGGAGAAGCTGGAGATGGAGGTGGTCTGCAACCTCACCGCCGAGCAGGCCGCGCTCTACCGGGCCGTGGTCGACGACATGATGGCGAAGATCGAGTCCAGCGACGGGATCGAGCGGCGCGGGCTGGTGCTGGCCACCATGACCCGGCTCAAGCAGGTCTGCAACCATCCCGCCCAGCTGCTGCACGACGGCTCCGCGCTGGACGGCCGGTCCGGCAAGCTGGAACGCCTCGACGAGATCGTCGACGAGGTGCTCGCGGCGGGGGAGAAGGCGCTGCTGTTCACCCAGTACGCCGAGTTCGGCGGCATGCTGCGCGGGCACCTGTCGGCGCGTACCGGCCGGGAGGTGCTGCTGTTGCACGGCGGCGTCGGCAAGGCCGAACGGGACGCCATGGTGACCCGGTTCCAGTCGCCGCAGGGGCCGCCGCTGTTCGTCCTGTCGCTCAAGGCCGGTGGCACCGGGCTCACCCTGACCGCAGCCAACCACGTGGTGCACGTGGACAGGTGGTGGAACCCGGCCGTCGAGGACCAGGCCACCGACCGGGCGTTCCGCATCGGACAGCGCCGCCGCGTCCAGGTACGCAAGTTCGTCTGCGCCGGCACCGTCGAGGAGAAGGTGGCCGCGATGATCGCCGACAAGCGCAGCCTGGCCCGCTCGGTGGTGGGCAGCGGCGAGCAGTGGGTCACCGAGCTGTCCACCGACACGCTGCGCGACCTGTTCCGGCTGGAGTCCGGGGCGGTGGTCGAGTGAGCCCGGTCGACAGGTTCGAGGACTACGGGCCGCCGGTACGGGTCGAGGGCGGGCTGCGGGCGCGCAGCACCCGGGGCGCGATCGGGCAGTCCTGGTGGTCGCGGCGGTTCGTGGAGGTGCTGGAGTCGTTCGCGCTCGGCTCCCGGCTCACGCGGGGCCGGGCGTACGCGCGCCGTGGGCAGGTGCTCCGGCTGGACGTGTCGCCGGGGGAGGTCACCGCCGAGGTGCAGGGCTCCCGGCCGCGTCCGTACCCGGTGCGGATCGGGCTGGCCGCGTACCCGGAGAAGACGTGGCGGCGGATCGAGGCGGAGCTGGCCGGGCAGGCGTTCTTCAGCGCCCGGCTGCTCGCCGGTGACCTGCCGGCCGAGTTGGAGGAGCTGTTCGCCGACGCGGGCGCGCCGCTGTTCCCGGCCGAGATCGACGAGCTGGACCAGCGGTGCGGCTGCCCCGACTTCGCGGTGCCGTGCAAACACCTGGCGGCCACGTTCTACCTGCTCGCCGAGGCGTTCGACGCGGACCCGTTCCACCTGCTGCACTGGCGCGGCCGGTCCCGCGCCGACCTGCTGGACCGGCTGCGTACGCTGCGCGGCGCCCAATCCGGTAGCCCGGACGGGAGCGGCGGCCCGGCGACCGGCCGTGGTGGACCCGGCGGCGCGGAGGCCCCGGGCGCCGGGCTGGACTCGGCCGCGACGACCGGTGTGCCGGTGGTCGGTGCGGCGCGGGCCCTGGCCGGGTTGCCGGCGGTCGAACCGGACGCCGAACCGGACCGGTTCTGGCTGTCGCCGGTGGCGCTGCCGGACCGTCCGCCCACGCTCGCCACCGGTCCGGAGCTGCTACTGCGCCAGCTCGGTTCACCCGGTGCCGGGATCGGCGGGCCGGGCCTGGCCGAGCGGCTGCGCCGGGCGTACCGGGAGTTCGGTCGCGGCGAAGCCCAGGGCGAGCGTCAAGAAGGAGCCCGTGCTCACGGCTAAAGGAGGCGGCGGCGAAAGCGCCACATCACCGCGGCGTTGGCGACGAGCACCACCGCGCATATCGCCCCGGCCAGCCGCCCGACAAGCACTGTCATCGCCGGCAGCGAGGCCCACAGCACGATCGTCAACAGCATCATGTACCGGCCCCGCCGGCCCTTGGCCCGGTTGTTCAACCGGGCGAAGAACCGTGGGTCACTCTCCCGTAGATGGCGGGTGATCTGTTCGAACCTGCGCTGATCCTCTTGGCTGAGCATGGCGGTGCCTTCCCCTCACGGCTTCAGCGGTTCGGCGGCATACCCGGATCGGAGGCCGGTCACGCGCCGCCGCTGCTGCTGTTTCGGCGGGCCGGACAGGCGGAACGCGGTTCTCATCGCAGGCTTATCGGTACCTTAAGTTTCGGTGAGGTGGTGAACGTGTCCGGCGGCGTCGCCGGGGTGCGAAACCTCGCATCCGGGCGGTGCGCGCCCGAGTCGGCCCTGTTCCGGAGGTCGTCGTGCACCGGTCGTCGAAACCGGCCTCTCACATCGGTTCTCAGCACTGTCTTAAGTGCGCTCGGGAGCGCGATCGGCGCGCCTTGAGCTGCCGGTTCGGCATGGCTACGTTGCCGTAGCAACTCTCCGGCAACCGTCGCCGCCCCTGCGTCACCCGACCCCCGGGTGGCAGGCGTGCCGGCGCTCGAAGAAAACGGGATAGGTACATGGCCGACCTGAACGTGCCACCGCGTCGACCTCGGGACGACCGCGGCTGGGACGGATACCAGCACCCCCAACCGGACGGGTACCGCGACCTGGACGCCGCACCGTACGCCGGCGGTCACCCCGCCCCGGGCCCGCAGTGGGTCGGGCCGAACGGTTTCGCTCCCGCCGCGCCGGCCCCCGCCGGCTACCCCCAGCCCGGCGGTTACGCCCAGCCCGCCGGCGGGTACGGCCCGCCGCCCGGCGGCGGACTGCCCGACCTGGACGACGACGGCGACGAGGCCCCCAAGCGGGGCCGGCGCCGGGCGCTGGCCACCCTCGGCGGCGCCGTGGTGGTCGCCGGTGGCGCCGCCCTGGCCATGTCCCCGCAGGTGCGCGGCCTGTTCAGTGACGCGCCGGCCGGTGACGCCACCGGCACCGTCAACACCGACGGCAGCTCCGCCCGGCCCAGCGGGCAGCAGCCCAGCACGGTACGGACCTACACCGAGCAGAACGAGAGCTACATGGGCTCCCGGGCCGGTGAGGCGCTCAAGCGCAACGCGCCGTCCGGTGGCCGGCTCTACGGCAGCCCGGCCGAAGCCGCCGCGGCGACCAAGGTGACGGTCAAGACGGTGCTCGCCAAGGACCCGATCCGGCACCTGGCCATCCGCACCACGTTCGGCGCCACCCCGAGGGTGATGGCCGACATCAAGCGGCTCGGCATCGACGACTGGCTGCGCGAGCAGCTCGAACCGGAGAAGATCGCCCCCACGAAGGCCGAGCTGAAGCTGGCCGACCTGCAGTCGCTCAAGCTCAGCCCGACGCAGCTGCGCGACCAGCGCGAGCAGCTCAACGAGAAGGGCGTCGACCCGGCTCGGGAGACGGTGGACGCCACCATCGCCCGGCAGATCTGGTCCGACCGGCAGCTGTTCGAGGTGATGGTCGACTTCTGGAACGACTTCCTGCACGTCGCCGCCGACTTCGACGGCGGGGAGAACTACCGCAACGCGTTCGACCGGGACGTCATCCGCAAGCACGCGCTGGGCAGCTACCCGGAGATGCTCGTCGCCGCGAACAAGCACCCGGCGCTGCTGCTCTACCTGAACCAGGTCGACTCGCGTAAGGACGCGGTGAACGAGAACCTGGCCCGGGAGAACCTGGAGCTGTACTCGGTCGGCGTCGACGGCGGTTACACCGAGAAGGACGTCCGCCAGGCCGCGCTGCTCCAGACCGGACGCGGTGTCGCCGACGGCAAGTACAAGTTCTTCGCCGAGCGGCACTACCTCGGCAAGGTGAAGATCCTCGGGTTCAGCCACGCCAACAACTCCGACGATCCGGTGGCCGCCGACAAGGTGATCGACTCGTACATCCGCTACATCGCGATGCACCCGTCGACCGCGCGGTACGTGGCACAGAGCCTCGCCACCCGGTTCGTGTCCGACACCCCGCCGAAGTCCGTGGTGGACCGGCTCGCCAAGGCGTACACCACGAACAAGGGCCAGATCCGTCCGGTGCTGGCCACGCTGTTCAGCTCCTCGGAGTTCTGGGCCGCGATCGGCCAGAAGGTACGCCGCCCGATGGAGTACCTGGTCGCCACGTACCGGGCGCTCGGCGTCTCGCCGGAGGCGGCCCCCGGCTACTCCGGCGACAACCGGCGTACCCCGTTCGCGCAGGGCCTGCGGCAGATCCAGGACAAGATGCGCGAGCTCGGTCAGTACCCGATGGGCAAGCCCACCCCGGACGGCTACGCCGACGTCTACCTGGCCTGGACCTCGGCCGGCACCATGATCGATGGCTGGAACGAGGCGGGTGACCTGATCGCCGGCTACCGCAAGCAGTTCACCTTCGCCAAGCCGGAGAAGCTGGTCGCGAAGCCGCCGGCCACCGCCGGGGCGTACGTGGACGCGCTCGCCCAGCGGCTGGTGCAGCAGAGGCTCAGCGCCAAGGAGAAGAAGCTCGTGCTCGCCGTGGCCGGCGTGTCCGAGAGCGCCAAGGTCGACGCCACCTTCAACGGGGCCATCGCCGCTGTCGCGCGGACGATCCTCGCGTCCCCCCAGCACCACCTCCGGTGAGGCATTCGATGGAGATGACCGTGAACCCGTACCCCCTGCACCCCGAATGCCCCGACCTGCGGCGGCTGGCCGACAACCCGGCCGAGGCGCTGCTGCGCGCGGAGGCGGACATCGTCGCGGCCGAGAACGCGGCCGAGGCCGACCGGTACCGCCGGCTGGAGGAGATCGAGGAGGCGCAGCAGGACGGCCGGGGCGTCACCCGGCGTACCTTCGTCGCCGGCGCCGCGGCGACCGCCACCGCGCTGGCGACCGCCCAGTTCGTCACCACCTCGGCGTCGTTCGCCGCGACCAAGACCGGCACGCTGATCCACGTCTTCCTCTACGGCGGGCTGGACGGGCTGAGCCTGGTCGCACCGGCCGACGACCCGGTGCTCGCCAAGGCGCGCCCCGACCTGCTGCTCGGCAACGACTCGCTGGCGCTGGCCCGCGGCTTCAAGCTCACCAGCGCGTTCGCCCCGCTGGACAAGTGGCTCAAGGCCGGGCAGCTCGGCTTCGTGCCCGCCGTGTCCGACCCGCGGCTGTCCCGCAGCCACTTCCAGGCCGCCGACGCGTGCAACCTGGGCGGCCTGCCGGGCGAGACCGGCGGCCGGGGCTGGCTGGACAGCCTGGTCGACTCGCTCGGCAAGGGCACCGCGTTCCGCAGCGTCGGCATCGGCAGCACGCTGCCGCGTTCGCTGGTCGGCGTGAACGGCGCGATCTCCCTCAACAGCGTCGGCGACCTGCGGCTCAACGGTGACGACAAGTACCGGGCGGCCACCGAGAAGGCGATCCGCGGTCTGTTCACCGGCATCAACCACCCGGTCGAGGAGGCGGTGCAGGAGGGCATGGGCGCGCTGGCCACCGCCCAGAAGCTCGCCGCGAAGCCGTACGCCGCCGCCGCGGGCGTCCAGTACCAGGGCGTCGGCAACTCGTTCAAGCAGCTCGCCCAGCTCATCAAGGGCGGCGCGAACGTGCGGGTGGCCACCGTCGGCATGGGCGGCTACGACACCCACGAGAACCAGGGCACCCGCGAGGGCGGCCAGCTCTGGCGGCGGCTCAACGAACTCGCCAACGCGATGGCCGCGTTCTTCACCGACCTGGGCGACCAGGCGGCGGACGTGACGATCATGGTGTCCAGCGAGTTCGGCCGGCGGGTCGGCTCGAACGGCGGCGGCACCGACCACGGGCACGGCGGCGTGGTCACCGTGCTGTCCGGCCGCAAGCTGGCCGGTTCGCTGCTCGGCACCTGGAACGGACTGGACAAGCTGGACAGCGGCGACGTGCCGGAATACAACAACATGTTCAACGTCTACGGATCGGTCGCGCAGGGCCGCTTCGGCCTGACCACCGCCCAGGTGGACAAGGTCTTCCCCCGGCAGAAGTTCACCCCGGTCAAGATCTACGCGTGACGTACCAGGACACCCACGCCGCCGGCCGCCGTACCGGGCATCCCGCCCCGTACGGCGGCCGTCCGGCTGCTCCCGTACCCCCGGGTCGTCCCCGGCGCGGACCCGGCGGCCGGCGCGCGCTCGCCGCGGTGTTCTGGCTGGGCCTGGTCGCCGCCGTCGGGCCGTGGTGGCTGGACACCCCGGCCGGAACGCTCGCCGGCACCGCCGACCTGCTCACCGCGGGCGGCCGGATCACCGGCCTGATCGCCGGCTACCTGCTGCTGGTGCAGGTGCTGATGATGAGCCGGCTCGGCGTGCTGGAACGTGCGCTCGGTGGCGAACGGATCTCCCGGCTGCACCGGGACCTCGGCGCGACGCTGCTGGTGGCGGTGCTCGCGCACATGTCGCTGCTGGTGGTCGGCTACTCCCGCCAGGAACGCAAGACAGTGTTCGGCGAGGTCGGCGCGCTGCTGACCGACTACGACGACATGATCACCGCGTTCGCCGCGGCCGGCGTCCTGGTCACCGTCGCGTTCACCGCGGTACGCGCCGTGCGCCGCCGCCTGCCGTACGAGCTGTGGCGCCTGCTGCACGCGGCCAGCTACCTCACGCTGCTGCTCGGCTACGCGCACCAGTTCAGCAACGGCGCGCAGCTCTACGAGCCGGGCCCGGTGCGAACCGGCTGGATCGCCGCGTACCTGCTGGTGGTGGCCGCGCTGGTGTGGGGCCGGATGGTCGCGCCGCTGGTGTTCAACATGCGGCACCGGCTGCGCGTCGCCGACGTGGTGGCGGAGAGCCCGGACACCGTCTCGGTCTACCTGACCGGGCAGCGGCTCAACCAGATCGGCCTGCTCGGCGGGCAGTTCTTCCGCTGGCGATTCCTCAACCCCGGCTGCTGGTGGCAGTCGCACCCGTTCTCCGTCTCCGCCGCCGCCAACGGCCGCTGGCTGCGGATCACCGTCAAGGTCGTCGGCGGGTACACCGCCGAGCTGCGCGACCTGACGCCCGGCACCCGGGTCTGGGCGCAGGGCCCGTCGGGCACGTTCACCGCCGCGCACCGCACCCGGGAACGGGCGTTGCTCATCGCCGGGGGCAGCGGCATCGCTCCACTGCGGGCGATGCTGGAGGAACTGCCGCCCGGAGCGGCCCTGATCTACCGGGCGCGTACCCCGGCCGACGTGCTGCTGCACCAGGAGCTGGACTGGCTCGCGCAGGCCCGGCAGACCTCCCTCTGGTACGTCGTCGGCCGCCGCGACGATCCCGGCCCCCGGCAGGTGATGAGCCCGGACGGGCTGCGCCGGCTCGTGCCCGACCTGACCCGCCGCGACGTCTACCTGTGCGGCCCCGGCGGCCTGGTCGACGAGGCGGTCGCCGCGCTGCGGGCCGCAGGCGTGCCCCGCCGCCAGATCCACCTGACCGCGTTCGAGCTGTAGGAGAGGCACCGCCCATGCGTCGCGCGCTGTTCGCGATCACCGGCCTGGCCGCCGGCACCACCGCGCTGGTCGTGCTCAAGGGCGCGCCGGGCGCCGGGCAGGCCGCGCCGGACGTGCCGGCCGCGCTGGCCCCTGTCGTCCCGGGCGGCTCGGCCGCGCCGGAACCGCCGTCGCCCACCGGCTCCGCGCCCGGCGACGTCACGCCGTCGCCGCGCGCGTCGGCGAAGCCGGCACCGAAACCGTCCGCCGACCGCAGCACGGCCAGCCGGGGCGGCACCCGCACCCGCACCACACCGGCCGCGCCCCGGACGACCACCAAGAGCGCACCCAAGGTCACCACCCGCACGGTGACCGGTCCGTCGGTCACCTACGAGTACGGCTCGCTCCAGGTCCGGATCACGCTCAGCGGCAGCCGGATCGTCGACGCCACGGCCATCGGACTGCCGCTGGGCGGGCAGTCCGGGCAGCGCAGCGACGACGTCCAGGCCCGCTACAGCGGCACCTCCGGCGAGGTGGTGGCCCGGCAGAGCGCCAACCTGAGCACCGTCTCCGGCGCCACCTACACCAGCACCGCGTACAAGCAATCGTTGCAGGCCGCGCTGGACAAGGCGTGACCGTCCCGGCTCGGGCCGGTGCCGTTCGTCCCGGCCTGCGCCGGGTCGAGCACGTCATGGGTACGGCGATCAGCCTCGACCTGTCCGACGACCTGCCCGCGTCCACGCTGCACCGACTGGCCGAGGACACGTTCGGCTGGCTGCGCGAGGTGGACACGCGGTTCAGCACGTACCGGGACGACAGCGAGGTGTGCCGGGTCGACCGGGGCGAGTTGCGGGCCGTCGACGCCTCCGCCGACCTGCGGGCCGTGCTGGCGGCCTGCGCCGACCTGTGGACCGCCACCGACGGGTTCTTCGACGCGTACGCGACGGGACGGCTCGACCCGTCCGGCTACGTGAAGGGCTGGGCGGCGCAGGTCGCCTCGGACCGGCTGGTGGCCGCCGGCGCCCCGAACCACTGCGTGAACGCGGGCGGCGACGTGCGGGTACGCGGCCACGACGCGACCGGCGAGCCGTGGCGGATCGGGGTACGGCATCCGTGGGACGCGGCGGCGACCTGTCTGGTGCTGACCGGCACCGACATCGCGGTCGCCACCTCCGGCGTGTACGAGCGCGGCCACCACGTGCTGGACCCGCGCCGGGGCGTACCGGCGACCGGCCTGCGCTCGGTGACGGTGGTCGGTCCCGACCTGGGCGCAGCGGACGCGTACGCGACGGCGGCCGTGGCCATGGGCGAACCCGCCCTGACCTGGCTGGACCACCTACCGTCCCCCTGGCTGCACGCCGTGGTCACCGACGACGGGCACCTGCACCACTCCCGCGCCCTCCCCACCTGAGCCCTCGCCCTCGTCGACAGGCGGTGGGTGGTGGGGCGGTGGGGCGGCGGGTCAGCGGACGGGGCGGTGGAGGGTGGCGGGGCGGGAGCCCGTCGGGCGGGGGCGGCCGGGGCGGGCGCCCAGAGGGCGGGTGAAGGCCCACGGATGCCGGCGGCGGGGCCGCGCCGGCTCGGTACCGCCGGTGTGGCGGGCAGCGTCGTCCCTGGACATGGTCAAACCCCCGCTCTGGCGCACACGCGCCCTCGGCAGGAACAACGAGTCCGGTGCCGGGGAGGTCGCTGTCGGGCGCCCGTCCGAGGCGGGGGCCGCCTCCGCCGAGGTCAACGGCCACGGCGGGGCAGCGGCAGGTGGCCGGGCAGCGGCTCCGTGCCGAACGTGACGCCGGCCGCGCGTAACGCGGCGATCAGCGCGTTCTGCACCAGGTAGGAGTCGGGTAGCTGCCAATGGGCCTGTTCCGGCGCGACCGCCCAGCGCACCGTCCCCTCGGGGAGCCGGGTCGGCGGGGCGGGGATCCACGAGCCGGGTCCGTGGCGTACCACGTGGAAGCAGTGCTCCAACTCGGGCCGCAGCGGGTCGCCGGGGCGTACCAGGAACATCCAGCGGCCGGTCGGGGTGACCAGCGCCGGCCCGCGTACGCCGAAGCCGGCGGGATGGGTGGCGACCGCGTCCAGCACCTGCCGGCCCAGGTGGGCGGCGACCTCCAGGACGTCGAACGCGTGCCCGGTGGGCAGCAGGATGCCGTGCGGGCGGCTACGCCACCAGGCGGCCACCCGGGCCGGATCGGCGCTGGCGGCGTGCTCCCAGTCCTCGAGCGCCGGGTGGCAGCCCACTGTGGGACAGCCGGGCCGGCCGCAGACGAACCGGCTGTTCGCGAGGCAGGCGCCGGGGGTGACCGGCCAGTGGTGCAGCGCGTACCGCACCGCGACCCGGCGCAGCCGGACCCGCTCCAGCGGCGAGAGGTGAGCGACGCGCGGTCGGACGTTCCTCCACATGTCTGCCGTCCCCTCTGGTCCCGCCGGACCGTCCACACGATGGGCCCGCCGCACCGTCCACAAGCCATACGTCGAGAGCCGTCACTGCCGTAACCCCCGCTCGTTGTGCTGACGAACGGCCGGTGCAACTTGCACGAAAGCTACGAGAACTGGCTGCACGGTGGACGCACAACCTGTGCGATCGGCGCAACCTGTGGGACGTGAGGGGACCGGCCGGCACCGTGAGGGGGAGGGGAGCGGGGATGGACGAACTGCCCACAGGCCGGCGCGTGGCGTACTGGCGGAGTCGCCGCAAGATGTCCCAGCAGGTCTTCGCCGACCGGCTCGGCAAGTCGAAGAGCTGGGTGGACAAGGTGGAGCGCGGCGTCCGCCGGCTGGACAAGTTCTCCGTGCTCTACGAGATCGCCGACATCCTCCAGATCGACGTGCAACTGCTGCACGGCAGGGACCCGGAACGGCGTACCGACGCGCTCAACTGCATCGACCAGGTCGAGGTGGAGGAGATCCGGACCGCCCTGGAGCGGTACGACTCGATGAGCGCCTACTTCGACGCGGCGCCCTGCCCCCCGCCGCTCGCCGACATGCGCAAGGCCGTGAACCACGCCTGGCTCACCTACCAGTACGGCCGGTACGGCATGCTCACCCGCGCGCTGCCCAAGCTGCTGCGCGACGCCCAGGCGGCGGACGCCGGCTACGCCGGTGACGACCAGGTGCGCGAGGCCGCCCACCTGCTCGGGCAGGTCTACCAGATCGCCTCCTCGGTGCTGCGCAAGCTCGGCGAGTGCGAACTCGCCTGGCTCGCCGCCGACCGGTCGATGGCGGTGGCCCAGCGGGCCGACGACCCGCTGCTGGCCGGCATCGCCACCACGAGGGTCTGCAACGCGCTCGTCGCGATGGGCCGCCCCCGGCCGGCGCTGGAGCTCAACGTCCGCATCGCGGGCCGGCTCGCGCCCGGCGGCGAGAACGACGTCGCACCGGAACGACTCTCCGTGTACGGCCTGCTGCTCCTGCAGGGCGCGATGGCCGCCGCCCGGATCGGCGACTCGGCGACGGTGGACGACCTGCTCGCGGGCGCCGGCGAGGCGGCCACCATGCTCGGCGGCGACCACAACCACTACTGGACCTCGTTCGGCCCGACGAACCTGGAGCTGCACCGCGCGGCGGCGGCGGTCGAGTTGGGCGACGGCGGCCGGGCGGTGGAGACGCACATGCGGCTGTCCGTGCCCGCGTTCAACGCGTTGCTGCCGGAACGGCGCGCGCACCACCTGCTCGACCTGGCCCGGGGCTACTCCCAGATCGGTGACGTCGCCAACGCGGGGGACATGCTGCTGCGCGGCGACCGGCTCGCGCCGTCGGAGATCCGGTGCCGCCCGATCGCGCACGAACTGATGTCCGAGATTCTCCGTCGCACACGTGGTGCGCCGCCTCCGCCGATCGCGGAGTTGGCTGAGCACATGGGAGTCGGAGTATGAGCGATCCGAACATCGCCGGCGGGCACCGGCGCGTGCTCTACGTCATCGCCTGCGGTTCGCCGCTGGCCCGTCACGTCGGCCGGCTGGTCGACCTCGCGCAGCGGGAGGGCTGGACGGTCTGCGTGGTCACCACGCCGGACGGCGCGAGGTTCGTCGACCGGACGGCGCTGGCCCGGCAGACCGGCCATCCGGTCCGTACGCACTACAAGAACCCGGGTGACCCGGACGTGCTGCCCCCGGCCGACGCCATGCTGGTGTGCCCGGCGACCGTCAACACGATCAACAAGTGGGCGGTCGGCATCACCGACACCCTGGCGCTCGGCCTGCTGATCGAGGCGCAGGGGATGGGGGTGCCGATCGCGGCCGTCCCGTACACGAACGAGGCGATGGCGGCGCATCCGGCGTTCCGGGCCAGCCTCGACCGGCTCGCGCAGTGGGGCGTCCGGGTGGTCTTCGGCGACCACGTCGTACGCCTGCATCCGCCCGGCACGGGGGAACGGCGCGCGGACGCCTTCCCCTGGGACGCCGGTCTGACCGCCCTGCGCGGCGCGGACCGGCCGGTCGCGCCGGTCGCCTGAGCGGTGAGCGTGGTTCCCGGGCACGCCCAGGAACCACGCTCGGCGGCGGCCGGCGTGTGCCGGCGCGGACGCCGGTAAGCTGGCCGCCCGTGAGCACAACCGTCGCCGATGTGGTGGCCGCCATGGACCGCCGTTATCCGCCCGCCTGGGCCGAGGAGTGGGATCGGGTCGGCCTGGTGCTGGGGGAGCCCGCCAACCCGGTGCGCCGGGTCGCCTGCGTGGTGGACGTGGTCCCGGAGACCGTGGACGAGGCGCTCGCCGCCGGCGCGGACATGATCGTCGCGCACCATCCGCTGCTGCTGCGCGGCGTCTCCTCGGTGGCCGCCACCACGTACAAGGGCCGGATCGTGCACCGGTTGATCAAGGCGGACGTCGCGCTGCACGTGGCGCACACGAACGCCGACGTGGCCGATCCGGGGGTGTCCGACGCGCTCGCCGCGCGGTTCGGGCTGACCGGGCTGCGCCCGCTGCACCCGCCCCGCCCCGGCTCGCCCGCCGCCGGGCCCGGCCGGGGCATCGGCCGCGTCGGCGAGCTGCCTGTCCCGATGACGCTGGCCGAGCTGACCCGGCTGGCCGCCGCGGTGCTCCCGGTCACCGCCTGGGGAGTTCGCGCCGCCGGGGATCCCGGGCGTATGGTTCGTACCCTCGCCGTCAGCGGCGGCTCGGGGGACGGCTTCCTGACCGAGGCGACCGCGGCCGGGGTGGACGCGTTCCTCACCGCGGACCTGCGCCACCACCCGGCCGGGGAACACCTCGCCGCGGGCGGCCCGGCGCTGCTGGACGCCGCCCACTGGGCGACGGAGCGACCCTGGCTGGACGACCTGGCCGCCTACCTGGCCGCCGAGCTGGACGTCGAGACCGTGGTGTCCGACCTGGACACCGACCCGTGGACCGTGCACGCCGCCGCGCCCCGGCCGGACGACAAGGAGCCCCGACGTGAAGGCTGACCCGAAGGTGCAGCGCCGCCTGCTCGACCTGCAGGCGATCGACACCGCCCTGGTCCAGCTCGCGCACCGCCGCCGCACCCTGCCGGAGCGCGCCGAGCTGGAGGCGCTGGCGCGTGAGCTGTCCGCGCTGGAGGACGAGCGGGTCCGCGCCCAGGTGGCGGTCGACGACCTGGACCGGGACATCGCCCGGATCGAGAAGGACGTCGACCAGGTGCGGGCGCGCAAGAGCAAGGACGAGGCCCGGCTGGCCGCGGGCGGCGGCCCGGCGCGGGAGCTGGAGGCGCTCCAGCACGAGCTGGTCTCGCTGAACCGCCGGCAGAGCGAGCTGGAGGACGCCGAGCTGGAGCTGATGGAGCAGCGGGAGACCGCGCAGGGTGTGCTCGACGGCGTGGAGAGCCGGCTCACCGAGACCCGGGAGCGCCGCGCCGCGACCGAGCAGCGCCGCGACGAGACCCTGGCCGAGATCACCAAGGAGGAGGAGTTCAAGCGCACCGCCCGCCAGCCGCTCGCCGGTGACCTCCCGGCGGACCTGGTCGTCCTGTACGACAAGATCCGTGCGGACACCGGCCTGGGCGCCGCCCTGCTCACTGCGGGCCGCTGCGGCGGCTGCCGGCTGGAGCTGTCCGGCGCCGACCTGGCCCGCATCCGCAAGGCCGACCCGGACGACGTGGTCCGCTGCGAGGACTGCCGGCGGATCATGGTCCGGACCAACGAGTCGGGACTGTAGCCGCCGTGGCGGTGCGCGCGGTCGTGATCGAGGCCGACGGCGGCTCCCGGGGCAATCCCGGCCCGGCCGGCTACGGCGCCGTGGTCCGGGATCCGGAGACCGGCGAGGTGCTGGCCGAACGATCGGAGTCGATCGGCACGGCGACGAACAACGTGGCCGAGTACCGGGGCCTGATCGCCGGGCTGGAGGCCGCCGCCGAGCTGGGCGCGGCCGAGGTCGAGGCGCGGATGGACTCCAAACTGGTGGTCGAGCAGATGTGCGGCCGCTGGCAGATCAAGCACCCCGGGCTGCGCCCGCTCGCCGCCCAGGCCGCCGGGCTGGTCGGACGCTTCACCGCCGTCCGGTTCACCTGGATCCCTCGGGAGCGCAACCGGCACGCCGACGCCCTGGCCAACACGGCCATGGACGCCGCCGCCTCCGGCGCCGCACCGGAAGCGAAGGCCGAGGCGCGGGCGGCGACTGTCGTGCGGGCCACCGGCACCGACCCGGCCACCACGCCCGCCTCCTGGGAGCCGCGCCCGACCGAGGAGGCCACCCGGCTGATCCTGGTGCGGCACGGCGAGACCGAGCGCACCGTGCAGAAGCGCTACTCCGGCCGGGGCGACGTGCCGCTCACCGAGCGGGGCCGGGCCCAGGCCCGGGCCAGCGCCGCCCGGGTGGCCGCGCTGGCGCCGTCCGTCGCGGCGGTGGTCAGTTCCCCGCTGTCCCGGTGTACGGCCACCGCCGAGGCGGTCGCCGCGCAGGTCGGAAACCCTCCGGTACGCACCGACGACGACCTGATCGAGTGCGACTTCGGTGCCTGGGAGGGGCACACGTTCGCCGAGGTACGCGAGGGCTGGGCGGCCGAACTGGACGCCTGGCTCGTCTCCACGGCCGTCGCGCCGCCGAAGGGCGAGTCGTTCGTGACAGTCGCCGAGCGGACCGGGCGGGCTGTCGACCGGCTGCGTTCGGCGTACCCGGGGGAGACGGTGGTGGTGGTCTCCCACGTCTCGCCGATCAAGCTGGTGCTGCGCGACGCGCTCGCCGCGAGCGACGCGTTCCTGCACCGGCTCTACCTGGACACCGCCGGCATCTCGGTACTGGACCTGTACCCGGACGGCGGCGTCGCGGTCCGCTCGGTGAACGACACCTCTCACCTCACGGACGTCTGACGGCCGTTCGGCGCATGCCGACGGCCGTTCAGCGCATCGACATCGCCCGATCGAACGTGACCCCTGTCACAGGGTCGTAGCCTCCGGCCGTCACAGGCCCGCTACGAATGCCCGGAGGGTGTCACATGTCCGCACCGGAACCGGAGGCGCTCGACACGGCGCGATCCAGGGCGAAGGACAAGAGTCCCTGGAACTGGTTGCTCTTCATCCCGATCGTGGTGCCGCTGATCCCGGCGCTGTTCAACGCCGACTCGCCCCGGCTGTTCGGGTTCCCGCGCTTCTACTGGCTGCAACTGGCCTGGATCCTGCTCGGCGTCTGCACCACCACGCTGGTCTACCAGATGACCAAGAAGCGGGGTGACCACTGATGTGGCGGGACCACCTCACCGAGATCATCGTGTTCACCCTGCTGTTCCTGGTGGTCAGCGCCATGGGCTTCGTGGCCGCCCGGTGGCGCAGGCCGACCGACATGGCCCACCTGGACGAGTGGGGACTGGGCGGGCGCAGCTTCGGCGGCTGGATCACCTGGTTCCTGGTCGGCGGTGACCTCTACACCGCGTACACGTTCGTGGCGGTGCCGGCGCTGATCTTCGGGGCCGGCGCGGCGGGCTTCTTCGCGGTGCCGTACACGATCGTCATCTACCCGCTGGTGTTCCTGGTGCTGTGCCGGCTCTGGTCGGTCTCGCACCGGCACGGCTTCGTCACGCCGGCCGACTTCGTCCGCAACCGCTTCGGCTCGCCGGTCCTGGCGCTGCTGATCGCGATCACCGGCATCGTCGCCACCATGCCGTACATCGCGCTGCAACTGGTCGGCATCGAGGCGGTGCTCAAGACCATGGGCGTCACCGGGGACAGCGCGGTGGCCCGGCACCTGCCGATCATCATCGCGTTCGCGATCCTGGCCGCGTACACGTACCAGTCCGGGCTGCGCGCGCCGGCGCTGATCGCGTTCGTCAAGGACTCGCTGATCTACATCGTGATCCTGGTCGCGGTGATCTGGCTGCCGTACAAGCTCGGCGGCTGGGGAGCCATCTTC
Source organism: Micromonospora sp. NPDC005686 (assembly GCF_042871665.1). Lineage (NCBI taxonomy): Bacteria > Bacillati > Actinomycetota > Actinomycetes > Micromonosporales > Micromonosporaceae > Micromonospora > Micromonospora sp. NPDC005686. The sequence goes on from NZ_JBIAIY010000006.1 coordinate 252,434, forward strand.
GACGCCGCCGACGCGAAGTTCCAGGCGTCACCGGCGCCCGGCGACGGCATCCTGCTCAACGACAACAACCAGATCCAGTACGTGACGCTGGCATTCGGCTCGGCGCTGGCGCTGTTCCTCTACCCGCACAGCATCACCGGTGTGCTCGCCAGCCGGAACCGCGACGTGATCAAGCGGAACATGTCCGCGCTGCCCGCGTACAGCCTGCTGTTGGGGTTGATCGCGCTGCTCGGCTACATGGCCATCGCGGCGAACGTGAAGCCGCTGCCCGGCGCCAAGGCCGGCAGCGTGGACGGCAACACGGTGGTGCCGCTGCTGTTCGACCAGCAGTTCCCGGACTGGTTCGCCGGAGTGGCGTACGCGGCCATCGGCATCGGCGCCCTGGTGCCCGCGGCGATCATGTCGATCGCGGCGGCGAACCTGTTCACCCGCAACATCTACAAGGAGTACCTGAAGCGGGACGCCACCCCGGCGCAGGAGGCGAACGTCTCGAAGATCACTTCGCTGGTGGTGAAGGTCGGCGCGGTGGCCTGCATCGTCTTCCTCGACCCGCAGTTCTCCATCGACCTCCAGCTCATCGGCGGCGTGATCATCCTCCAGACGCTGCCGGCGGTGGCGCTGGGCCTCTACACCCGCTGGTTCCACAGGGGTGCGCTGATCGCCGGCTGGGCGGCCGGCATGGGCCTGGGCATGTGGATGCTCTACCAGATCGGCAACCCGGCGACCGGCAAGAAGCACTTCGCCGGGTCGGCGTTCCCGCTGGAGAAGTTCGGCTTCGACACCCCGAAGACGATCTACGTCGGCATCGTGGCGGTGCTGGTGAACCTGGTGGTGGCCGCGCTGCTCACGCTGGTGCTGCGCGCCGCGAAGGTGGCCGACGGGCCGGACGGCACCACGCCGGACGACTACTTCGCCGACGAGGGCGACCCGCGCGTCACGGCCACCGCCGATCGCGCCGACTCCGCACCGGAACCGGTCGCATGAAAGGAGGGGTCCCTTATTAACGCATTCTGCATAATAAGGGACCCCTCCTCGCACCTCAGCGGCGGCGGTTGCGCGCGTCGAGCGCCGACACGTCGGCGCCGTGCAGACCGTCGGCTTCGGGGTGCTCGCCGCCGGCATGATCGCCTACCTCGCGTTCGGTCATCTGATGGCGGGCGGATACGGCGAACGGGCCATCTGGAACCGGTCCGCCCGCCGCGCCGAGCACGCACCGGAGAGCCGGTGGGGAGGCCTACTGATCGGCCGCGGCCCTGATCCGGCCCGGCGGCGTCAGGTCAGCGCCCGCCACAGCAGGTAGAACCCGATGGCCGTGCCGAACACCACGATCACCGTCTTCAACACCACCTGCGGCAGCCGGCGGGCCAGCCGCGCGCCCGCGTACCCGCCGAACAGGGTGGCCGGCGCGACCACCGCGACCGCCGCCCAGTTCACCGGGCCGAACAGGGCGAACACGATGAGCGTGGTCAGCCCCACCACCGCGGAGAGCAGGTTCTTCACCGCGGACACCCGGGCCAGCGTCGCGTCCAGCACCAGCGCCAGCCCGGCCACGAGCATCACTCCGAGGGCCGCGCCGAAGTAGCCGCCGTACACGGTGCCGAGCGCGACCATGGTCTGCACCGTGACGGTACGGCGGCGCGCGCCCAGCAGTTCCGGATGGCCGACCAGCCGGCGCAGCGGACCCTGGAACGCGAGCACGGCGGTGGCACCGAGCACCAGGAACGGCACCACCAGTTCGAACGCGCGGGCCGGGGTGGCCAGCAGCAGCGCGCACCCGGCGATCGTGCCGAGTACGGCGGTGGGCAGCAGCGACCGCAGCTCCCGCCCGCGCGGCAGATCAACCCGGCTGCCCGCCACGCTCGCCACGTATCCGGGGAAGACCGACACCGAGTTGGAGACGTTCGCCGCCACCGGCGGCAGCCCGGTGGCGATCAGCGCCGGGAACGTGATCAGCGAGCCACCACCGGCCACCGCGTTCACAGTGCCCGCGGCGAGACCGGCGGCGAGCAGGAGCGCGGCGTCGGAGAGATCCATGGTTCCCCGAGGCTAGTACGGCGCCGGCCCGGTCGCCGCGCTGGCCTTGCTCGTCCCGGATGTGGTCTTGCCCGGCTTGGCTTGTGTCTGCGCTGGCCGGTTCCTGCTCGGGCGGTTCCTGCTCGGGCGGGCCGGGGCGGAAATGGGCGCGGCGGGTGCGTCGTTAGGATGAGGGCGCGACGGACGAGTCGACCGGGCGGTCGCGTCGACGGGCTCCGGCCCGTCGCCGAGGAACGTCCGGACTCCACAGGGCAGGGTGGTTGCTAACGGCAACCCGGGGTGACCCGCGGGACAGTGCCACAGAAAACAGACCGCCGGCCCGTTACGGGACGGTAAGGGTGAAACGGTGGGGTAAGAGCCCACCAGCACCCCGGGTGACCGGGGTGGCTCGGTAAACCCCACCCGGAGCAAGGCCAAGAAAGGGTCGTCACCGCAAGATGACGACCCGCGCAGACGCTTGAGGGCTGCCCGCCCGATGTCTGCGGGTAGGCCGCTGGAGCCTGCCGGCAACGGCAGGCCGAGATGGATGGCCGCCGCCGGTGCGCCTTCGGGCGTGCCGGGCACAGAATCCGGCGTACAGGTCGACTCGTCCGTCGCCCACCCAGACACTGCGGGATAGCCGCCGAGCATGCGCTACCTCAGCCGGTCGTTCCTCCTCGGCGCGCCGCACCGCAGGAAGGAGGTCGAGCAGTTCCTCGGTCCCGGCACGGTGGGGGCATCGAGGTCGTCCGCTGGTGTCCATCTGGCCATGGCAGGACGGCTACAACGAAAATCGCTGTCCGGTCGTCGGAGACCACTGAGCGATTTTCATCCTGCGTAGCGGTCGGCTTCGACGTGGTGCAGGACGAGGATGGCCTGCACGATCGCGGTCGCTCGGTGTGGGCAGCAGCGCAGCTTGGTCAGGATCTTCCAGGTCTTGAGGGTGGCGATCGCGCGTTCGCCTCGGGCGCGGATTTTCGCGTGGGCCTGGTTGACGGCCTTCTGCCGGCGTGACAGCTTCGGCCGGAAGCGGCGCCGTTTGAACGGGGTGCGCACGCTGCCGTGGGCGCCTTGATAGCCCTTGTCCGCGAAGGTCATCACTTCGGCGTTGGTCAGGGCGTCGATGATGCCGTGGGTGCGGGCGGCGGTCAGGTCGTGCGTCGAGCCGGGCAGCGCGGTCGAGGCCCAGACGAGACGCCCGGCCGCGTCGGCGATGACCTGCACGTTCACTCCGTGACGCTTGTGCTTTCCGCAGTAGTACGGCTTCTGGTTGGCGACCCGGTCGATCGGGATCAGGGTGCCGTCGAGGATTGCGTAGGCGAGTAGCCGGATCCTGGTCATGGCCGTGGCCAGGTCGTCGGCGGTCGCGGCGAGCAGGTCGATGGCCTCGCGGACATAACGCCAGGCCGTCGTGACGCCGATCTCGAATCCGGCGGCCAGGCGGGTCAGGGTGTCGCCGTTGCGCAGGTGGGCCAGGGCGAGCAGGGCTTGCCGGCCGGGGTCGAGGCGTCGCCATCGGGACCGTTGCTGCTGGCGGCGGGTTCGGATGAGGGCGGCGAGGTGGTTCAGGCTGCGGGTGGACAACGGAATCGCGGCAGGGTAAGACAGCACAGCGAGGCTCCCGGTTGGGGCATCTGATCTTGGTCGATTGCTGTCTTACCGGGAGCCTCGTCCTACATGGACACCGGCCTCCCGCACCGCCCGTGACCTGCACCGTCACGATGAAAATGGCTCACTGATAGAAAGCCGCGTGGATCAAAGTCTCACGTTCGCTGATCATCTGCGGCTGATCAGCGAACGGTCTGCCGCCTTCCGTGCTGCCGTCGCCGCGGCACCCGGTCTCGACATGCAGGTTCCGACCCATCCCGGCCGGACCCTGTTCGATCTCGTCCAACACGTCGGCATGGCCCGCCGCAAATCGGCCGCCGTCGTCGCCGCCGGGCCCGCGGACGCACCCCCGGAGAAGTCGGCCTGGGACGACGGCACGGGTGCGCCTCTGGAACGCGAGGCGCTGCTGGCCTGGTGGACCGAGTCCATCGACCTACTGACGAGCGTGCTGCGTGAGGCCGGCCCGGATCGCAGGTGCTGGACGTGGTGGGACGACTCGCCGTCGCCGCAGACCTCTGGTGCCTGGGCGCGACGACAGGTTTCCGAGATCGCGGTGCACACCTATGACGCCCAGCTCACCGTGGGCGCCCCGCAGCCGTTACCGGAAGAGGTCGCCCTGGACGGCTTCGACGACTGCCAGTTCACCCTCTGCGCAACCACCGTCGCCTGGCCGCACGCCCCCGCCGTCGTCGACTACCACGCCGTCGAGGGCCGCTCCTGGCGCCTTCGGCTCTCCCGCGACGGCGCACAGGTCGCCCGCCTCACGCCCGCTGCCGGCGGGGATCCCGAAACGGCCGACGTCTCCGCCCGGGGCACGGCAAGTGACCTGGTGCTGTTCTTCTACGGCCGCATACCGCTCGATTCGCTGCAGTTCGCAGGCGACCGTCGGATCTTCGATCAGCTCGCCGACTGGGACCCCTCCGTATGACCACCCGAGGACATGCTGTTGGCCTTGTCGGATTTCCGACGTGGAGCGGGGCCGATCGGTTGGTTCGCGCTTGTGGAAAGTGACTGACACTCGGACGTCATGGACGAGGAACTTGGCAGAGCGGCTGTCCGTGTCCTGGTTGCGGCAACGGGTGGCACCGCGGGCGCCGGGCTTCAGGAGGCGGCCGAGAAGTTGCGTGCGCGGGTTCATTCCCAGCTCATGGATGTGGACAGCAGCGAGATATACGAGAACTGGGAGGATGCCCCACGGAGTACGCGGAAGCAGGGCGATCTGGCTGCCGCCATCGGTTTCCTGGCCGACGACTACCCGGATTTCGAGGCCGAGCTGAGGGAGTTGATCGAAGAGGCCAGGGCGCTGTCGATGGTGCATGAGGGCAGGCTGGGCGGGGGAGATCAGACGAACAGCTCCGTCGAGGCCGGTGATGACTCCCCGGTTGTCAGCGGCATGGTGTACGGCGATTCCTACGCAGGCGACGACCTGGCAGCCTCGTACAACACCTCGAATTCGAGAGCCGTCGTAATCGGTGGTGGAATCGTCTTGGCCTGCTTGCTGGGGCTCGCCCTGATCCTCGTTGTCCAGCGGTTCGGTGCCTCGGCTGGATAACGGCAGACTCGACGTGCCGGGAATTCCTCATGGCGCCCTCCGAGGAGGGCCTGCGGCATCTTCGCCGCGTTGGGAGAGACCTTGGCGTAGATACGGGGAGTTCGCCCACGACGAACGCCGCACTGAAGGATCTGTGGGACGCTGCGATGGTGATCGAACTTGCGGACATCCAGGCGGCCGCCGACCGGATCGCCGACGTCGTCGTCCACACCCCGACCCTGTCCAGCCCGGGACTGTCTGAACTGCTCGGCGTGCCTGTCACCGCCAAGCTGGAGCTGCTGCAACGTACCGGATCGTTCAAGGCCCGTGGTGCGGCGGCGAAGCTGCTCGCGCTCGACGACGCGGAGCGGGCGGCGGGGGTGGTCGCGGTCAGCGGCGGCAACCACGGCATCGCGGTCGCGGTGATGGCCGGCGCGCTAGGGGTGGCGGCGACAGTGGTGATGCCCCGTAGCGCGCCCGTCCGTGCGGTCGAGGTGGCCCGGGCGGCCGGTGCGGACGTCCGGCTGACCGAGGACATGGCCGGCGCGTTCGCGCTGATGAACCGGTTGCGCGACGAGGGCGTGACACTGCTGCACCCGTTCGACGACCCGATCGTGCTGGCCGGGCAGGGCACTGTGGGGCTGGAGCTGGCCGACGACGCCGGTGAGCTGACCGACGTGCTGGTCAGCATCGGCGGGGGCGCGCTGATCTCGGGTGTGGCGGCGGCGCTGCGGGCGCGGCGGCCGGGGGTACGCGTCTGGGGCGTGGAGACCGAGGGTGCGGAGGCGATGTCGCAGGCGTTGGCGAAGGGCGGCCCGGTCGAGGTGCCGCTGTCGTCGATCGTCACCACGCTCAGCGCGCCGAGCGTCTCGCAGCTCACCTACGAGCACGTGACGGCTCTGGTGAGCGACGTCCTCGTGGTCTCCGACGCCGAGGCCGTGCGGGGCACGCTGGAGTTGGCCGAGCACGCCAAGGCGTGGGCCGAGCCGGCCGCCGGGTGCCTGCTGCCCGCCGCCCGCCGGGTGGTCGAGCGGGTGGGCGGCGACGTCCGGCTGGGCCTTGTGGTCTGCGGCGGCAACGCCACTGTGGCAGACGTGACCGCGTGGGCGGGCCGCTTCGGCCTCTGACCACCACGAGCGACAGAAGCCGGGGGTACGCCGGCCGCCTCGGTCCGGACGGGTGGAACCGAGACGACCGGCGTACGTCAGGACGTGGCCGGGGTGACGCCGTCGAGCAGCTCGGCGAGCCGGGCCGCGGTGGCCGGGGCGTGCAGGTGCAGCCGCGCCACGTTGATGCTGTCCGTGCCGACCACGGCGAGCAGGGCCTGGCCGTTGATCGCGTACACGCTGAGGTAGCCGCCCGCGTTGCGCACCGTGGACTGCTGGAAGTCGCCCTGTCCGAGCCGGAGCCCGACCTGGCGGCCGAGTCCGTACGTGGTGGCGGCGAGCGCGGCCAGGTCGTCCGGGTCGGCGCCGTTCTGCAGGTTGTGCGTGACGAGTAGGCCGTCGACGCCGCCGAGGACGCAGCCGTGCACGCCGGGGATCTGCAACCGCAGCGCGGACAGCTCCTGGCCGATTGCCGGGTACGGCAGCGCCGGGTTGCCGGACAGCGAGGGCGGGAGCGCGCGTGGTGGCGGCAGCGTGCCGGCCTGGGCGCGCGAACGGCGGGGGAGGTCGTCCACCCGGCTCACAGCTCCAGGCTCTCCTCGATCGCACGCAGTTGGTGCCGCGCCATCGCGAGGTTGGCCCGGCTCTTGCTCACCATCAGGTAGAGGAACAGGCCCTTGCCGGTGCGGGCGCTCAGCGGGCGGATCAGGTGGTACTGGCTGCCGAGCGTGATCAGGATGTCCTCGATCTCGTCGTCGAGCTTGAGCATCTCGATGGTGCGCAGCTTGGCGCGTACGACGTCGGTGTTGCCGGCGGCGGCGACGGTCAGGTCGATCTCGCCGGTGCCCCCGGCGACGCCGAGCGTCATGCCGCTTGTGTAGTCGACGAGCGCGGCACCGATCGCGCCGTCGATGTTCATCGCGTTCTTCAGCGCGATGTCAAGGTTGCTCACGTTTTTTCTCCCCAACTCGGGCCGCTGTCCGCCGGAAGCGGGCGGACAGCGGGTTCGGTCCGTCGAGGCTCGCATATGGAGCCGCGCGGTGCACCCGGGCCACCGGTGATCCACCTGAGCGGGCACCGCCGGACCGGCCACCGGTCCCGCCAAAGGGGACACGGCGTCCCATTGTCGATCACCGTTTGTCCTGCTACGACGGTGCGCCCTCCCTATGTAGAGTTCCGATAGAGTGTGCCCGTGCGACTGACCATTCCGGTGGCGAAGGTGCTCTCGGCGCTGCTCGCCGAGCCCGAGGCCCCGCGCTACGGCCTCGACCTGATGCGGCTCACCGGCCTGCCCAGCGGGACGCTCTACCCGGTGCTGCACCGCCTCCAGGCGGCCGGCTGGCTCGCCGCCGACTGGGAGGACGTCGACCCGGTCGCCGCCGGCCGCCCGGCCCGCCGCTACTACCGCCTCACCGGCGAGGGCACGCGGTCGGCCCGGCTGGCGCTGGCCGAGCTGCGTTCGCTCGTGCCCGTGGAACGTGCCGGCGTGGACCCGGCCGGGGCACCGGCATGGTGACCCGGGGGGTGGCCGCCGTCCTGCTGCGGGTCGCGGTGTGGCGCTGGCCGGTGGAGCTGCGCGCCGACCTGGCCCGGGAATGGGCCGCCGAGCTGCACGAGCTGGCCCGGACCGGGCGGCGGTGGGGGATGCTCCGGTTCGCCGGGAGCCTTGCGGTCAGCCGGGCGGCCACGCCACTCGCCGGCCGGGCCGGGTCGCGGCGGCTGGGGCGTACCGCTGGGGTGTTGCTGCTCGCGCCGCCGGCCTGCGTCGCGGTCCTCGCGGCCGCAGCCGCGGTGATGGGCGTGGCCCACGCGTGGCTGGAGATGCGCGTGCCGTGGGCCACCGCCGCGCAGTTGCGGGTCTGGTCGGCGCTCACCGCGCTGCTGGGCGGGGCGCTCGCGCTCGTCGTCGCCCGGGCCGCGCGCCGGACCGTGCGCGTGGGGGCGCTGCCCACCGCGCTCGGCGTGGTGCTGCCGATCGCCGCGACGGCGACCGCGACGCTGGCGCTGTTCGCCGGCCGGGGCGAGAGCCGCGTCTGGGAGAGCGCACCAGGGCTGCTGCTCTGGCTGGCGCTGCTGGTCCCGGCGCTCTGGGCCGCCGGGGCGCTGGCGCGCCGGGGCCGGGTCCGGGCCGCGTGGCTGGCCGGGCTGCTCGGCGCGCTGGTGGCGGCCGACGCGGCGGTGGTGCTCGCGGTGGTCGCCTCGATCCCGGCCACCGCACCCGTGGCGGACGGCCTGCCGCCGGACGCGGTGGACCGGATCTCCGCGCCGCTCTGGCTGTTGACCTGCTGGACCGACTCGTCGTTCGGGCTGCCCCAGCCGACCGAGTGGGAACGGTTCCGGATCACCGACCGCCTGGGGGTCGAGCCGCAGTTCTACCTGGCGTGCACGCCCTATGTCCTGGCGTACGCGATCGCGGCGGCCCGGCCGACGGCGGCCGTGCCCGGCCCGGAGCCTGTCCCGGCGCCCGCCTGAGGGTCAGGCGTTCCAGCTCAGCGCCCGGCCGGTCCGCTCGTAGTGCCGGCTGGCTCGGCGTCGATCCGCCGGTCCTGCGTCGTTCCCCGTCGCAACCGCCCCGACCAGGTCTAATGTGGAGAACGGTGACTATTTGCGCCGTTCCGGTGGCGGACGGGCGGTTCGCGGTGCACAGTGATCGCATGAGCGACGACGGAAGTGGTGGGCACTACTACTGGTGCACGCGACACCACCGGGTCGAGACCGATGCCGACGTGTGCCCCGCACGGCACGTTCTCGGACCGTACGCCTCAGCCGCCGACGCGGACAACGCCCTGCAGACGGTGCGGGAGCGGAACGACGCGTGGGACGCCGAGGACGCCCGTTGGGCCGGGGAGGGCCGCTAGACGGCGCGGGAGGGCCCGCGTCGAGGTGATCCGTGCTCCGCGAGGGCGAGAGCACGTCCCCAGGAAAGGGAACCGAGATGGCCGAAGCACAGCAGGCCACCCGCCCGGCCGCGAAACGGACGACCGCGAAGAGGACCACCGCGGGCAGGTCGACCACGGTCACCAAGGCGTCGCCGAACGCCTCGGGCGCCGGCGCCGGGCGGACACCGGCGAAGAAGGCGGCGGCCAAGAAGGCGGCCGCCCGGAAGGTCGTGGCGGCAGCCCGCAAGGCGCCGGCCACCAAGGCCACCACCAGCAGGACGACGGCGAAGAAGACCGCGGCGCGGACGGCGCCGGCCGGCCGGGCCACCGCCAAGAGCGCGCCGGCCAAGAAGGCCACCGCGAAGAAGGCCACGGCGAAGAAGACGACGGCGGCGAAGAAGACCACGGCGGCCCGGAAGAGCACGACGGCCCGCACCACTGCCACCGCGAAGAAGGCGCCGGCCCGCAAGACGACGACGGCGAAGAAGACCACGGCGGCCAAGAAGACCACCGGCGCGCGCAAGGTCACCTCGGCGGCGAAGAAGACCACCGCCGCCAAGAAGACCACCGCGGCGAAGAAGGCGCCGGCGAAGACGACGACCGCCTCGACGCGTCCCACGGCGCGCAAGGCGGCGGCGAAGAAGGCGCCCGCGCGCAAGACCACCACGGCGCGCAAGACCACCACCACGGCGAAGACCACCGCCGCGAAGAAGGCGCCGGCCCGCAAGAGCACCGCCGCCAAGAGCACCACCGCACGTAAGGCGCCGGCCCGCCGCGCCTGACGCCGCGGACACCGCTCCCTCCCGAGGGGCGGAACGTGCGGGGCGCTGTCAGGATTGACCGCGTGCTGATCCGACGCGTACTGGCGCCCCGTATCGACTTCGGCGCGCTGCGCCGCGAGCTGGGACTGCCCGAGAGCTTCCCGGCCGCGGCGCAGCGCGAGGCCGACCTGGCCGCCGCCGCGCCGCCGCCCGCCGTCCCCGACCGGACCGACATCCCGTTCGTCACCGTCGACCCGGCGACCTCGCGCGACCTCGACCAGGCCATGCACCTCACCCGCCGTCCCGGCGGCGGCTACCGCGTCCGGTACGCGATAGCCGACGTCCTGACCCACGTACGCCTCGGCGGTGAGCTGGAGGCCGAGACGTGGCGGCGCGGGCAGACGGTCTACCTGCCCGACGGCAACGTGCCGCTGCACCCGCACACGCTCAGCGAGGGGGCGGCCAGCCTGCTGCCGGACGCCGACCGGGCCGCCGTGCTCTGGACCGTCGACCTGGACGCCGATGGCGGCACCGTCGCGGCCACCCTGGAGCGGGCGCTGGTGCGCAGCCGGGCCAAGCTCGACTACGGCGGCGTGCAGCGCGACGCCGACGCCGGCCGGTTGCCCGAGCCGATCGCCCTGCTGCCCGAGATCGGGGCGCTGCTCACCGCCCGTGGCCTGAGCCGCGGCGCGATCAACCTGCCGCTGCCGGAGCAGGACGTCGAGCCCGACGGCGACGGGTGGCGGCTGGTGCTGCGCGGCCCCGGCCCGATGGAGGAGCACAACGCCCAGATCTCGCTGCTGACCGGGATGGCCGCCGCGGACATCATGCTGGCCGGCCGGATCGGTCTGCTGCGCACCATGCCCGGCCCCCGCCCGGAGGCGGTCGAGCGGCTGCGGCTGGCCGCCGGTCCGCTCGGCGTGCCCTGGCCGGACGGCACACCCGTGGGTCAGGTGCTCGACGGGCTGGACACCTCCCAGCCCCGGGTGGCCGCCTTCGTCGACCAGGCCGCCGAGCTGATGCGCGGCGCGGCGTACACCGCGTTCGACGGGGAGGTGCCCGAGCAGCCCGAGCACGGCGGGGTGGCCGCCGCGTACGCGCACGTCACGGCGCCGCTGCGGCGGCTGGCCGACCGGTACGCCACCGAGGTCTGCCTGGCGCTGCACGAGGGCCGGGAGGTGCCCGAGCAGGTCCGGGCCGCGCTGCCGAAGCTGCCCGAGGTGATGGCCACGACCGACCGGACCGCCGGCGCTGCCAGCCGGGGCGCCGTGGAACTGGCCGAGGCGGTGCTGCTCGCGCACCGGGTGGGGGAGACGTTCGAGGCGGCGGTGCTCGACGTGGACGAACCGCGCCCGGCGGGCGACGGACGGCCCGGCCGTCAGCCCGGCGGCACGATCGCGCTGGACGAACCGCCGGTGCGGGCCCGTTGCACCGGAGAGCTGCCGCTCGGCGAACGCGTCCGGGTACGGCTCACGGTCGCCGACGCGGCCCAGCGCCGGGTCGCCTTCGAACGGGCGTGACCAGCGCGGCCATTGTCACAGCATCGGGATGCACCGCACGCCGTCGCGCTTTGCGAGGATGAGCCCATGGCTTACGACGCGACCACGCTGCCCGACGTCTCCGGGCTGACCGTCGGCATCATCGGTGGCACCGGCGACCAGGGACGAGGGCTCGCCTACCGGTTCGCCCGGGCCGGGCAGACGGTGCTGATCGGCTCCCGCACCGCGGAGCGGGCCACCCGGGCCGCCGCCGAGATCGCCGCCCTGCCCGGCGTACCGGAGGGTGCCGTCGTCTCCGGCGGCGACAACGAGGACGTGGCCCGGCGCAGTGACGTGGTGATCGTGGCGGTGCCGTGGGACGGGCACGCGGCCACCGTCGCCGCGCTCACCGAACCGCTGGCCGGCAAGATCGTGGTGGACTGCGTCAACCCGCTCGGCTTCGACAAGCAGGGTCCGTACGCGCTCACCGTCGCCGAGGGCAGCGCCGTGCAGCAGGCCGCCGCGCTGCTGCCCGAGTCCCGGGTCTGCGCCGCGTTCAACCACGTCAGCGCTCCGCTGCTGGCCGACCCGGAGATCGACCGGATCGACCTGGACGTGCTGATCTGCACCGAGGACCGGGAACTGGTGGGCGTGGTCGGCGCGCTGGCCGCGCGGATCCCCGGCATGCGGGGCATCTACGCCGGACGGCTGCGTAACGCCCACCAGATCGAGGCGTTCACGGCCAACCTGATCGCGATCAACAAGCGCTACAAGGCGCACGCCGGCATCCGCGTCACCGACCTCTGAGAGCGCGGCGAGGGCCGGCCGGCGCCGGCCCTCGCCGCACCCGCATCAGAAGGTGTGCTCCGCGGCGGGGAACTCGCCGCCGCGTACCTCGTCGGCGAACCGGCGGGTGGCGTCGGTGAGCGCGCCGGCCAGGTCGGCGTAGCGCTTGACGAAGCGCGGCGCCCGGCCGGTGCGCAATCCGGCCATGTCCTGCCAGACCAGCACCTGCCCGTCGGTGTCCGGGCCGGCCCCGATGCCGACGGTGGGGATGGGCGACTCGGCGGTGACCCGCTTGGCCACCTCGCCCGGCACCATCTCCAGCACCACCGCGAACGCGCCCGCCTCGACCACCGCACGCGCGTCGGCGAGCACCTCCTCGGCGGCCTCGCCCCGGCCCTGCACCCGGTAGCCGCCGAGCGTGTGCTCGCTCTGCGGCGTGAAGCCGACGTGCGCCATCACCGGGATGCCCGCGCCGGTGATCGCCTCGATCTGGGCGGCGCAGCGCCGCCCGCCCTCCAGCTTCACCGCGTGGCAGCCGCCCTCCTTCATGAACCGCACGGCGGTGCGCAGCGCCTGCGCCGGGCCCTCCTCGTACGAGCCGAACGGCAGATCGCCGACGACCAGCGAGTGCTTCGTGGCCCGTACCACGGCGCGGACCAGCGGCAGCAGCTCCTCGGCGGTCACCGGCAGCGTGGTCTCGTAGCCGAAGACGTTGTTCGCCGCCGAGTCGCCGACCAGCAGCACTGGGATTCCCGCCTGGTCGAAGATCGAGGCCGTGTACTGGTCGTACGAGGTCAGCATCGCCCACCGCTCGCCGCGCTCCTTGGCGGCGATCAGGTCACGGGTGCGTACCCGCCGCGTGGCCGGCCCGCCGTAGAGGGCGGTCACCTCGGCCGGGGTGGACTCCACCATGACAATCTCCTTCCTCGAGGCCGCGCACGCGGTCCCCGGGTTCCCCGCGATCGTCGCACCGGGCGACGGGCCGCGGGCAGGTCGCAGTGGAGGATGTCACTCCCCGGCCGGGCAGCGGTCAGCCGTCCTCGCGCCACCGGTTGGTGATCGGCAGCCGCCGGTCCCGCCCGAACGCCTTCATGGAGATCTTGGTGCCGGGCGCCGACTGCCGCCGCTTGTACTCGGCGGTATCCACCATCCGCAGCACCTTGTCCACCACCGCCGGGTCGTGGCCGGACTCGACCAGGCCGTCGCGGCCCAGGTCGCCGTCGACGTAGCCGATCAGGATCGGGTCGAGCACGTCGTAGTCGGGCAGCGTGTCGCTGTCGAGCTGGCCGGGGCTCAGCTCGGCCGAGGGCGGCTTGCCGATCGAGTTCTCCGGGATCGGCGGGGTCTGCCCGCGCCGGGCCGCGTCCGCGTTGCGCCACTTCGCCAGCCGCCACACCAGCGTCTTCCAGACGTCCTTGACCGGGTTGTAGCCGCCCACCGAATCGCCGTACAGCGTCGAGTAACCCACCGCCAGCTCGCTCTTGTTGCCGGTGGTGAGCACCAGGTGGCCCTCCTGGTTCGACAGCGCCATCAGGATCACGCCGCGCACCCGGGCCTGCAGGTTCTCCACCGCCACCCCGGACAGCGACATGTTCGCCAGGAACGTGTCCACCATCGGCTGGATCGGCTCGACCCGGTAGTCCAGGCCGGTGCGCTTCGCCAGGTCCTCGGCGTCGGTGCGGGAGTGCTCGGAGGAGTGCTGACTGGGCATCGAGACGCCGACGACCCGCTCCGGGCCCACCGCGTCCACGGCGATCGCGGCCGCCACCGCGGAGTCGATGCCGCCGGACAGGCCGAGCACCACAGAGGGGAAGCGGTTCTTGTCGACGTAGTCGCGCAGGCCCAGCACCAGCGCGTGCCACACCTCGGCCTCGTCGGCGACCGGCTCGATGATGCCGCCGTCGGCGGCCGGGCCGGACGGCGCGGCCGGGATCGCCGGGATCTCGTGGCGGGCCACGCGCATGCCGTCGCTCAGTTCACCGGTGCCGCCCGGCGCGCCGGCCGCCGCCGGCAGCTCCAGATCGTGCACCAGCAGGTGCTCGACGAACTGCGGCGCCCGGGCCAGCAGCGTGCCGTCCGCGGCGACGACCATCGAGTCGCCGTCGTAGACCAGCTCGTCCTGGCCGCCGACCATGTTCACGTACGCGACGGCGGCCCCGGCCTCGGCGGCACGCCGGCCGACCAGCGGCAGCCGTACGTCGTCCTTGTTCAGCTCGTACGGCGAGCCGTTGATGCTCAGCACCAGCCCGACGCCGGCCTGCCGGGCCACCGCGAACGGGCCGCCGGCCTGCCACAGGTCCTCGCAGATGGTCAGTGCCACGTCCACGCCGCCGACGCGCACCACCGTGAGCGTGTCGCCGGGGACGAAGTAGCGGTCCTCGTCGAAGACGCCGTAGTTGGGCAGGTGGTGCTTGAAGTAGGTGGCCACCACCTCGCCCCGGTGCAGCACCGCCGCCGCGTTGCGGGCGCCCCGGCCCGGCTCGGCGTCGGAACTGACCTGCGGGGGCCCGTCCGCGTCCAGGTAGCCGACCACGACCGGCAGGTCACCGAGACCGTCGGCGGCCAGGTCGGCGGCGAGCCGGTGCAACGCGGCCCGGGACGCGGCCACGAACGAACGCCGGAACACCAGGTCCTCGACCGGGTAACCGGTGAGCATCAGCTCGGGGAACAGGACGAGCTGGGCGCCGGCGTCGGCGGCCCGGCGGGTCCACGTGCGGACCAGGCCGGCGTTGCCGGCGAGGTCGCCTACCGTCGGGTTGACCTGGCACAGGGCGAGACGCAGGGTGGGCATGTCTCCATCTTCCCCCAGCCGTCCGGGCCGGGTCCGACAGGTCGCGGGTGGCCGGGCGGCGCAGCGCGCGTCCCAGCCGACCGGACACGGCGGGACGGCCGGCCGGGGAGGGCGTAACGTCGGCGTAACGAGCCCGGTGGAGACTGGGCGGTCAGGCCGAGCCGGCCCGACCGGTGCGGACGTACGTGTCACGAGGGGTGGAAGTGGACCGTCAGCAGGAGTTCGTCCTCCGCACGCTGGAAGAGCGGGACATCCGTTTCGTCCGGCTGTGGTTCACCGATGTGCTCGGCACGCTCAAGAGCGTCTCGGTGGCCCCGGCGGAGCTGGAAGCCGCCTTCGAGGAGGGCATCGGCTTCGACGGTTCGGCGATCGAGGGTTTCGCCCGGGTCTTCGAGTCGGACATGGTCGCCATGCCGGACCCGACGACGTTCCAGGTCTTCCCGTTCGAGGGCGGGGTCAGCGGCGAGAGCGCCCGGATGTTCTGCGACATCATGCTGCCCGACGGCAGCCCGTCCTGGGCCGACCCGCGGCACGTGCTGCGCCGGATGCTGTCCCGGGCGGCCGACAAGGGCTTCACCTTCTACACCCACCCGGAGATCGAGTTCTTCCTGCTGGAGAACGGTCCGCAGGACGGCTCGGTGCCCATCCCGGTGGACACCGGCGGCTACTTCGAGCACACCACGCACGCCGTCGCGCGGGACTTCCGCCGCCAGGGCGTGCTGGCGCTGGAGCGCATCGGCATCTCGGTGGAGTACAGCCACCACGAGGTCGCCCCCGGCCAGCAGGAGATCGACCTGCGCTACGCCGACGCGCTCACCACCGCCGACAACATCATGACGTTCCGGCACGTGGTGAAGGAGGTCGCGCTCTCCACCGGCGTGCAGGCCAGCTTCATGCCGAAGCCGTTCACCGACCAGCCGGGCAGCGGCATGCACACGCACCTGTCGCTGTTCGAGGGGGAGCGCAACGCGTTCCACGACGCCGGCGACCCGATGAAGCTCTCGAAGGTCGCGAAGTCGTTCATCGCCGGGCTGCTCACCCACGCCCGGGAGTACACCGCGGTCACCAACCAGTGGGTCAACTCGTACAAGCGGCTGTTCCCGCAGGCGCTGCCGGACCGGATCACCGAGAGCCCCGCGTACGTCTGCTGGGGCCACCTGAACCGGTCCGCGCTGGTGCGGGTGCCCGCGTACGGCAAGCCGAACTCGGCCCGGGTCGAGGTCCGCTCGCTGGACTCCGCGACCAACCCCTACCTCGCGTTCGCGGTGATGCTCGGCGCCGGCCTCAAGGGCATCGAGGAGGGCTACGAGCTGCCCCCCGGCGCCGAGGACGACGTCTGGTCGCTGAGCAGCGCCGAGCGCCGGGCCATGGGCTACGAGACGCTGCCGGAGAACCTGTCCGAGGCGATCGACGTGATGGCCGAGTCCGAGCTGGTGGCCGAGGTGCTCGGCGAGCACGTGTTCGACTTCTTCCTGCGCAACAAGCGCTCCGAGTGGGAGCAGTACCGCCGCGAGGTCACCCCGTACGAGCGGCAGCGCTACCTCTCGCTCTAGATCGTTGTGGCGCGGTGCCGCTATCGTCTGCGGCACCGCACCGGCACCCCCGCCGGGCGGCGTGAGCCGGGGAGGCGTTGGTGCTGGGAGATCTGCTCGACGGGGCGTGGCAGAGCATCGTGTTCGGGATCGTCGGGGTGGCGCTGATGGCCGCCGGGTTCCTGCTCGTCGACCTGCTCACCCCGGGCAAGCTGCGGGAGCTGATCTGGGTACGCCGCAACGGCAACGCGGCGCTGCTGCTCGCCGCCAACCAGCTCGGCATCGCCGGCATCGTCTTCACCGCCATCCTGACCAGCTACAGCTCGTTCGCCAAGGGGCTCGCGTCCACTGTGGTCTTCGGGCTGGTCGGCCTGCTGGTGATGGCGCTCGCGTTCCTGGTGCTGGACCTGCTCACCCCCGGCAGGCTGGGTGACGTCATCGCCGCCGACGAGCCGCACCCGGCGGCCCGGGTCAGCGCCGCCACCCACTTCGGCGCCGCGCTGATCGTCTGCGCCTGCATCGCCTGAGCGGTGTCGTACCCCCGGGTTAGCGTCCGGGGGTGAACCGTACCGATCGCCTCTACGCCCTGGTCGAGGAGCTGCGGGCGGTCTCGCCGCGCCCGCGCAGCGCGAGCTGGCTGGCCCGCCGCTTCGAGGTGAGCACCCGCACCGTCGAGCGCGACATCTCCGCCTTGCAGGGTGCCGGGGTGCCGATCTGGGCCGAGCCGGGCCGCTCCGGCGGCTACGTGGTCGACCGGGCGCGCACGCTCCCGCCGGTCAACCTGACAGCGGCCGAGGCGGTGGCGATGGCCGTCGCGCTGCACCGGCTCGGCGGTTCCCCGTTCGCCCCGGCGGCCGGGGCCGCGCTGCGCAAGCTGGTCGCGGTGATGCCGCCCGCCGCGGTGGCCGAGGCGCACCGGCTCGCCGGCCGGGTCCACCTGGTCGGCGACGGGCCGGGCACGCCCGTCCCGGCCGCCGTCGCCGACGCGGTCGCCGCCGGGCGGGTGCTGCGCCTGCGGTACGCCGACCGTGGCGGCACGGATTCGCTGCGCGACGTGGAGCCGCTGGCCTACCTGGGCAACTCGGTGCACTGGTACCTCGTCGCCTGGTGCCGGCTGCGCGACGGTCTGCGCTGCTTCCGCACCGACCGGATCGTGTCGGTGCGTCCGCTGGCCGAGCCGGTGACCCGGGAGCTGCGTCCCGGCGATCTCGATGTGCCGGTCGACCGGGTGCGTCCGCTCACCCTGGTCTGATCCGGGTGGAAACACCGACAGGACGCTGTCGTGGCCCGGTATCACGCTGAATCCTGACGACGTCGGCCGACCGCCGGCGCGAATCCCAGGAGGAAGCATGTCCAGTACGCCCGTGACCTGGTTCGAGATCGGCTCCGACCGCCCCGACGAGGCGCAGCGGTTCTACGTCGAGATGTTCGGCTGGAGTTTCGAGCAGGGCGGCCCGGGTGGGTCGTACCGGCAGACGACGGCCGGCGGTGAGCGGGGGATCGGCGGCGCGATCCGGGGCACTGACGACGGCAACTACGCGACCTTCTACGCCCAGGTGGACGACGTGGCGGAGACCTGCCGCCGGGCCGAGAAGGCCGGCGGCGCCGTACTGACGGCGCCGGTGACCACGCCGGCCGGACTGGTGCGTGCCACGCTGCGTGACCCGTCGGGCAACCTGTTCGGGGTCTTCAGCCCGCCGGCCGAGGGCTGAGCGAGGCACGGTGGCGGCCACCGACGAGGTGGCCGCCACCGGTGTACGTCTCGGCTACGACCCGATGCCGGCCGGGCCGCCCTTGTCGTGTCCGCCCCGCGGGCCGCCCTTGCCGTCGTGGCCGGGACCGCCCGGGAACACGCCGGCCTCGGCGGCCTTGAGCACCGCGTCGGCCTGCTCCCGGGTCAGCTTGCCGTCCTCGACGGCCTGGTTCAGCCGCTCCTTCAGCGCGGCCTGCCGGTCCTCGGTCGAGGGCCGCTCCGGCCGCTCCGGGCGGTCGCCCTGGCGCTGCTCGTGCAGCTTCTCCAGCGCCGCGGTGACCTTGTCGGTCGGGACGCCCAGCTCCGTGGCGAGCGCCTCGGCGAACTCGGCCTGCCGGTCGGCGTGCTTCTGGCGGCGGTCGTCACCCTGGTCGGTGGTGCTGGCGCTCGAGGACGGCTTCGGGCTCTTGTCGTCGGCGAGGGCCACCGTCGGGGCGGCGATCCCGACGCCGAGCACTCCGGCGGTGGCCAGGCCGGCCAGCAGGTGCTTCTTCGACATCGTGCGGATCATGCGATTCTCCTGTTCGGTGGTGGTGCGATGACGTCACCGACAGTGGCTGCCGGAACTGAGGGCGACCCGTGGCGAACCTGTCAGCGAGCTGGCAATCACGCCCGGAAGGCTCGAATTACTCGTGTTGCCGCGTCGCCGGGGTACCCGCAAGGCTGGGCCAAACCCGACGAAAGGCCTTCTCGATGACACAGCCCGCCATCAGCGAGATTCCGCTCACCGGGCCGGGCTCCGGGCCGTACTCGATCACGGTCGGGCCCGACGGCGCGCTCTGGCTGACGCTGGCCGGTTCCGGCGGCGTCGCCCGGCTCGGCCTCGACGGTGAGGTACGCGCCTACCGCGACGACCCGCCGGACAGCCGGCCGCTGATCATCGTCGCCGGTCCCGACGGGGCGCTCTGGTACACCCGCTCGGGCGACGACCGGCTCGGCCGGATCACCGTCGACGGCGAGACCGGCTCGGTGGCGCTGCCGCCCGGCTGCGGCCCGGGCGGGCTGGCGGTGGGCGCGGACGGCGCGCTCTGGTACGCCGGCATGAACGACGACACGGTCGGCCGGGTGACAGTCGGCGGTGAGGTGACCTCCTTCCCGCTGCCGGTGACGAAGGGCTTCCCGTCGATGCTCGCGGCCGGGCCGGACGACGCGCTCTGGCTCACGCTCAACCAGGCCAACGCGATCGCCCGGGTCGGCCTGGACGGGAAGGCGACCGTTCATCCGCTGCCCACCGAGGCGGCCGGGCCGGTCGGCATCACCCGGGGCGGCGACGGCGCGCTCTGGTTCGTGGAGATCCTCGCCGGGCAGCTCGGGCGGATCGCGCCGGACGGGCGGATCGTCGAGTTCCCGCTGCCGGACCGGACGGCCCGCCCGCACGCGATCGTCGCGGACCCGGCGGGCGGGTGCTGGTTCACCGAGTGGGCCGCCAACCGCATCGGCCACATCGACCCCGACGGCCGCATCACCGCCCACGACCTGCCCACTCCCGACTCCGAGCCTCACGGCCTCACGGTGACCCCCGACCGCACGGTCTGGGTGGCCCTGGAGACCGGCGGCGTGGCCCACCTCACGCCGGTTCAGGGTTGATCATGAGGTTGGCGGCAGTTGTGGATCTCCAGAGTGCCGCCAACCTCATGATCGCCGGGCCTCGGCGTCAGCAGACGGCGGACGTCACCGTGAGGGTGCCGTCGGTGGCGTCCAGGACGGCGGGGGTGTTCACCGGGACGGTCAGCTGGCCGGGGCCGTGGCCGACGGGGAGGCCGCCGAGGAGCGGGACGCCGAGGTCGCCGAGGCGATCGGTGAGCACGTCCACGACAGTGGTGTCCCAGCCGTCCGCGCACTCGGTGAACTGACCCACCGCCACCCCGGCGATCCCGTCCAGCGCGCCGCAGCGGCGCAGGTGGGTGAGCATCCGATCGATCTTGTAAGGCGGCTCCTGCACCTCCTCGACCAGCAGGATCGCCCCGGTCAGGTCCGGCATGTCCGGCGTGCCGATCGACGCGGTGATCAGGCACAGGTTGCCGCCGATCAGCCGGCCCTCGGCCCGCCCGGGCACCCGCACCCGGTACGTCTCCTCCGCCTCGACCGCCGCCACCGTCACCGGCTCGGTGCTCGTCAGCGCGGCGTGCAGCGACTCCGCCGAGCGGATCGGCGTGCGCTCGTCGCGCCACGCCGCACCCGGCCCGTGCACCCCGGCCAGCCGGGCGCCCCGCCAGAGCGCGAACTGCAACGCGGTGATGTCGGAGAACCCGGCCACCACCTTCGGATCCCGGCGTACCGCCGCCATGTCGATCAGGTCGACCACCCGCTGCGCGCCGTAGCCGCCCCGGGTACAGATCACCCCGCGGATCTCCGGGTCGGCGAACGCCGCGTTCAGGTCCGCGGCCCGCAGCGCGTCGTCGCCGGCCAGATAACCCCGCCGGGCGTACGCGTTCGGCGCGGGCACCGGCCGCAGCCCCCAGCCGGTGAGCAGCTCGATGCCGCGGGCCACCCGCTCGGGACGGGTCGGCCCGGACGGGGACACCAGCATCACCGCGTCGCCGGGACGCAGGGCCGGTGGGCGTACGCAGTCGTCAGGCACGATCGCGAGCCTAGGGCCTGCCGGACCGGCCGCTGTCGGGCGCACCGGCTAGCCTCGACGTCGTGGCGACCGCGCTGGTGATCGAGAACGACCCGACCGACGACCTCCGCCGCCTGGGGGAGTGGCTCACCGAAGGGGGCCTTGAGCTGCGCGTGCTGCGTCCGCACGCCGGTGACGCGCTCCCCGCCGACCTGGAGGGGTACGCCGCGCTCGTGGTGCTCGGCGGCGACCAGCAGCCATACCCGGGGCCCGACGGCGCACCCGGCGCACCCTGGTTCCCGGCGCTGGAAGGGCTGCTGCGCAAAGCGGTCCGCCAGCGCGTGCCCACGCTCGCCGTCTGCCTCGGCGCGCAACTGCTCGCCACCGCGCACGCCGGCCGGGTCGAGCGCAGCCCGTCCGGCCCCGAGGTCGGGCCGGCGCTCGTCGGGCGGCGCGACGCCGCCGAGAACGATCCCCTGTTCCGGTACGTGCCGTTGATGCCCGACGTGCTCCAGTGGCACGCCGACGAGATCACCGAGCTGCCGCACGGCGCGACGCTGCTCGCCGCGTCCACCCGCTACCCGCACCAGGCGTTCCGCCTCGGCGACCGGGCCTGGGGGTTGCAGTTCCACATCGAGTGCGACACCGCGATGATCGCCGAGTGGTCCCGCGACTCGGCGGTGCTGGCCGAGCTGGGCTACGACCCGGAGCTGGTGGTGGCCGCCTGCGACCGGGTGATGGCCGACGTCGAGGAGGCGTGGCAGCCGTTCGCGATCCGGTTCGCCGCGCTCGCACTCGGCGAACTCGGCGACGACAACCCCCGCCGCAGCCTGCCGCTGCTGGGGGCCTGACGGTGACCCGGCCGGTCCGCGGGCGCCTGGCCCGCTACGGATTCGCCGAGGGTGACGGGGCCAGCCGAGCGGAGAACCTGCTCGGCCCGGAAGGGCTCGCCCTGTGGCGGCCCGACACCCAGGAACCCCCCGACGAGCGCGCCGCCGAACTGCTCGCCGCGCTGTCCCGTGCCGCCGACCCGGACCTGGCCCTGCGCCAGTTGCACCGGCTGGTCGAGTCCGAGCGGCGCTCCGGCGACGAGGCGGCCGTACGCGATGCCCTGGCCGCCGACGCCGGGCTGCGCCGCCGGCTGATCGCGGTGCTCGGCGCCTCCTCCGCGCTCGGCGACCACCTGGTCGCCAACCCCGGGCAGTGGGCGGTGCTGGCGACCGAGCCGGACGGGCTCGCCCCCGCCGCGGACGGCCGGCTCGACCTGAGCGTCGCCGCCCGGCTCACCGCGATGACCGGATCGGTCCCGCTGCTGCGGCAGGCGTACCGGCTGGCGTTGCTGCGGATCGCGGCGGCCGACCTGACCGGTGGGCGCGGCCTGGAACAGACCATGGCGGCGCTGTCCGGGCTGGCCGACGCGACGCTGGCCGCCGCCTACGACATCGCCGCCGACGAGCTGCCGGAGGGCACGCCGCGCCCTCGGCTCGCGGTGGTGGCGATGGGCAAGTGCGGTGGCGACGAGCTGAACTACGTCTCCGACGTCGACGTCATCTTCGTCGCCGCGGCCGACGACGACCTGCCCGCCGCGACCCAGGTCGCCACCCGGCTCATCCAGATCTGCGGGCTGGTGGCCTGGCCGGTCGACGCGGCGCTGCGGCCGGAGGGCAACCGGGGTCCGCTGGTGCGTACGCTCGCCAGCCACCTCGCCTACTACAAGCGCTGGGCCCGTACCTGGGAGTTCCAGGCGCTGCTCAAGGCCCGCCCGGCGGCGGGCGACCTGGAACTGGCCAAGGAGTGGACCGACGCGCTGGCTCCGCTCGTGTGGACCGCCGCCGAACGCCCGGAGGCGGTGGAGGACATCCGGTCCATGCGCCGCAAGATCCTCGACAACGTGCCGCCCAAGGAGCTGGAACGCGAGATCAAGCGCGGTCCGGGCGGGCTGCGCGACATCGAGTTCGCCGTCCAGCTGCTCCAGCTCGTGCACGGCCGGGGCGACGAGTCGCTGCGGGTGCCCGGCACCGTGCCGGCGCTGCGCGCGCTCGTCGCGGGCGGCTACGTGGGCCGCGCCGACGGGGAGGCGCTGCTGCGCGGCTACCGCTTCCTGCGCGCCATCGAGCACCGGCTCCAGCTCCAGGCCCTGCGGCGTACCCACACCGTGCCGACCGAACCGGCCGCGCTGCGCTGGCTCGCCGCCGCGCTCGGCTACCTGGCCAGGCCGGGCCGCAGCGCCGTCGAGGAGTTCCGCGCCGAGTGGGTCACCCACGCCACCGAGGTACGCCGGCTGCACGCCAAACTGCTCTACCGGCCGCTGCTGGAATCCGTGGCCCGGGTGCCGGCCGAAGGGCTGCGCCTCACGCCCGAGGCGGCCCGGCACCGGCTGGAGGTGCTCGGCTTCGCCGACCCGGCCGGCGCGCTGCGACACATCCAGGCGCTCACCGGCGGGGTCAGCCGTACCGCGGCCATCCAGCGCACCCTGCTGCCGGTGCTGCTCGACGAGTTCGCCGACGCCCCCGAACCGGACCGCGGTCTGCTCAACTACCGGCAGGTGTCCGACAAGCTCGGCAGCACTCCGTGGTACCTGCGCCTGCTGCGCGACTCCGGCCCGGTGGCCCGCCGGCTGGCCCGGGTGCTGTCGTCCTCCAGGTACGCGGCCGACATGCTGGCCCGCGAACCGGAGGCGCTGCGGCTGCTCGCCGAGGACAGCGAACTGACCCCGCGTCCACGGGAGACCCTCGTCGACGGCTTCGCCGCCGCCGCCGCCCGGCACGACGACCCGGTCGAGGCGATCCGGGCGGTCCGCGCGCTACGCCGCCGGGAGCTGGTCCGGATCGCCGCCGCCGACGTGCTCAGCCGCGCCGGTTCGCTCGCCCCGCTCAACCCCCGCCCGGTCGGCGGCGGGGAACGCCGGCCCACAGTGGTGGACGTGACGGCGGTCGGCACCGCGTTGTCGCACGTCGCCGACGCCACGCTGGCCGCCGCGCTGCGCGCCGTCCGTACCGTCCACCCCGGGCCGCCCGGCCTGCGCTTCGCGCTGATCGGCATGGGCCGGCTCGGCGGGTACGAGTCGAACTACCTGTCCGACGCCGACGTGCTGTTCGTCTACGACCCGCCGCCCGGAGTGGAGGAGAGCGCGGCGAGCGCCGCCGCGCACGCCATCGCCGAGGAACTGCGCCGGCTGCTGTCCGCGCCCGCCCCCGACCCGCCGCTGGGCGTCGACGCCGACCTGCGGCCCGAGGGCCGGCAGGGTCCGCTGGTCCGCAGCCTGGCCGCGTACGCGCAGTACTACGCGCGCTGGTCCCGGGTGTGGGAGGCGCAGGCGCTGCTGCGCGCCCGGTACGTCTGCGGTGACGCCGACCTGGGCGCCGAGTTCGAGGCGATGATCGAGCCGGTGCGCTACCCGGCCGACGGGCTGACCCGCGAGCAGGTCATCGAGATCCGGCGGATCAAGGCGCGGGTGGAGACCGAGCGGCTGCCCCGCGGCGCCGACCCGGCCACCCACACCAAGCTGGGCCGGGGCGGGCTGGCCGACGTCGAGTGGGCGGTGCAGTTGCTCCAGCTCCGGTACGCCGGTCAGGTGCCCGCCCTGCGCGGCACCCGTACGCTCGACGCCCTCACCGCCGCCCGCGACGCCGGCCTGCTCGACCCCACCGACGCCGCCGAACTGGCCGCCGGTTGGACGCTTGCCGCCGAGGTGAGGGACGCACTGATGCTGGTACGCGGCCGGGCCGGGGACCAGTTGCCCCGGCACGGGGTGGAACTGGCCGGGGTGGTGCGGTTGCTGGGCCGGGAGGACCAGGGCGAGTTCCTCGACGAGTACCTGCGCACCGGCCGCCACTCCCGCACAGTCGTCCAGCGAATCCTGGAGTCCTCCCTCTAACCGTCGGAGCGGGACGGCCCGGGGGACGGCACTGGCTCCAGGTGTGTCAGCTTGTGAGGGTGTAGGTGCCTTCTCGGGGGACCGTCACGGTGGTCCACGTGCCGTCTCGGGTGACTGTGGCGCCGCCCGTCGCGGTGAGCCATCGGGTGTGGCGTACCCGGATCGGGATCGGGCCGGCGGCGGGGGCGCGGAACGTGATCGAGGCGCCGTCCTGGCGGACCAGCTCACCCGGTGCGCCGACGAGCGGGGTGGGCTCGGCGACCGCGTACAGCTTCCAGTGCCGGTCCGACCAGACCTCGGTCAGGTAGGGCTGGCCCATCTCCACCAGCTTCGCCTCCGACGACCCCACCCAGGACAACTCGGCGGCCGGCACCGCGACGTACTGCACCGCGTTGTCGGCCAGCCAGTCCCGATACGTGATCGGGGTCAGCGGAACGCCGGTGCCGGACGCCCCCGGCACAGTGGTGAAGAACAGCGGGTTGCGGTCGATGTCGGCCTGGCGTAGCCAGCCCCGGGCCAGCGGCACGTCCCCCATGTGGGCCGCCTCCCAGTAGTTGCGGGTCGGCGGCACCTCCACCCGCCCGGTGAGTCCACGCCGGCCCAGTTCCGCGCGCAGCGGCGCGAAGTACGCCGGGTCGGCCGTCGGGTCGTCGGCGCTGCGCAGGTCCGCGGTGACCACCGGCGGCTGCCACCAGCAGACCACGGCGAGCAGCGCGGCGAGCCCGGCTGCGCCGATGACCCGGGAGCGCCGACCGGCGACGCGCAGCCGATCGGAGAGCGGGGCGGGGAGCGTCGCGGCGGCGGCCAGCACCGGCAGCGCGAACATCACCACCAGGCGGGTGGCGTTCAGCCCGACCGGCGTGTGCAGCAGCGCCGACGCCAGCACCCCGGCCGCGGACAGCAGCGCGCCCACCCGCGCCGGCCGGTACGCCACGAGCGCCGCCACCACCAGGCTCGTCACCACGGCGTGCACGGTGTCGGCCGTGCTGATGTTCATCCAGCCGCCCTCGCCGAACAGCAGCCCGGTGACGGCGAGCGGCACGGCGGCCGGTACGGCGAGCAGCAGGCCGTCGGCGTACCGGCGGGTCAGCAGCAGCGCGGCACCGGCGAGCCCGACGAACAGCCCGGCCACCGGGCTGGCCGCCGAGGCGAGCAGCGCGGCGGCAACGGCGGCGACCGGCCGGGCGCGGCGGGCGGGGACGGTGAGCGCGAGCAGCGCGGCCAGGCCGAACGCGACGCCGAGGGCGTAGGTGACCCGGCCGGAGACCAGGTTGCCGGCGATCGTCGCCACGCCGACCAGGCTGCCCAGCAGTGGGCGGGGCACCCGGGTCCGCACCAGCAGGGCGGCGAACGCGGTCGCGGAGGCGAGCAGGGCGAGCGCGCCGGTCAGGCGTACCCCGAGCAGCGCCATCAGCGGCGGCGAGACGAGGCTGTAGCCCCACGGGTGCACGCCGCCGTACCAGCGCAGATCGACCAGGGCGGCCCCGTGGTCGGCGAAGAAGCCGGCGCGGGCGACCTGCGCGGACAGGTCCGAGCCGGTGGCCGGCAGGATGAGGTGGAGCACGGCGAGGACGAGCGCGGACACGGTGGAGACCGCCACCACACGACCGCCCCGCATGCCCACCTCCTGATCGCGAACCACCGTACTGGCAGCATGTCGGGCGTGTCTCACCACCTCTCGCGTTGGATCGGCCTGGCGGGTTCGGTGCTGCTCGCCGTGGCCGCGTTCCTCGGCGGCGCCCTGCCCGACGGCGAGTTGCGTCCCACCCCGGTCAGCATCTGGCAGGGCCCGAACGGGCCGCTGACCATCGGGTTGTGGCTGGTCGGCACCGGGCTGCTGGCGTGGGCCTGGTGGTCGCTGCGGGACCGGGTGCCGTCGTCGCGCTGGGTGCTGGTCACCGTGGCGCTGTGGCTGCTGCCGATGCTCGTCGCGCCGCCACTGGGCAGCCGCGACGTGTACGCGTACGCGTGCCAGGGCGCCAGCTTCTCGGCCGGGATCAACCCCTACGACCAGGGCGTGTCAGCGCTGCCCTGCCCCTGGCTGGACACCATCTCCTACATCTGGCGGGACACTCCGGCGCCGTACGGGCCGCTGTTCGTGCTGCTCGCCGGCGCGGTGGTGGAGGCCACCGGCTCGCTGCTCGGCGCCGTCGCGCTGTTCCGGGTGCTCGCCGTGGCCGGGGTGGCGCTGACCGCGTGGGCCGTGCCGGTGCTGGCCCGCCGCTGCGGGGTGCCGCCGCAGCGGGCGCTCTGGCTGGCGCTGGCGAGCCCGCTGGTGCCCGTGCACCTGGTCTCCGGCGCGCACAACGACGCGCTGATGATCGGCCTGCTCGTGGCCGGACTGGCAGTGGTGGCGGCCCGACCGGGCCGGCCCGGACCGCTGCTCGCCGGTGGGGTGCTGCTCGGACTGGCCGCCGCCGTCAAGATCACTGCGCTGGTGGTGATGCCGTTCGCCGCGCTCGCCGCGATCGTCGGGGCGTACCGGATCAGGACGCTCGTGCGTGACGGCGGGTGGGTGGTCGGCGGCTCGCTCGCGGCGCTCGCCGCGGTGACAGTCGTCTCCGGCCTGGGCCTGGGGTTCGTCAGCGGGCTCGAACAGGGCGGGCTGGTGGTGGCCTGGACCTCGCCGCCGACGGCGGTCGGGCAGACCGTCGGCTACCTGCTGGTGCCGTTCGGGGTGCACGTCGACGCGTTGCCGGTGACCCGGGCGATCGGCATGGTGGTGCTGGTCGCCGTGCTGATCTGGCTCTGGTTCCGGTCGTTCCGTCGCGGTGAGCCGTTCTGGCACGCCGGCCTGGCGCTGACCGCCACCGTCGCGCTGTCCCCGCTGTTCCACCCCTGGTACTGGCTGTGGCCGCTGGCGGTGCTCGCCGCCACCGCCCGTCGCACCCTGTGGTTCTCGATCGTCACGGTGGTGTCGGCGTTCCTGGTGCTGGCCGACGGCACCGGTCTGGCCCGGTACTCCAAGATGCCCGGTGCGCCGCTGATGACCCTGTTCGTGATCGGGCTGGTCGTGTGGTTGGTACGGTCGGCTCGCAAGGGTCGGCAGCCGGTTCCCGTGGACTGAGGAGTGTGCCGGTGAGCGAGCCCGACGGACCCGTCCGGCCGGTCGCCGCCGGTCTCGCCCGCCACGCCGGTCTCGCCGGGGCGGTGCTGCTCACCGTCGCCGGGTGGCTCGGCGGCGCGCTGCCCGGCACGCCCTCGCGCGCCACGCTCGCCGCGATCTGGGCATCCCCGCACGGACCGGTGACGCTCGGCTGCTGGCTGGCCGGGACGCTGCTGCTGGTCGGCGCCTGGTGGTCGCTGCGGTGGGGCACGCCGTCCGGCCGGTGGGCGTACGTGACCGCCGGGCTCTGGTCGCTGCCGCTGCTCGCCGCGCCGCCGCTGGGCAGCCGCGACGTCTACTCGTACGCCTGCCAGGGCTGGACGTGGACGCAAGGGCTCAGCCCGTACCGGGTGGGGGTGGCGGCGGCCGGCTGCCCGTGGACCGGTTCGGTGTCGCCGATCTGGCGGGACACCCCGGCGCCGTACGGGCCGTTCTTCGTGCTGCTGGCCGGGCTCGCAGTCCTGGCCGGTGGCGGCCTGATCGGGACGATCGTCGCGCTGCGGCTGGTCGCGGTGGCCGGGGTGCTGCTGGCCGCGCTGTGCCTGCCCGGCCTGGCCCGCGCCGCCGGGGTGCCCACCCGCCGGGCCGCCTGGCTGGTGCTCGCCTGCCCGCTCGTCGGGATCCACCTGATCGCGGGCGCGCACAACGACGCGCTCGCGCTCGGGCTGCTGCTGCTCGGCCTGCTGGTGCTGGTCCGCCTGCCGGGCAGGCCGCGCGCGCTGCTGGTGGCCGGCATGCTGCTGGGCCTGGCCGTGGCGGTGAAGGCGGTAGCGGTCGTGGCGCTGCCGTTCGCGGCGCTCGCCGTGGTGCACGGCCGCTACACCTGGCGCGCGCTGCTGCGCGGCGGCGGACAACTGGCCGCGTCGGTGCTCGGCACGCTGCTCGTCCTCTCGCTCGCCACCGGCCTCGGGCTGGGCTGGGTCGGAGGGCTCGGCCACAGCGGCGACTCGCAGCAGTGGACCTCCCCGCCCACGGCCGTCGGGTTCGTGATCGACTACGCCGGCGAGCTGGCCGGGCAGCGGCCGGCGGCGGTGCCGGTGGTCCGGACCGTCGCGCTGGCGCTGCTGGCGGGGACGCTGATCGCGCTCTGGTGGTGGGCGTGGACGGCGCTGCGCCGGCTCGACGACGCCCGGCAGCGGGTGGCCCGGCTGACGACGGCCCGGCACCGGGTGGCGCTGCTCGGCGCGGGACTGGCGCTCGCCGCCACGGTGCTGCTCGCGCCGGTCTTCCACCCCTGGTACGCGATCTGGCCGCTGGCGTTGCTCGCGGTGGCGGCGGTGCCACTTGCCCGGGAGGCCTGGTTCGTGGCGCCCTGCGCGGTCGCCGCGCTGCTCACCCTGCCGGACGGCTCCAACCTGGCCCGGTTCACCAAGGCGCCGGGCGCGGTGCTGATGACCGTGCTGGTGGCGGTCGTCGGGGTGATCGGCGTCCGGGCCGCGCTGCGCCGCCGCGCTGGATGAACGGCCGGGGGGGGGGGGGGGGGGGGGGGGGGGGGGGGGGGGGGGGGGGGGGGGGGGGGGGGCGGGGGGGGGGGGGGGGGGGGGGCGGGGGGGGGGGGGGGGGGGGGGCGGCGGCGGCGCGGGGGGGGGGGCGCCCCCGCCCCCGCCCCCGCCGCCCGCCCCCCCGCCCCGGCCCCCCCCCCCCCCCCCCCCCCCCCCCCCCCCCCCCGGTGCTGACGAGCGTGCTCAGCAGTCGAAGTACATCGCGAACTCGTGCGGGGTCGGGCGCAGACGCACCGGGTCGACCTCGTTGGCCCGCTTCCAGTCGACCCAGGTGGAGATCAGGTCGGGCGTGAACACGCCGCCGTCGAGCAGGTAGTCGTGGTCGGCCTCGAGCGCGTTGAGCACCTCCGGCAGCGAACCGGGCACCTGCTTGACGTCGCCCCACTCCTCCGGCGGGAGGTCGTAGAGGTCCTTGTCGATCGGCGCCGGCGGTTCGATCTTGTTCTTGATGCCGTCGAGACCGGCCATCATCATGGCCGAGAAGGCCAGGTACGGGTTGCTGGACGGGTCCGGCACCCGGAACTCGACGCGCTTGGCCTTGGGGTTGCTGCCGGTGACCGGGATGCGGGTGCAGGCGGAGCGGTTGCGCTGGGAGTAGACCAGGTTGACCGGGGCCTCGAAGCCGGCCACCAGACGACGGTAGGAGTTCACCGTGGGGTTGGTGAAGGCCAGCAGCGAGGGGGCGTGGTGCAGCAGGCCGCCGATGTACCAGCGGGCGGTGTCGGACAGGCCGGCGTAGCCGGTCTCGTCGTAGAACAGCGGTTCGCCGCCGCGCCAGAGGCTCTGGTGGGTGTGCATGCCGGAGCCGTTGTCGCCGAACAGCGGCTTGGGCATGAACGTCGCGGTCTTGCCGGCGGCCCAGGTCTCGTTCTTGACGATGTACTTGAACATCTGGAGCTGGTCGGCGGCGTGCAGCAGCGTGGAGAACTTGTAGTTGATCTCCGACTGGCCGGCGGTGCCGACCTCGTGGTGCGAGCGCTCGACGGTGAAGCCGCCGTCGACGAGGCGACGCACGATCCGGTCGCGCAGGTCGGCGTAGTGGTCGACCGGCGGCAC
Source organism: Micromonospora sp. NPDC005686 (assembly GCF_042871665.1). Lineage (NCBI taxonomy): Bacteria > Bacillati > Actinomycetota > Actinomycetes > Micromonosporales > Micromonosporaceae > Micromonospora > Micromonospora sp. NPDC005686. Next base: position 282,773 of record NZ_JBIAIY010000006.1, read on the forward strand.
GGGGAAGTAGCCGCCCTTGTAGGCGGTCTTGTAGCCGCGGTTGCCGCCCTCTTCGATCCGGCCGCTGTTCCAGGCGCCCTCGATCGAGTCGATGTAGTAGAACGACTGGTGCGCGGAGGTCTCGTGGCGGATGGAGTCGAAGATGTAGAACTCCGCCTCGGCGCCGAAGTACGCGGTGTCCGCGATGCCGCTGGCGGCGAGGTAGGCCTCGGCCTTCTTGGCGACGTTGCGGGGGTCGCGGGAGTAGGCCTCGCGGGTGAACGGGTCGTGGATGAAGAAGTTCAGCGCGAGGGTCTTCTGCGCCCGGAACGGGTCGATGAACGCGGTGGCGACGTCCGGCAGCAGCAGCATGTCGGACTCGTGGATGGCCTGGAACCCGCGGATCGAGGAGCCGTCGAAGGCGAGGCCGTCGGTGAACACGCTGTCGTCGAACGACTCGACCGGCAGGTTGAAGTGCTGCATCACGCCGGGCAGGTCACAGAAACGTACGTCGACGAACTTCACGTCCTCGTTGGCGAGGTATCGCAGGAGTTCCTCGGAATTGGCGAACACACGTCCTCCTGGCAGGTTCACTCCGGTAGCTAACTACTGGCGACGCTATGGCCGAGGGGTTGCCCTGCCGTGTCCCGTCTGTTTCCGCCGTGTTACGTCGCTTGCGGAGCGTCATCCTAGCGCTCTCTGGTGCGGAATGTCGGAATTTTCGTCGACGGTCGAGGCGGCGTTACCCTGGCCGCTGTGACCGATACCGCCGCCACACGGGTGCCGCCCGCCACCGACCCCGCCTTCACCCCGCCCAGCCTCGGCCGCCGCTTCGGCGCCCTGATCATCGACTGGGTGCTGTGCCTGATGGTCGCCCGGGCCTTCTCCGACCCGGTCCGCGACGGCTGGCCGCCGGTCCTGGTGCTGATCCTGGAGTACGGCTTCTTCATCGGCCTGTTCGCCCAGACCCCCGGCATGTACCTGACCCGGCTGCGCTGCGTCTCCTGGGCCGACGGCGGCCGGATCGGGGTGCTCCGGGGACTGCTGCGCGGCTTCCTGCTGGCCCTGGTCGTGCCGGCCCTGCTCATGGACGAGCACCGGCGCGGCCTGCACGACCGGCTCGCCGGGTCGGTCGTCACCGACGCCCCGCGCCGCTGACCCGCACGACGAAGGAGCCGGCCCCGCACGGGGACCGGCTCCTTGGCGCGTACGCCGGACGTCAGCGACCCCGGGTCTGCCGGAACGCGCCGCGCGCCGGCCGCATGTTCTTCGGGACCGCGCCCTTGGGCATCTGCGGTCGCGCGGTCAGCGCCTTGAGCCGCTTGTCGAGCGCGTTGACGTCCTTCGGGGACAGGGCGCGGGGCAGCCGCATCAGCGTCATCCGCAGCTTGCGGACCGGCAGCTCACCCTCGCCCTGACCGATCACGTAGTCGTGCAGGGGAGCGGTGCCGATCACCTTCGCCAGGCGGCGCTTCTCCTGGCCGAGCAGGCCGCGTACGCGCTGCGGGTTGCCCTCGGCCAGCAGGATCACGCCCTGCCGGCCCACCACCAGGTGCACCATGTCCATCTGGGTGGTGGAGCTGACCGCCGGGGTGACCCGCCAGTCGCCACGCATGCTCTCCATGATCTGCGCCGCCGCGCCCGGCTGCCCCTCGGCGGCGTTCATCATCGCCTTGTTCGAGCGCAGGTTGAGCACGATCAGCACGGCCAGCAGGGCGAGCAGGATGCCGATCGGCAACCAGATCCAGCCCCAGGCGATCACCGCGACCACGGTGAGCGCGAGCGGGATCAGCACCGCCGCCGCCGTCAGCGGCGCGAACCACTTGTCCTGCTTGGCGGTGAACCGGAACACCATCCCGATCTGCTTCAGCCGCTGGCCGAACGAGACCTTCTCCTGGGGCTTTGCCATACCGCAGAGTCTAGTGGTCGGCGCGCACCCCGTTGATCCGTGGCCGCCCCCTGCGCCGAGGGCTGAGTACCTTACCGCCGCGGCGGCCCGAATCGGCCCGCCGGTAAGGAGGCCGGGCGGGCGAAGATCAGGCGGCGTACCCATGCACCGGGGGCACCTTCGCGCGGAGAGTCGATCTCGACAGGGAACGACACCGCACGACAGGGAGATTCGAGATGTTCGGCAACGACGCAGACCTCATCCTCAGCATCCACCGCAGCCACGCCGCCGAGTTGCAGGCCGACGCCGCCCAGGACCGGCTCGCCCGGTCGCTGCCGCGCCGGCACCCGCGCGGATGGCTCGGCCGCCGCCAGCACCACGCCCGCACCACCGACGCCCGCCGGTGACCGCACCGGCGGCCGTGACCGGGTTCGTGGGCGCGGCCGGACCGGCGACGTCGCACGGCCCGATCGGGCCGGTCGGGCCGTCGGAGGGCCGTGGCATGCTCGACGACGTGACCGTACGCGCCGCCAGCACCGTCCTCGTCGGCCGCCGGCCCGAGCTGGCCGCGCTCGGCGACGCGCTGGCCCGGTCCCGGTCCGGCGAGCCGACGACGGTGCTCGTCGGGGGCGAGGCGGGCGTCGGCAAGACCCGGCTGCTGGAGGAGTTCGGCACCCAGGTGGACGCGGCCGGCGCGCGGCTGCTGGTCGGCCAGTGCCTGGAACTGGGCGAGGCCGGCCTGCCGTTCGCCCCGTTCGCCGCCGCGCTGCGCGACGTGCTGCGCCACGACGGGCCGGCCGCCTTCGCCGGCTACGAGGCGGAGTTCGCCCGGCTGCTGCCGGAACTGGCCCGGATGCCGGCGGCCGTCGCCGCGCCCGCCGGACCGGCCCTCGCCGACACCCCGCGCGGCTACCTGTTCGACCTGGTCGCCGAGCTGTTCCGACGGCTCGCCGAGGAACGCCCGCTGGTGCTGGTGATCGAGGACCTGCACTGGGCCGACCGGTCCACCCGCGATCTGATCGGCTTCCTGGTGCGGGCCGCCCGCGCCACCCGCCTGCTGGTCGTCTGCACGTACCGCACCGACGAGCTGCACCGGGGGCACCCGCTGCGGCCGTTCCTCGCCGAACTGGACCGGGTCCGCGGCGTGGACCGGATCGACCTGGGCCGCCTCGACCGGGACGGCACCGCCGCCGTACTGGCCGACCTGCTGGGCGTCGAGCAGTACGCCCGGACCGTGGACGACGTGCACGAACGCACCCAGGGGAACCCGTTCTTCATCGAGGAGCTGGCCGCCGCCGGTGGCCCGGTCGGCTGCGCGGCCATCCCGGAGACGTTGCGCGATCTGCTGCTGGCGCGCGTCGACCGGCTGCCCGAGCCGGCCCAGCGGGTGCTGCGGATCGCCGCCGCCGGGGGCACCCGCTTCGCTCACCAGCTCCTCGCCGAGGTGGCCGGCCTGCCCGAAGCCGAACTGGAGGACGCGCTGCGCGCCGCCGTCGCCGGGCAGCTCGTGGTGGCCGACCCGGACGGCGACTACGAGTTCCGGCACGCGCTGGTCCGCGAGGCGGTGCACGACGACCTGCTGCCCGGCGAGCACGCGCGGCTGCACGCCCGCTACGCCGCCGCGATCGAGGCCCAACCGCACCTGGTCGCCGCCGGTCGCGCGCCGGCCGAGATCGCCCACCACTGGTACGCGGCGCACGACCACCCTCGCGCGCTCACCGCCGCCCGGGTCGCCGCCGAGGCGGCGGAAGAACGGTACGCGTACGCCGAGCAGAGCCGCCTGCTGGAGCGCGTCCTCGAACTGTGGGAGCAGGTGCCGGACGCCGCCGACCGGCTCGGCATGGACCACCTGCGCCTGCTGGAGGACACGCTGACCGCGGCGGTCACCGCCGGTGACCTCAGCCGGGCGCTCACGCTCACCCGGGCCGCGCTGGCCGAGGTCGACTCCGACGCCGAACCGCTGCGCGCCGCCCGCCTGCTCGACCACCGGGGCCGGCTGTTCGCGCTGCTCGGCAAGAGTGACGGCGCGACCGAGCTGCGCGAGGCGTACCGGCTGGCGGCCGCCGCCCCCGACGGCCCGGAACGGTTCGGCGTGCTCGCCGACATCGCGTCGCACCTGATGAAGGTCGACCCGCGCGAGGCCGCCTCGGTCGCCGCCGAGGCCGCGGCCGGCGCGTCCGAGGTCGGCACCGACCTGGTGCTGCTGCCCACCCGGATCGCCCTGCTGCACCGCCTCGACGGCACCCCGGAGCGCGGGCTGGCGGAGCTGCGCCGGGTCGAGGCGCGGGCCCGCGCTGCCGGTGACTCGTGGGCCCTGGTCAGCGCGCTGGTCTTCCTCTCCGACGTGCTCTACGAACTGGGCCGCTACGACGAGTCGGAACAGGCCGCCGCGGCCGGGGTGAGCGAGGCGCGCCGGGTCGGCATCAGCCGCTCGATCGGGGCGTACCTGCTGTCGAACCGGGCCGAGGCGCTGATCGCGCTGGGCCGCTGGGACGAGGCGGACGCCACCTGCGCCGAGGCGGCCCGGATCGACCCGCCCGGCGTCTCCGGGCTGCACTGGCTGCAACTGCGCGCCGGGCTCCACCTGGCCCGCGCCCATCCCGCCGCCGACGAGGTCGTCGGGCGGGCGCTGGCGTTCCTGGGCCGGCCGTACCTCTGGCCGAACCACCGGCTGCCGCTGCACGAGCTGCGTGTGGAGGCCGCGCTCGCCGCCGACGACAAGCCGGAGGCGGTACGCGCGGCGCGCGCCGCCCTGGCCGACGCGCACCTGGCGGACCTGCCCCGCGAGGGCTGGCCGGTGCTCAACGCGGTGGCGCGTGTCGCCGCGCTGACCGGGGACGCGACGCTCGCCGCCGAGGTGTCGGCGGTGGCCGCCGCGCTGCCCGCCCGGCACCCGGCCGAGCACGCCCACGCCGCCCACGTCGCCGCGATCCTCGGCGGTACGGCGCCCTCCGGTCCCGCCGACGCGCTCACCAGGTGGCGGGCTGCGGTGGCGGCGTGGCGTACCGCCGGGCAGCCGTACCCGCTGGGCCGGGCGCTGCTCGGGCTGGGCGAGGTGGCAGCGGCGGCGGGCGAGCGCGACGAGGTGGCCGCCACGGTCCGGGAGACGGCCGAGCTGGCCGCCCGGCTGGGCGCCACCCCGCTGCGCGAGCAGGCGGCGACGCTGGCCCGCCGGGTCGGGCTGCGCGGCACCGGGCGACCGGGTCCGGACCTGCTGACCAGCCGGGAGCAGGAGGTGCTGCGGCTGGTCGCCGAGGGGCACAGCAACAGCCGGATCGCCGAGCGGCTGTTCATCTCGCCGAAGACGGCGAGCGTGCACGTGTCCCGGATCATCGCCAAGCTCGACGTGACCAACCGGGTGGAGGCCGCCGCGCTGGCCCACCGCCTCGGCCTGCTCAGCGGCGAGGCAGGTAGATCCGCCAGCCGGGCACGGTGACCACGTCGAGCGTGCCCGGTGCGGCGCCGACGCGGTGGTCCAGCCGCGTGGCCAGCGGCGAGCCGGCCGGCGCCACCCACGCCGCGTCCGGGTCGGCCGCCACTTCCCGCCGGTACGCGGGCAGCCGGTCGAAACCGGGGCTCAGGTCGTCGTCGACCACGGCACAGAGCACGTTCTCGCCCGTCGCGTAGGTGAGCCGGTTGCACGTCCAGTAGCCGCCGCGTACGTGCCGGACGTCGAGCGCGCCCAGCGTGTCCACGAGCGACCGATGCCGGTCGGCCTCGGCGTGCACGTCGGGCGCGGTGCGGACCACGTCCACGGTGGCCGCCGCGCCGGTGCCGAGCACGCCCGCGAGCACCGCCAGCGCCCCGGCCCCCGCCACCCGGGCCATCCCGCGCCGTCGGTCAGCGCGGTGGGTCAGCCGGCGGGCGGCGAGCGGGCGGGCGGCCTGCCACAGGGGCCAGAGCAGGGCGGGGACGGCGACCGCCAGGCACGACAGGTAGCGGCTGCTCTCGATCGGCGTCTGCCCGGCCGCGTTGCTCACCGCGTACGCGGCGAGGATCCCCGCCGCGCCGCCGAGCAGCGCCAGCCGCACCCCGGCCGACACCCGCTCCACCGAGCGCGGACCGCCGGGAGCACGACGGAGCGTGTGCCACGCGGCGAGCGCGGCGAGCACCAGCAGCACCGGGAACGCGACGGCCCACCAGAGCTGCCAGGTGGCGCACCGGCCGGGTGAGCAGAAGCCCATCGCCAGTGGCGGCCCGAGGACCAGCGCGCCGTGCAGCCGGTCCGCCCAGTCCGCGGGCGTGCCGGTGCCACCCGCGGCCAGCACCGCCGTCACCGGGTTGCGGCCGTGCCGGATGCTGTCGGCGAGCATCGGGGCCGTGCCCAGCAGCAGCGCGCCGGCCAGCACCAGCCCGGCCCGGCCGGCCAGTTCCCGCCACCGCCACGCCACGAGCAGCGCGCCGAGCGTCAGCACGTACGGCAGGATCAGCGGGTCCACCCAGAGCAGCACCCCGGACATCAGTCCCCAGGCCGCCCAGCGGGGCAGCCGCGCGCCTACCCCGGTCACGCAGAGCCCGACCGTCAGCAGCGCCAGCGCGGCGCCGGCCGGGTTCAGCTCCGGGTAGCCGCCACCGGCGATGAGCTGGTTCTTCACCACCCGGTCGGAGCCGAGCGCCAGCACGGCGACGACGAGCAGGGCGTACCAGCGGTCACCGCCGAGTCGCCGGGCCAGCCGCCAGGACAGCAGCAGGAACAACGCGTACAGCGCGAGCGTGGGCAGCCGCAGCACGAGCACCGACGGTCCGGCGAGCGCGACCAGTGGCGCGGCCAGGTACGCCTCCAGCGTGCCCATGTACGCCTGGCCGTAGAACCACACCGGGAAGCCGTCACCGCGGGCGATGTGCAGGGCGGCCAGCCCCATCGTCGCCTCGTCGCTGTTGGTGGGCGGCGCGTCGGTGAACAGCAACGCCAGCCGGTAGCCCACAGCGACGAACCCGACGAGCACCGCGAGCAGCGTCGGCGACGGCAACCGCCGGGGCGTACGAGGGCGCACGACTTCGCGTGGCTCCTCGCGTACCCGGGCGCTCATGCCTGTGATCATGGCATCCGGCGCGCGGCCGGCGGTGGGTGACGCGGTGACCGGCCGGCCTCAGCCGGCGACGGCGACCTGCTCGCGGGCGGTGAGCGCCTGCTGGTAGAGCCGGCCCGCGCGGTACGACGAGCGGACCAGCGGACCGCTCATCACGCCCGCGAAGCCGATCTCCTCGGCCTCCTCGCGCAGCTCGACGAACTCCTCCGGCTTGACCCAGCGGGTCACCGGGTGGTGCCGGGGGGAGGGGCGCAGGTACTGCGTGATGGTGATCAGCTCGCAGCCTGCCTCGTGCAGGTCGCGCAGCGCCTGGGACACCTCGGCGCGCTCCTCGCCCATGCCCAGGATCAGGTTGCTCTTGGTGACCAGGCCGTCGGCCCGCGCCTGGCGGATCACGTCCAGCGAACGCTCGTAGCGGAAGGCCGGGCGGATCCGCTTGAAGATGCGCGGCACCGTCTCCACGTTGTGCGCCAGCACCTCGGGCCGCGAGCCGAAGACCTCGGCGAGCTGCTCGGGCACGGCGTTGAAGTCGGGGATCAGCAGCTCGACACCGCAGCCGGACTGCAGCGCGTGGATCTGCCGGACCGTCTCGGCGTAGAGCCAGGCGCCGCCGTCGGGCAGGTCGTCGCGGGCGACACCGGTGATGGTCGCGTACCGCAGGCCCATCGCCGCTACCGACTCGGCGACGCGCCGCGGCTCGTCGGCGTCGAACTCGGCCGGCTTGCCGGTGTCGATCTGGCAGAAGTCGCAGCGCCGGGTGCACTGGTCACCACCGATGAGGAAGGTGGCCTCCCGGTCCTCCCAGCACTCGTAGATGTTGGGGCAGCCGGCCTCCTGGCACACCGTGTGCAGCCCTTCGCGCGAGACGAGCCCGCGCAACTGGGTGTACTCCGGGCCCATCTTGGCCTTCACCTTGATCCACGGCGGCTTGCGCTCGATCGGCGTCTCGGCGTTGCGCGCCTCGATCCGCAGCATCCGCCGCCCCTCGGGGGCGACAGCCGCGGTGCGCGCTGGCTGCTCAGTCGTCGGCGCGGATTGCTCGATCGTCACAAAACCGAGCGTACGCCGGTCGGCGCCGGTCGATGAACGGCAGGCGACGGCCGTCACGCCGGAATCGCTGTGACACCGGACACCAGGGGCGAAAAAACCCGGTCACAGCGAGGCGTGCGCGGTGCTAGCGTGCCGGGCAGAGCTGTGACGGAGCCGAGTAACGGACCGATCCGCGAGTACAGAGAGCCGCCGGTTGCTGTGAGGCGGTCTGGCGCCGGTCCGCGAAGACCCTCCCGAGCTGTGGGAAGAACGGCGCCCCGCGCCCAGTAGAGCCCGCCCGGCCGGCCCCGGTGAAAAGGCGACGAACGAGGCTCCCGCGCAGTCGGGGGCGAAGGTGTGGTGGCACCGCGAGGTTCCCGCTCGCCCACACCTCCCTGGGGATCGCGTTGCGATTGGTCAAGGAGGTAGTCGTCGTGCAACGCATCCTGTCCAACCAGATTTCCGCCCATGTGGGTGCCACAGTGCGGCTCGCCGGCTGGGTCCACCGTCGCCGGCTGCTCAAGTCGGTGGCCTTCCTGATCCTCCGGGACGCCGCCGGGCTCGCCCAGGTGGTCGTCGCCGCGCCCGTCGTGCGCGAGCAGGTCGAGGCGCTCACCGAGGAGACGGTCGTCGAGGTCGTCGGCACTGTGGTCGCGAACCCCACCGCGCCCGCCGGGGTCGAGGTCGTCGAGCCGACGGTACGTCCGCTCGGGCCGCCCGCCGTCCCGCCCCCGTTCGACCTGTACCGGCCGGCGCTCACCGCCACCCTGCCCACCCAGCTCGACCACGCGCCGGTCGCGCTGCGGCACCCGGTCCGGTCCGCCGCGCTGCGGATCTCAGCGGCGGCCGTGGCCGGCTTCCGGGCCACGCTCGACGGGCAGGGCTTCGTCGAGGTGCACACGCCGAAGGTGGTCGCCTCGTCCACCGAGAGCGGGGCGAACGTGTTCGCGCTCGACTGGTTCGGGCGGCCCGCCTACCTGGCCCAGTCGCCGCAGTTCTACAAGCAGCTCATGGTCGGCGTCTTCGAGCGGGTCTACGAGGTGGGACCGGTGTTCCGCGCCGAGCCGCACGACACGGTGCGCCACCTGGCCCAGTACACGTCGCTCGACGTCGAGCTGGGGTTCGTAACCGACCACCGGGACGTGATGACGGTGCTGCGGAGCACCTTGACCGGCATGGTCGACACCGTCGCCGACCGGGCCGGTGGCGCGCTGGCCACGATCGGCGTGACGGTGCCGTCGGTGCCGGCCGAGATCCCGGCGGTGCACTTCACCGATGCGCTGAAGATCGCCGGGGCGCCGGCCGACGAACCCGACCTGGCGCCGGCGCACGAGCGGGCGCTGGGGGAGTGGGCGCTCCGCGAGCACGGCAGCGACTTCCTCTTCGTCACCGGGTACCCGATGGCGAAGCGTCCCTTCTACACCCATCCGGACCCGGCCCGGCCCGTGTACTCGAACGGTTTCGACCTGCTGTTCCGGGGCGTGGAGCTGGTCACCGGCGGGCAGCGGCTGCACCGGCACGCCGACTACCTGGCCGCGCTGGCGGCGCGGGGCGAGCCGGTCGAGCCGTACGCCGGGTACGTGGACGCGTTCTGGCACGGCATGCCGCCGCACGGCGGCTTCGCGATCGGGCTGGAGCGGTTCGTCGCCCGGCTCACCGGCGCGGCGAACGTCCGGGAGGTGACCGCCTTCCCGCGCGACCTGCACCGCCTCACGCCCTGACGGCTGCGGAGGCCAGCCACGGAGAGTGAGGGAAGGCTGTGTCGCGTCGAAGTGACGCTCCGTGATGATGCGTTCGGGCCGGTTGGGTGCCCTTGTCGGTGGCGGATTGCTCTGAGCAGGGGTAATGGCGAACGGTCTCCCCGAGGGAGGGATGGGTGTCTGTGCCCTTTGCTCTGCAGCCGTGGACGCAACGATCGACCGGTAGTTACCGTCGCGTATGCGGCTGCAGAGCAAAGTCCGCGGAGGGGTGTAAGCCTCGGCTCGGGAGTGTCACTCACGGTGACCGCTCGTGGGTGGGCCGGGCGGGCGGCGATCCGGGCCCGTCGGCACGCGTGTCGAGGGGATGCTCGGGGCCAGGGGAGCAGTCAGGCCGGGCCGAGCAGGTCCCAGGGGTTGCCGGCGATGTCCCGGAAGACCGCGACCCGGCCGTACGGCTCGGTGCGGGGTGGCCGGACGAACTCGACGCCCGCGTCGACCATCCGGCGGTACACCGCCTCGAAGTCGTCGACCCGGAGGAAGAAACCCACCCGGCCGTGGGTCTGGTCGCCCACCGCGCCGGCCTGGTGCTCGCCGTCGGCGCGGGCCAGCAGCAGGCCGGTGCCGCCGCCGGGCGGGCGTACCACCACCCAGCGCTTGGGCCGGCCGTCGTTTGTCAGCGAGGGCGTGTCCTCGGCCAGCTCGAACCCGAGCACCTCGGTGAAGAACGCGACGGCGGGGTCGTACTCGGCCACGACGAGCGTGACCAGGTCGAGCCGCACCCGGCTCAGACCCGGGTCAGCGTCGGCAGGTGCCGCTCGACCACCGGCAGCACGTCGGCGACGGTGATCGGCCGGCCCAGCTCGGCGGTCAGCGAGGTGACCCCGGCGTCGCGGATGCCGCAGGGCACGATCCGGTCGAAGAAGCCCAGGTCACAGTCGCAGTTGATGGAGAAGCCGTGCAGCGTGACGCCGCGGGCCACCCGGATGCCGATAGCGGCCACCTTGCGGGCCGGGCCCTTGTCGTCCTCCGGCACCCACACGCCGCTGCGGCCCTCGACCCGGCCGGCGGCCAGCCCGAACTCGGCGCAGACGTCGATCAGCAGCTGCTCGGTGCGGCGGACGTACGCGACCACGTCGACCGGGTCGGGCAGCCGGACGATCGGGTAGCCGACGAGCTGCCCCGGGCCGTGCCAGGTGATCTTCCCGCCGCGGTCCACGTCCACCACCGGGGTGCCGTCCATCGGCCGGTCCCACGGTTCGGTGCGCTTGCCGGCGGTGTAGACGCTGGGGTGCTCCAGCAGCAGCACGGTGTCGCCCTGCTCGCCGGCCACCACCGCCTCGTGCAGCCGGCGCTGCTCGTCCCAGGCGGCCCGGTAGTCGAGCAGGCCGGCGCGGACGGCGGTCAACCCGGAAGTCGTCACGCTCACCCGTCCAGCCTAGTCCCGCCGTCCGGGAACCGGACCCGTGAGCCTCGTCGCGATCGGGCCGAGGCGGCGGTCAGTCCGGCACCCGCCACAGCCAGACGTCCTCCACCCGCTCGGGCGGACCCAGCAACTCGGTGGCGGTGCGCCGCAGCGCCTCCTCGTCGACGTCGAACTTGGCGCCGTGCACCCGGTCGGGCAGCACGACCGCCTGGACGCCCCAGTAGCGCAGGTCCGCCCGGGACTCGCGGATGCTGCCGTCGGTGATGATCGGCACGAGCCCGGTCCGGCCGGCCTGGTCCATCAGCGAGTCGAAGGTGCGTGGCACCGGGCCGATCCGGCCCCGGCCCTCCGGGCCGCCCGGTCCGAGGAAGAACCCGGACGGGATCCGGAACTCGCCCTGCCGGTGGGCCAGGGCGTACGCCTGCCAGCGCTGCCCGTCCGGGTAGACGTCGACGGTCAGCGGCAGCGGGGTGAGCACCCCGTCGGGCGGGACGTAGCGCTGCCAGGCGCCGGTGGTGATGAACGCCGGGATCGGTTCCCGGATGCTGGTCAGCAGCGGGGTCGGCACCAGCGGCAGCAGCGCGGCGACGAAGCCGAGCGCCCAGGCGAACCCGGTCGACCGGTGCCGGAGCGGGCGGGCGCGCAGCGAGTCGATCGCGTACGCCAGCAGCAGGCCGATCACCGGCGCGACCACGAGCGCCAGCCGGGACGGCAGCGCCGCGTTGATCACCGGCAGGTTGTCCAGCACCCCGAACGGCAGCGTCTGGTCGAAGCGGCGTCCGTTCCACTTGACCGAAGGGCCCCACGACAGCACCGCGAAGACCACAGCCGTCACGCCGAGCGCGGCGAGCGTGGCCCGGAACGCGCGGTCCGCACGCCGCCACAGCAGCGCGAAGCAGGCCAGGGCGAGCAGGAGCAGCGGTACGCCGAAGAACGAGTTCTCCTCGGTCGGGTTGGGCGCCAGCGAGGTGCCCCACCCGGCCCAGCCGGCGAGCGACCGGCGCGGGAACGACCCGTACGCGGCGATGTCCTCGGAGTGGATCAGCGGGTCGAAGCCGGTGCCGTGGAACCGCTGCGGCCCGAGGAAGTGCAACCAGAGCGGGTACGCCAGCAGCGCCCCCGCGACGAGCGCCGTCACGCCCAGCCCGGCGGCCATCCGGGGCAGCGCGGCGCGTACCTCGGACCGGCGGACCGGGTGCAGCGCCCAGACCGCGAGGAACACGCCGAGCGCCAGCGCGGTGAAGAACAGCCCTTCGGCGGCGATCGAGAACGCGGCCGCCACCAGCAGACCCAGCACGATTCCGCCGGTGACCGCCCGGCCGGGCCGGCGCAGCCGGAACACGCCCCAGATCAGCAGCGGCACCAGCCATCCGGCGGTCCAGTTCAGGTGTGCGTTGGCGTGCGACACCATAGCCGGGCAGAAGGCGATGAACAGCGCGCCCACCGCGGCGGCCAGCCGGCTGCGTACCAGGTGGCGGCTGAGCAGCCAGTACCAGGCAACCGCCGTCGCGGCCAGGTTGAGCGTGAGGATCACCAGGAACGTCGCGGGCGGCCCGATCAGGTACGTCAGCGGCGCGAAGACCGCCGCGTACACGGTGATCGAGGTGTTGACCGCGAGGTTCACCCCGTCCGGGACGTTGATGAGCGTGGTGTACAGCGGGTTCTGTCCGTGGGTCAGCGCGTGCCCGCCGAACGCCAGCAGCCACTCGAACAGCGCCTGGTCGCTGGAGTTGACGGTGATGGCGCGGCTGTTCGGATCCCGCCACATGCCACTCGTCACCCAGAGGGCCAGGGCAAGCGCGGCGAGCGTGACCAGCAGGTCGGCACGCCGGTCGCGGACGCGCGCCGGCGCCGGGCCGGTGGCCGGGGACGGGGAGGAGGGCACGCAGCGGACGTTACCAACCGGACCTGGGCAGACCGCCCGGACGCGGAACTCACCCGCACACTTTGGTGGTCGTGAATGTGTGAGCGGCGGCCATACCGGTGTGACGAAACGCGGCCGTAACGTCGCGGCAATCCGGAGGTGACTCAGTTCACATTCCACGATCGGGAGGTCCCGTGCCCCGCTCCTCATCCCTCATCGCCCGCGTCGCCGGGGCGGCGGCCGGAGTCGTGCTGGCCGCGGCCACCGCGCTGGTCGCCGCCCTTCCGGCCCAGGCCGCCACGCTCACCCAGGTCACCGGTTTCGGCTCCAACCCCGGCAACCTGGCCATGTACGCGTACCGCCCGGACGGCCTGCCCGCCGGCGCGCCCGCCGTGGTGCTGCTGCACGGCTGCGTGCAGAACGCCTCCACCTACGTGGCCAACTCCGGCTGGCAGAAGTACGCCGACCAGTGGAAGTTCACGCTCATCGCGCCGCAGCAGCCCAGCGGCAACAACGCCAACTCCTGCTTCAACTGGTTCGAGACCGGCGACACCGCGCGCGGCCAGGGCGAGGCGCTGTCGATCAAGCAGATGGTCGACTACGCGAAGACCAACTACGGCACCGACGCCGCGCGGGTCTACGTCAGCGGCCTCTCCGCCGGTGGCGCGATGAGCGCGGCCATGCTCGCCGCCTACCCGGACGTCTTCGCCGCCGGCTCGATCATCGCCGGCGTCCCGTACCGCTGCGCCACCAGCACCGTCACCGCGTTCAGCTGCATGAGCCCGGGCGTGGACAAGACCCCGGCGCAGTGGGGCGACCTGGTCCGCGGCGCGTACGCCGGCTACACCGGCAAGCGCCCCCGGGTGGCGATCTGGCACGGCACCAGCGACACCACTGTCGCGACCGCGAACGCCGCCGAGTCGCGGGACCAGTGGACCAACGTTCTGGGTGCGCCGACGACGCCCACCAGCACCTCCACGCTGCCGGCCGGCACGAGCCTGGAGGTCTACGGCGCCGACCAGGTACGCCTCTACCGGGTCTCCGGGATGGGCCACGGCACCCCCGTCGACCCGGGCACGGGCGCGGACCAGTGCGGCACCGCCGGGGCGTACTTCCTGGACACCATCTGTTCGACGTACCGGGACGCGGTCTTCTTCGGGCTCGGCGGTGGCGGCGCCTCGCCGAGCCCGACCCCGACGGCGACCGCCTCGCCCTCGCCGACCGCCTCGCCCTCGCCGACCAGCGCGCCGGTCTGTGTCACCGCGAGCAACTACGCGCACGTCGTGGCCGGGCGGGCCTACCAGTCCGGCGGGTACGCGTACGCGCTCGGCAGCGGGCAGCGGATGGGCCTCTACAACACCTTCTACACGAGCACGCTCAAGCAGACCGGGCCCGCGTACTGGGTGATCGGCTGCTGAACCGCCGCGCCGCCCTCCCGGTCAGCCGGTGAGGGCGGCGCGCAGCGCGCCCGGCAGGTCCGGGTGCGTCCAGCGGAAGCCGGCCCGGTCGAGCACGCCCGGCAGCACCCGCGTGCTGGTCAGCGCCTCCTGCGCGAAGCCGCCGAGCGCGACCTTCAGTGCCAGCGCCGGGATCGGCATGACCGCCGGGCGGTGCAGTTGAGCGGCCAGTTCCCGGGTGAACTCGGCGTTCGTCACCGGTGCCGGGCCGACCACGTTCACCGGGCCGGCCACGTCGTCGCGGTTCAGCAGGAACGTCGCGGCGTCGAGCCAGTCCCGCATCGAGATCCACGGCAGCCACTGCCGCCCGTTGCCCAGCTTGCCGCCGACGCCGAGCCGGAACGGCAGGAGCTGTGGCTTGAGCAGGCCGCCGTCGCGGTGCAGCGGCAGTCCGGTACGCAGGCGGACCACCCGTACGCCGGCATCCTCGGCCGGGCGGGTCGCGGCCTCCCAGACCCGGCAGACGTCGGCGAGGAACCCGTCACCGGCCGGCGTCTCCTCGGTGACCGTCCGGTCGCCGGTGTCGCCGTACCAGCCGACGGCGGAGGAGTTCAGCAGCACCGCGGGCCGGTCGGCGGCGGGCAGGCCGGCGATCGTGATGGCGAGTGTGGTGGTGCTGTCCACCCGGCTGGTCCGGATCACCCTCCGGTAGTCGTCGTTCCAGCGCTTGTCGCCCACCCCCGCGCCGGCCAGGTTCACCACCGCGTCGGCCCCGGCGACGCACTGCGGGTCCAGTTGCGCGGCGGACGGGTTCCACCGCCGCTCGGCGGGCGTGCGCGGTGGGCGGCGGACCAGGCGGGTGACCTGGTGGCCGTCCGCGGTGAGGCAGTCGACCAGTCGGGTGCCGAGGAAGCCGGACACGCCGGCCATGAGGATCCGCATGTTCACATCTTCGAGTACGGAGCGGGATTCGGATGCCTTGAGCGAAATCACTCACTCGTCACGCCGGCCGCTTGCGTACCGGCCGACGCCGCGCATCAGTCGGCCGGTGGCCGTGCGGCCGAGCCGGTCAGGCGCCGGCCGGGACGGTGCGCAGGTCGGCGAGCAGGCGTTCCACCTCGGCGAACGCGTCCTGCGGCAGCGGCCCGTACGCCAGCGCGCCCAGGTTCTCCTCGGCCTGCGCCACAGTCCGGCAGCCGGGGATCGGCAGCGTGTGCGGGCTGCGGGCGAGCAGCCAGCCGAGCGCGCCCTGGGCGAGGGTCCGGCCGTCGGCGGTCAGCGCCTCGCGGACCCGGGCCACCCGCTGCGCCCACTCGGCGCGGGGTACGCCACCGGAGAACCAGTCCAGCCACTCCGGCGCCACGCCGCGCACGTCGTCGCCGCCCCGGGCGGCCGGCGCGTCCTGGTACTTCGCGGTGAGCAGGCCCATCGCCAGCGGCCCCCGGTTGAGGCTGGCCAGGTCGAACTCCGCGCACACCGCGAGCATGGCGGCGTTGTCCCGCAGCACCGACTGGTCGTGCTGGATCGCCGCGCAGTGCGCTCCCGCCCCGGCGAAGGCGCGCGCCGAGGCGGGGTCGTCGGTGCTCCACCCGTACGCCCGGATCTTGCCTTCGGTCACCAGGTCCTCCAGCGTGCCGACGAGGTCCAGTGCCCGCGGCACCGGCAGGCCGCCCAGGTGGAGCTGGTAGAGGTCGACGTGCTCGGTGCCGAGCCGGCGCAGCGAGCCCTCCAGGCTGCGGCGCGGGTATTCGGCTGTGGCGTCCTCACCGAGCGCCTGGCGGGTCTCCTCGTCGGTGGGGTAGCCGAACTTGGTGGCGATGACCGCCCGCTCCCGGCGGCCGGCGAGCGCGCGCCCGAGCACCCGCTCGCTGTGCCCCGCGCCGTAGTTGCTGGAGGTGTCGAAGAGCGTCGCGCCCAGGTCGAGAGCCCGGTGGACGGTGCGTACCGACTCGTCGTCGTCCACCTCGCCCCAGCCGAGCGGTTGGCTGCCGTCCCAGAGGGGCCCGCCGATCGCCCAGCAGCCCATCCCGATCGCGCTGACCTCGATGCCGCTGCGGCCCAGCCGTCGTGTCGTCGTCATGGGCACAGTGTTCACTGTCGAGCGTGCTCGAAGTCCAGCTCTTTTCCCGCCAGCCGGGGCAGGAGCGGGGCGAGCGCGTCGACGGCCCCGGCACGTACCACGAAGCGGGTGACGCCCCAGCGGCGTTTGTGCCCGGCCACCGCGGCGACGATCTCGTCGGCGGTGCCGACGAGCACGAACGGGGTGGCCAGCACCTCCGCCGGAGTGAGTCCGGTCTCGGCGGCCGTCACGGCGGCGGCCGCCTCGGCGTCGTCGGTGACGGCGACGTGCTGGACCAGCGCCTCCAGGACCGGCGGCGTCTCCCGGCCGGCCGCTCCGGCCGCCACGTGCGCGAGCTGCGCCTCGATCTGGTCGGCCCGCCACCTGACCTCGTGCTGGTGGCCGTCGGGCAGGGTACGGCCGAAACCGGTCAGGCCCACCACGTCGGCGTGCGCCCCGGCCCAGCGCAGCAGCGTCGAGTTGGCGGTGCCCACCGTCAGCGGGACGCGGTCCTGGACCGGCCGGGGCTCCTTGAGGCGGGCCGCGTACGCGCTCAGCTCCTCGGTGTCCACAGTGACCTCGTCGCCGGCCAGCAGCGCCCGTACCGTCTCGGCCACCGCGACGCAGCGGCGGACCCGGCCGGCGACGCCGGGGCGCTCGCGCCCGACGGCCCGCCACTCGGCCGGGGTGTGGCCCGCGCCGATACCGAGCCGGGCCCGCCCGCCGGAGACCACGTCCAGGGTGGCGACGTCGGCGGCGAGCAGGATCGGCTCCCGGACGGCGGCGTTCGAGACGTACGAGCCGAGGCCCAGCGTGCTGGTCACCGCCGCCGCGGCGGCCAGCGCGACGAACGGCGACGCGCAGTCGCCGGGGTGGTCGGCGGCGAACAACGCGTCGAAACCGGCGGCCTCGACGGTTCGGGCCAGCTCGGTCCAGCTCGCCGCGTCGGTGGGCTGGGACTGCACGGAGAAGGTCGCCATCGGCCCAGCATCGGCGCGTGCGCGGCGGTGGGCCACCCCGCACGCGCCGATTCTGCCGACGGCCGAACCCTCGGCGCCCTGTGCGGTCGTCGCGGGCGCGTGGTTCACCCGTTCTCGTCGCGGTCCTCCGGTGGCTCGTGCCATCGGGCCCGCCAGGCCGCCTCGTGCGCCTCGTGGCTGGCGCGTTCCTCGAACACCAGCCTCCGCAGCGCGTGCCGGCCCTCGGCGAAGACGATCACCTCGACGGCCACCATGCCCACGGTGACGGCGGTCAGCATGCCCAGCGCGACCAGTCCCGGCACCCGTTCCGCGGCCGGGATGGTCACGCCGAGCAGCAACGCCGTGCCGACCCGGGTCCAGCTCAGCGTGTGCAGGGTACGGAGCTGGAACAGCATGTTGCCGCAGAGGTAGCAGATGACGCCGCCGAACAGCAGTGGCACGCCGGGACCGTGCGCCGGCTCGCCGGGCGGCACGTTCGGGTCGGCGATCCCGTGCACGATCGTCTCGGCGCCGAGCGCGAACAGGATGATGCCCGCGATCATCGGCAGGAACAGGTACGCGTACGCGTCCCGGGCCATCGCCACCCGAGGGCCGTCCTGCGCGGCGTGCAACGCGATCCGGGCGGCCGGCCCGACCATGTCGTAGTGCGCCCACCAGAGCGCGGCGGTGAAGAAGATGCCGAGCACCGACGCCGTCACGGCCGGCCAGGTGGGCGGCTGCCCGCGCAGGTTGCTGCCCACGCCCACCGAGATGACCGACTCGCCCAGCGCGATGATCAGGATGAGGTCGTACCGCTCGGTCCAGTGTTCGGCCGACGCGACGCCCCAGCCCCAGGTGCCGGCGAGGATGCCGGTGCCGTACTGGAGCAGGATGGCAGCGCCCCACAGCACGTCCCGGAGCACGGCCGCCGAGAACAGGTCGTCGATCCGCGGCGGCAGCAGTGCGGCGATCAGCAGCAGCGCGGTGCTGCCGATCAGCTCCGGGGCGAACCGGATCAGCTGCCGGCGCTCGTTCGGGCTGTCCCGGACGGCGTGCCGGTAGAGCAGGAGGTGCACCACCCGCAGGACGGTGTAGCTGAGCGCCGCGACCATCGGCCCGGCCGCGTTGCCGTGCGGGTCGCGGAACGCGTTCGGCAGTGACAGCGCGAACGTGAACAGCGCGGCCATGCCGACTGTCATGAGCACCGGGACGAAGCCCTCGCCGAGGCGTACCCGGGTGGCGACCACGCTGTGCACCACCCACGACCACCAGAGCACGGCGAGGACCAGCAGCGCGTGCAGCAGCGCCCCGCCGGTCACCTGGAGCGCGGTGGCCCGGGTGATGATGAAGAACGAGAAGACGAAGACCAGGTCGAAGAAGATCTCGAAACGGTCCACCCGGGCGCCCGGGGCCACCGGCACGGCCGGCCCCAGGCGTCCCCGCCACCCGTACGAGCCCACCGGCCGAGTCTGTCAGCGTGGGTCCGGGCCGCGGGCCGATTCCGGTCAGTCCAGCCGGTGGCGCACGCCCTGGTCCGCCCTGGCACGAGAAAGGGCGCGCGGCGTGTCGCCGCGCGCCCTTCAGCCGTATCGGATCTACAGACCCAGCTCGGCCTCGAAGTTGCCGCCCTCCAGCCGCTCCTTCACCGCGGTGAGGAAGCGGGCCGCGTCGGCGCCGTCGATCAGCCGGTGGTCGTACGACATGGCCAGGTAGACCATCGACCGGATCGCGACGACCTCACCCAGCTCCGGGTCGTTCACGACGACCGGGCGCTTCACCACGGCGCCCGTGCCGAGCATCGCCGACTGCGGCGACGGCACGATCGGGGTGTCGAACAGGGCGCCCCGGCTGCCGGTGTTGGTGAGCGTGAAGGTCGCCCCGGCCATCTCGTCCGGGGTGATCTTGTTGGCCCGGGTGCGCTCGGCCAGGTCGGCGATCCGCTTGGCGATGCCGCCCATGTTGAGGTCACCGGCGTTGTGGATGACCGGCACGAGCAGCCCGCGCTCGGTGTCCACCGCGATACCCAGGTGCTCCGCTGCCGGGTAGGTGATCGTCCCGCCGTCCAGGTCCATGCTGGCCTGGATGATCGGGTACGTCTGGAGCGCCTCGATCGCGGCCAGCGCGAAGAACGGCAGGAAGGACAGCTTCACGCCGTGCTTGGCCTGGAACGAGTCCTTGGCCCGCGCCCGCAGCCTGGCGACCTTGGTGACGTCGACCTCGACGACGGTGGTCAGCTGCGCCGTCTCGTGCAGCGACTGCTGCATCCGCTTGGCGATGGTGGCCCGGATCCGCGGCAGCTTCTCCGTGGTGCCCCGCTTGGCGCTCGGCTCCGGCTTGGCGGCCGGCTTGGCCGGGGCCTCGGCCTTGGCGGCCGGCGCGGCCGCAGCCGGCTCCGGCTTGGCAGCCTTCGCCTTCTCGGCCGCCTCCAGCACGTCCTGCTTGCGGATGCGGCCACCCACGCCGGTGCCCTTGAGCGAGCCCAGGTCCACGCCGTGCTCGGCAGCGAGCTTGCGCACCAGCGGCGTCACGTACCCGGCGGCGTCCTCGCCGTACTCGGCCGGGACGCTCGGGCGCTGCTGGGCGGCCGGCGCGGCCGGCTGGGCCGCCGCCTCGGCCTTGGCCGGCTGCGCGGCCTGCTCCGTCTCGGCGGCCGGCTCGTTGTAGGACGCGCCCGGGGTGGGCTCCTCGACCTTCGGCTCCGGCTTCGGCTCGGCCTTGGGCTCGGGCTCGGGCTCGGGCTCGGGCTCGGGCTTCGCCTCGGCCTTGGGCTCCGGCTTGGGTTCGGGCTTCGGCTCCGCCTTCGCGGGCGCGGCGCCGGCCACCCCGACGATCGCCAGCACGGCGCCGACGTCGGCGGTCTCGTCCTCGGCGACCTTGATCTCCTGCAGCGTGCCGGCGACCGGCGACGGGATCTCGGTGTCGACCTTGTCGGTGGAGACCTCCAGCAGGGGCTCGTCGACCTCGACGGTCTCGCCGACCTGCTTGAGCCAGCGGGTGACGGTGCCCTCGGTGACGCTCTCGCCCAGGGCCGGCATGGTCACCGGCGTGCCCTCACCGGACGGCGCGGCGGGCTCGGCGGGCTCCTCGACGGCCGGCTGCTCGGCCTCGGCGTCCGGCTCGGCGGCGGCCTCCTCGGCCTCCTCGGCCTGCTCCGGCTCGGGGCCGGTGCCCTCGGCGGCGGCCGTCGGCTCGGTGGCCGGCTCGGCCTCCTGGGTGGGCGCCGCGCCGGCGTCCTCGCCCTCACCGGCGATGACGGCCAACTCGCTGCCGACCTCGGCGGTCTCGTCCTCGCCGACCACGATCCGGCTCAGCACGCCCGCCGCGGGCGACGGGATCTCGGTGTCGACCTTGTCGGTCGACACCTCCAGCAGGGGCTCGTCGACCTCGACGGTGTCACCCTCCTGCTTGAGCCAGCGCGTGACGGTGCCCTCGGTGACGCTCTCGCCGAGCCGGGGCATGGTGACCGATACCGGCATGTTCTCCAGACTCCTTTGTTCCCCTGGTGGGATCATCGCCCGTCGCCGGACGCCGCGGTTGTCGTGGTCAGTTGTGCGCGTGCAGCGGCTTGCCGGCCAGGGCCAGGTGCGCCTCGCCCAGAGCCTCGTTCTGCGTCGGGTGGGCGTGCACGAGCTGCGCCACCTCGGCCGGGTACGCCTCCCAGTTGTAGATGAGCTGCGCCTCGCCGATCAGCTCACCGACCCGGGCGCCGACCATGTGCACGCCGACCACCGGGCCGTCGTCCACCCGGACCAGCTTGACGTGGCCGGTGGTCTTGAGGATCTGGCTCTTGCCGTTGCCGCCCAGCGGGTAGTTGTACGTCTTGACCTTGTCGGCGCCGTACTGCTCCTTGGCCTTCGCCTCGGTCAGGCCGACCGACGCCAGCTCCGGGTCGCAGTAGGTGACGCGCGGGATGCCGGCCTCGTCGATCACGGCCGGGTTCTTCCCGGCGATCTCCTCGGCGACGAAGATGCCCTGCTGGAAGCCGCGGTGCGCGAGCTGCAGGCCCGGCACGATGTCGCCGACCGCGTAGATGTTCGGCACGCTGGTGCGCAGCCGCTCGTCCGTCAGCACGTAGCCGCGGTCCATCTTGACGCCCTGCTCCTCGTAACCGAGGCCGGCGGTGTTCGGGCCGCGGCCCACGGCGACGAGCAGCAGCTCGGCCTCGACCGTGTCGCCGCCGGAGATGGTCAGCTTCACGCCCTTGTCGGTCTTCTCGACCTTCTCGAACGGCTTGCCGACCTTGAAGTTGATCTTCCGCTTGCGGAACGCCCGCTCCAGCGCCTTGGACGACTCCTCGTCCTCGGCGGCGACCAGCCGGGGCAGCGCCTCGACGATGGTCACGTCCACGCCGAAGGACTTCCAGACGCTGGCGAACTCGACGCCGATGACGCCGCCGCCGAGCACGATCGCCGAGGACGGGATGCGGTCCATGGTGAGCGCGTGGTCGCTGGTGATGATCCGCTCGCCGTCGACGTCCAGACCGGGCAGCGTCTTCGCGTACGAGCCGGAGGCGAGCACCACGTTGCGGCCGGTGTAGCGCTTGCCGTCCACCTCGACGACGTTCTTGCCGACCAGCTTGCCGGCGCCGGCCACGAAGGTGATCTTCTTGTTGCCGCCCACCAGGCCCTGCAAGCCCTTGTACAGGCGGGCGATCACGCCGTCCTTGTACGAGTTGACCGCCTTCATGTCGATGCCCACGAGCTCGGCCTTCACGCCGAACTGCTCGGACTCGCGGGTCTGGTCGGCGATCTCGGCGGCGTGCAGCAGCGCCTTGGTCGGGATGCACCCGTTGTGCAGGCAGGTCCCGCCGAGCTTGCTCTTCTCGATGAGGGCGACGGAGAGGTCCAGCTGGGCGGCACGCAGCGCCGCCGCGTAGCCGCCGCTACCACCTCCGAGGATGACGATGTCGAAGGTCGTGTCGTTCGGCTCGCTCACATCCAACTCCCAGTTCGCGTCACTGCATCGGGGGTTACGGCGGAGTAACAGGCACACCCCACCTCGGTCATCTTGTCACCACCACGGACCGGGCGCGTACCGAGGTGCCCAACGACACGTCGGTGACACGTACCCTTGGCACCGTCTTCGATCACGCGTGGGGGAGGAGTGGATTCGGTGGGGCTGTTCCGACGACGCAAGCGGGCGGCCCCGGCGAGCCGCGACCGCGCCGCCGACCGCGCCGATCTGGACCATTTGGAGAACTTCGTCCGGACCCGCAAGGGTGTCGAGGCGTACATCGAGCCCCGGACGACGGTCACCGAGACCACCGTCATGCTGATCGCCGACGACGGCGAGTGGACGCGGCGGCGGGTGGGCGGGCCGGACGAGGCCCGCCGCTGGGCGCACCGGACCGCCATCCCGATCTACGACGTGCGGCTGATGGGCTACCCGCAGCGCATGCGCGACTACAACGAGCGCCGCAAGCGCCGCCCCGAGCTGTACTGAGCTGTCCGAGCGCAAGTGCGGAGAAGGGCCCCTTCCGCAACGCCAGGCGTTGCGGAAGGGGCCCTTCCTGACAACTTCAGCCGTTGGCGGCGACGTCCTCGACCAGGTGCACGAGCGTACGCACCGGCACGCCGGTGCCACCCTTGGTCCAGTAACCGGTCGCCTCGCCCGAGTGGTAGCCCGGACCGGCGATGTCGATGTGCGCCCATGCCACGTCGTCGGTGACGAACTCGCGCAGGAACACGCCGCCCTGGAGCATGTGCCCGGCCCGGTCCATCCCGGCGTTGACCTGCGAGATGTCCGCGACGTCGGACTCCATGCCCTTGCGCACGTCGTCCGGCAGCGGCATCGGCCAGGCCGGCTCGCCGGTCGCGTCACCGGCCACCCGCACCCGCTCGCACAGCTCCGGGGTGCCCATCACGCCGGCGATCCGCTTGCCCAGCGCGATCACCTGCCCGCCGGTCAGCGTCGAGGTCTCGAACAGGTAGTCCGCGCCGTCCGCGCAGGCCCGCGCCATCGCGTCGGCCAGCACCATCCGGCCCTCGGCGTCGGTGTTCAGCACCTCCACCTTCTTGCCGTTGAACATGCTGATCACGTCGCCCGGCCGGTAGCTGGTGCCCGACGGCATGTTCTCCGCCATCGGCAGGTAGCCGGTGACGGTCACCGACGGCTTCAGCGCCGCGACCGCCAGCATGGCAGCGCCGACCGCCGCCGCGCCGGCCATGTCCGACTTCATCTCCCACATGCCCTGCGCCGGCTTGATCGAGATGCCGCCGGTGTCGAACGTGATGCCCTTGCCGACCAGCGCGACCCGCTTGCCGTTGCCGCCGCCCTCGGGCGTGTAGGTGAGCTTCACCAGCCGCGGCGGGGCCTCGGAGCCCTGACCGACGGCCAGGATGCCGCCGTAGCCGCCGGCCTTCAGCGCCGCCTCGTCCAGCACCTCGACCTCCAGCCCCGCCTCGCGGGCGGCGGCGGAGACGACGTCGGCGAACGCCGGGGGACGCAGCTCGTTCGGCGCGGTGTTCACCCAGTCCCGGCTGGTGCGCACCGCGCCGGCCACCGCCTGCGCCCGCGCGACCTCGGCCTGCGCGGTCGCGTCGGCCGCGTCCGGCACCGCCACCAGCACCTCGGCCACCGGCTCCCGCCGGGTCGGCTGCGGCTTGGTCTTGTAGCCGGCGAACCGGTAGCCGCCCAGCAGCGCGCCCTCGGCGACCGCGCGCAGCGCGGCCGGGGCGTCGGCGTCGTCGGGCAGCGGCAGGGCCAGGGCGACGCGCGAGGCGCCGGCCAGCGCCCGCACCGCCGCACCGGCGGCCCGGCGCAGCGACTCCGGGGCCGGAGCGGCGCCCGAGGGCTCCGGGCCGAGGCCGACGGCCACGACCAGCGGTGCGGTCACGGTGCCCAGCGTGGCCAGCTTGATCACCTCGCCCGGGCCACCGGTCGCGCCGAGCAGGGCCAGCGTCTCGGTCAGCTTTCCGTCGAACGCGGCGGCGATGCTCTCCCCGCCGGTGGCCAGCAGCAGGGCGTGGGCGGCTGCGCCGCTGCCCGGCTCGGTGGTCTGGCTGTGCACGCCGATCACGATCGCGTCGACGGCGAGTTCGGCGGGGTCGGTGTCGACCAGGCTGAGGGTGGTGCGGGGCGATGTCACGAAAGCTACTCCGGGCGGGCCGGGCCGGCCGCGTCGTCGCGTACCGGCGATGAAGTGTCTCCGGCGGCAACCTACCCGCCGGGAGGCATGGCTGTCCCGCCGATGCGTGCCGACGGGATCCCGCCGATGCTATCCACAGCAGCCCCGGCCGGTAAGTTGCCACCCATGACCGAGGTGACCTCCGACGCCGCCGAGACCCGGCTGCGCCGCTCCCCGCTGCACGAGCGGCACACCGCGCTCGGCGCGAAGTTCGCCCCCTTCGGGGGCTGGCAGATGCCGCTCGAGTACGCCGGCGGCGGCGTGCTCAAGGAGCACACGGCCGTCCGCGAAGGCGTCGGCGTGTTCGACGTCTCGCACCTGGGCAAGATCCGGGTCACCGGGCCGGGCGCCGCGGAGTTCGTCAACGGCTGCCTCAGCAACGACCTCGGCCGGATCGGCCCCGGCCAGGCGCAGTACACGCTCTGCTGCGACGACACGACCGGCGGCGTGGTGGACGACATCATCGCCTACCTGCACGCCGACGACCACGTCTTCCTGATCCCCAACGCCGCGAACACCGCCGAGGTCGCCCGCCGGCTGCGCGCCGCCGCGCCCGAGGGCGTCACGGTCACCGACCAACACGAGGCGTACGCGGTGCTCGCCGTCCAGGGGCCGCGCTCGGCCGACCTGCTGGACGCGCTCGGGCTGCCCACCGGGCACGACTACATGAGCTTCTCCACCACCACGCTGGACGGTGTGGAGCTGACCGTGTGCCGCACCGGCTACACCGGCGAGCTGGGCTTCGAGCTGGTCGTCCCGGCCGAGCACGCGGTCGCCGTCTGGGACGCGATCTTCGCGGCCGCCGGCGACGTACGCGCCTGCGGCCTGGCCGCCCGGGACACGCTGCGCACCGAGATGGGCTACCCGCTGCACGGGCAGGACCTGTCCCCGGAGATCACCCCGGTGCAGGGCCGCTCCGGCTGGGCGGTGGGCTGGGACAAGGCGGCGTTCTGGGGCCGCGACGCGCTGCGCGCCGAGAAGGCCGCCGGTCCGCCCCGTACGCTGCGCGGCCTCGCCGCCGTGGACCGGGCCATCCCGCGACCCGGCATGGCCGTGTACGCGGGCGACCGGCGGGTCGGCACCGTCACCAGCGGCACGTTCAGCCCGACGCTCAAGCACGGCATCGCGCTGGCGCTGATCGACACCGACCCGAAGATGCCCGACGGCGACGAGCTGGAGGTGGACATCCGGGGCCGCCGGGCCCGGATGCGCCTGACCAGGCCGCCGTTCGTCGAGCCCTCGGTGCGCTGAGCCGGGCGGGTCAGCCCTCGCCGCGCTCGCCGGCGTCGAGGACCGCCTGCGTCCAGCCGCCCTCCAGCACGCCGGTGCCGTCCAGCACCGCCCAGTCGACCACGTCCGACGCCTCCACCACGACGGGCGAGCCGATCCGCACGCTCGGGTCGGTGTCGGCGTCACTGGCGCTGGCCGCGACGATCCGTTCCGGGGTGTCCCACGAGGTCACCCCGGCCCAGACGTACTCGGGGCCGTCGTCGCCGGGCAGGCCGTACTTGACCACGAGCTGGCTCTCCTCGGGCAGCCGCCCGGCCAGGAAGCGGGCCCGGATGTCGCCGAGCGCCTCCCGGGCGGTCTCCACCGCGCGGCTCATCGCGTCACCGGTGCGGGTGTAGCGGACGTCCGGCTGGATGCCGTTGAACAGCGTCGCGCAGGCGGCGGCGAAGTAGCGGCCGGGCGGCCCCGGATGCCCGGGCGGCGGGTTGAGGCTCAGGAACGAGTCCGCGTCCGGGTCGGTGGCCGGGTCCAGTTCCAGCCGCAGCAGCACCGGCGCGGTCGCGCCGTGCTGCTCCGGATTGCCGTACGCCACGGCGATGTCGTGCCCGGTCACCGTGGCCAGCACCGGTAGCTGCACGAACGCCGGCACCTCCTCGGCGGTGAGCCCGTCGGTCCAGTCCCGCAGCAGCCGCCGGGCCGCGCCCGTCATCACCGCGCCCCACGCCCGGGTCAGATGGTCCGGTACGCCCTGGGCCTGCAACTCCAGCAGCCCGAACCGGCGCAGCCCTTTGGTGGTGAACCAGAGCCCGTCGGTGTCGGAGGAGTAGGGCACCAGCACCCAGTCGACGAGCCGGATCCGGCCCTGTTCGTCGGGCAGCGAGCGCAACGCCGTGGCCGGGTCGAGGAACTGGAGCCCGAAGACGTCCACCACGTCCCCGCCGACCGTCTCGGCGACCGCCGCGGCCACCGCGCGGGCAGCCCACTCGTGCGCGGGCGGCCAGCCCGGCCGGTACTCGGCCTGCACCACCACCAGGTGGGTGGCGGCGGCCAGCCGGGCCAGCTGCTCCTCGGTGGCGCCGAACGCGGTGAGCAGGTCCGGCGGCAGCTCGGGGAACTCGTCGACGGTACGGGTGTCCACGGTCATCAGCGGGCTGTCGAGCATCTGCCGGGCGAGCCCGTGCACCGGCTCGGCGAGCCGGCCGGCCAGCCCTTCCACAGCTGTCTTCGGGCTCACCTTCGGCAGCCCGGTGATCGGCACCAGGTAGGTCGCGTCGAGCGACTCGGGCACCGGTACCGGCAGGAAGTCGTCCGTGATGAGCATGCCGTCCCCCTCGACCGTGCCGGTGCACTCGCCCCGAACGCTACCTGCCCGGACCGGTGACGTTCAGCCGGTCAGCACCAGTCCCAGGTAGGACAGCGTGGTGACGACCTCCACGAGCGCCCCGAGCACGTCGCCGGTGATGCCGCCGAAGCGGCGTACCAGGTGCCGGAGCAGCCCGGCCGCGACGGCGAGCGCGCCGAGCACGGCGAGCGGCCCCTGCCACGGACGGTCCGGTACGGCGGGCACGGCCGCCAGCGCGACGGCGAGCGCGCCGAGCGCCAGCGCGCCCCACCCGACAGTGCCGGCGACCAGCGCGCCCAGGCCCTCCGGCCGGGCCGCCGGCACGCCGCGGCGGCAGGCCAGGCCGACGGCGAGCCGCCCGGCCGCGGTGGCCGCGACCACGGCGGCGAGCGCGGCGAGCGCGTCCCGGCCGGCCAGCTCCGCGAGCACCGCGCTCTGGAGCAGGAGTACGAGCACCAGCGCGACCACCCCGAACGGGCCGACGTCCGGCTGCTTCATGATCTCCAGCGCGGCCGGACCGCGCCGGTACGAGCCGAGCGCGTCCACGGTGTCGGCCAGCCCGTCCAGGTGCAGGCCCCGGGTGAGCAGCGCGCCCAGTCCCACCGTGACCACGGCGGCGACGAGTGGTGGCGCGAGCGTGCCGGTGAGCAGCAGCACCCCGCCGAGTACGACGCCGAGCAGCGCGCCGACCAGCGGGGCGAGCGCCATCGCGGTGCCCGCGGCGGCCCGGTCGACGCGTCCGGCGCGTACCGGGAGGGTGGTGAACGTGGTGAGCGCCAGCCGGATGCCGTCGGCGAGCCGTGCCTCAGTCGGCACGTCGGCCGGGGGCGACCGGCTCGTCGGACCCGGTCGTGGCCGGTCCCGGCCCGGCCGGCTCCGGCTCGGCGAAGTCCGCGTCGTCGCCGGTCTGTTCGTCGTCGTCGGGGCCGCCCAGCGACGGGTGCACCGGCAGCGTGGCGGCGAGCGTCAGCGCGGAGCGCAGCAGCGGCAGCGCGGCCAGCGCGGTCGCCCCCTCGCCCAGGTCCAGCCGCAGGTCCACCAGCGGGGTCAGGCCGAGCACGTCGGCGGCGAGCCGCACGCCCGGACGACCGCCGTGGTCGGGCAGCAGGCACCAGTGCCGGGCCTGGCCGGCCAGATCGCGGCTGACCATGGCGGCGGCGGCGCCGACCGGCCCGTCCAGCAGCACCGGCACCTTACGGGCGGTGGCGCCCAGCAGCACGCCCGTGGCCAGCGCGATGTCGCCGCCGCCCAGCTCGGCCAGGACGTCCTTCGCCTCCCGGGCGGAGCGCCGGGTGCGGTGCAGCGCGTCCCGCACCGCCGCGCAGCGGACCATCCAGGCGGCGTCGTCGATCTCGCCCTGCTCGGTGACCACCCGGCCGAGCACCGTCGGCGGCTCCGCGCCCGCGGTGGCCGCGAGCACCGCCGCGGCGGCGGCCTCGGCACCCGCACCGCACGCGGCGAGCACCAGCAACTGCACGCCCGCGTCGGCGGCCTGCTCGGCGAGCCGCCAGCCGTAGCGCAGCGCCGCCTCCACCTCGTCGGCGGACAGGGCCGGACCGTCCTCGATCGGCGCCGAGGCGGGCGCCTCGACGATCTGGAGGCCGGCGCGGTTCTCGGCGGCGAGCCGGGCCAGCGCGCCCCGGCCGGCGCGGGCCTGCCGGGCGCGGCGGTCCGACTCACCGGTCGTCGCGCCGGCCGACGCGCCGCCCACGTGGTCGCCCCGGATCAGCAGTACGCGAACCGAGTCCCACGGCCGCGGCGTCGAGGTGCCCTGGGTGGCGGCGGCGAAGCCGACCACCTGTTCGAGCACGCCGAGGCCGGCGCCGGGGATGTCGAGGGTGGCGAGCCGGTCGACGGCCTGCGGCCCGGTGTAGTCGTCGGGCATCGGCAGTTCCATGCCCGGCTGGATGACCAGGCCGGTGGCGATCATCGGCAGCGCCATGGTCGGCGCGGCCCAGTCGCCGGTATCCGGTGCTCCGGGGGTGGCCGGTGCGGGCACCGGTGCGGCGGCGGGTGTGAGCACCTCGGGCAGCGTCACGTCCCCGGCGCCGAGATCGGCCGGTACGGCTCCGGTTGTCGCGGTCTGCCTCGGTGCGGGCTGGAGGGCCGCGGGCCGGAGGGCTGCGCCACGGCTCGGTGCGGCCTCGGGGGAGGTGGCCGCGAGCGGCACGGCGTGCGCAGGCGCGGCCGGCTTGAGCCACGCGGCCTGCCCGGCGACCACGAGCGCGACCGCGTCGCAGGCGTCGGCGACCGCGCGGTTGGTCGCGCCGAGCGCGTCGGTGAACGCCCGGCCCAGCGGCGTGGTGGGTACCAGGGACAGACCCACCTCCGGGCTGACCAGCACCACCCGGGCCGCGCTGGAGCGCACCGCCGTGGCCAGCTCGGTGATCGTGGCGGTGTCGTCAGCCGGCTGGTGGGCCGGGTCGAGCAGCACCGTCACCCAGCCGCCCAGGTCGTCCACGAGCAGCGTCTCGTTCGGTCCGGCGGTGGCGATCACCTCGACCAGCCGGCCCGGATCCGCGGCGGTCTCCTCGGTGGTCCAGCTTCCCGGCCGGCGGGCGCGGTGCGCCGCGAGGCGGGTCGCCCACTCGGTGTCCTCCGGGTCCCCGGCGGGGGCGGTGGCCACGTATCGGACCGTGGGCGCGTCGGCGACCAGTGACTCGGCGAATTCGGACTTGCCGGAGCGGATACCGCCGAGCACGAGGAGGGTGTGCCACCCGTCAACGGACATGCCCCGTACCTTAGATGCCGCCGCCCGGGCGGGGCAGTGAGAGGTGGCTCATCGCGGTCGGCGCTCGGGGGCCTCGAAGCGATAGTCGTTGGGATTCACGTCAACCGGCTTCGGATCCTCCTGCCAGGCTCCCTCGCCGGGGCGGGCGAGGAGCGCGTCGAGCAGCTCCTCCCGGTCCATCTCGTGGGCCGCCTCGATGCCGCCGCGTACCGCCATCGCCCGCACCTCCTCGGTGTCCATCTCCCGCAACGGCCGCATGGTGTCCTCCCTCGCTGACGACGTCCGTCGTGGATACCCCGTTGGTGACGGCCGAACCTTGCGGGCACCCGCGCGTCGGCCCGCGCCGGTCGAGGGGTGAAGCGTCGTGGGCGGGCGACTAGGCTTGCGGAGGTTTGGCGTCCTGCGGGGCGACGGCGGCGAGGGGAGACGCGGCATGGCGTGGAGCTGGCGGTACGAGGGCGCGAACGGCGACGCGGTCGACGGACCCGACGAATCGTTCCCGAGCCAGGCGGACGCCGAGTCGTGGATCGGCCAGACCTGGCGGGAGCTCGCGACATCCGGCGTCACCACGGTCGTGCTTGTCGAGGACGACCGGGTGGACTACCGGATGAGCCTGCAACCCCCGGCCGAATGACCGGCTACGACCGCCCGGGTGAGCCGCTGGTCCTCGGCGTGCCCCGGGCGGCGTTCCGGCCGAGCCCGATCTTCCTGGCCCTGGTGGCGCTCTTCGTCGCCTCCGGGGTGATGACCTGGAACCGGTACGGCAACGTCGGCTTCGACGTGTTCCTCTTCGTCGTCTCCGGGTGGCTGGTCTCGCTCTGCCTGCACGAGTACGCGCACGCCGTGGTCGCGTACCGGGCCGGTGACCGGGACATCGCACACCGCGGCTATCTCACGCTCAACCCGCTGAAGTACACCAGCCCGCTGCTGTCGATCGTGCTGCCGGTGGTCGTGGTGCTGCTCGGCGGCATCGGCCTGCCCGGTGGCGCGGTCTGGGTGGACCGGCACGCCATTCCCGGCCGGCTGCGGCACACGCTCGTCAGCCTGGCCGGGCCGGCCACCAACGTGCTGTTCACGCTGGTGCTGGTGGCGGCGGTGGCGTGGGGCCCCGAGCTGGGTGGGCCGCTGGAGTTCTGGGCCGGCGTCGGGCTGCTCGCGTTCCTCCAGCTCACCGCCAGCGTGCTCAACCTGCTGCCGGTGCCGGGCCTGGACGGCGGCAACATGCTCCAGCCCTGGCTCAGTCCCGCCTACCGGCGGATGTACGACCTGTTCGCCCCGTACGGCTTCATCCTGCTGTTCGCGCTGCTGTGGAGCCCGCAGATCAACCGGGCGTTCTTCGGCGCGGTCTTCGCCGTCGGCGACGCGCTCGGCCTGCCGCGCGAGCTTTACCAGATCGGCTACGCGCTGATCCGCTTCTGGGAGTAGCAGGCCCGTCGTTCCCGGGCCGGCGCGAACCGGCCCGGGAACGACGCGACGTCACGGACGCTGGGCCGGGCTCTCGGTCTTCGCCGGGTCCCGCTCGGTGACCGGCTCGACGATCTCGTCGATCGCCTTGAGCAGATCGGCGTCGAGCTTCACGCCCGCCGCCTTCACGTTGTCGTGCACCTGCTCCGGCCGGGACGCGCCGACGATCGCCGAGGAGACGTTCGGGTTCTGCAGCACCCACGCGACGGCCAGCTGCGGCATGGTCAGCCCGGCCTGCTCGGCCAGCGGCTTGAGCCGCTGCACCCGGGTCAGCACGTCGTCGGTCATGAACCGGGCGATGAACCCGGCCCCGGACTTCTCATCGGTGGCGCGGGAACCGGCCGGCGGCGGCTGGCCCGGCAGGTACTTGCCGGACAGCACGCCCTGGGCCATCGGCGACCAGACGATCTGGCCGATGCCCAGCTCCTCGCTGGTGGGGACGACCTCGGTCTCGATGACCCGCCACAGCATCGAGTACTGCGGCTGGTTCGAGATCAGCGGGATGCGCAGCTCACGGGCCAGCGTGTGCGCCTCGCGCAGCTGCGACGCCTTCCACTCGGAGACGCCGATGTAGTGCGCCTTGCCGGAGTGGACGACGTCGGCGAATGCCTCCATCGTCTCCTCCAGCGGGGTGCTGTAGTCGTAGCGGTGGGCCTGGTAGAGGTCCACGTGGTCGGTCTGGAGACGGCGAAGCGAGCCGTCGATCGACTCCATGATGTGCTTGCGGGACAGGCCCCTGTCGTTGCGGCCGGGACCGGTCGGCCAGTAAACCTTGGTGAAGATCTCCAGCCCTTCGCGACGCTCGCCCTTGAGCGCGCGGCCGAGCACCGACTCGGCGCGGGTGCCCGCGTACACATCGGCGGTGTCGAAGGTGGTGATGCCGCTGTCGAGGGCGGCGCGGACGCACGCGACCGCCGCGTCCTCCTCCACCTGCGAGCCGTGGGTGATCCAGTTGCCGTACGAGATCTCGCTGACCATCAGGCCGGAGCGGCCCAGGTGACGGAATTCCATGCTCCCGACCCTAGACCCGCCCGGTCCCGGACGCCGTCCGGCGCTCCCCGGCGGCGTGAGGCACAGGTCAGAGCACCGGGCTGGCATCGGCCAGCAGCCTGTCGATCTCCTCGATCACGGCCGCGCGGCCCGGGTGCACCGGGTCGATGAGCGGTTCGCCGCGCCGGTCCAGCGCCCCCCACCGGCCCGACTCGATGGTGAACAGGAACGCCACCGGGTGTACCACGACCGTCGGGTACGCGGGCGCTACCACCACCCGGCCGGTCCGGTCCACCACGCCCCGGCGGCCGGCCAGCTCGACCACCGCCAGTCCGTCGGCGGTGAACCCGTCGGCCACCCGCCCGTCCACCGGCGGCATGCCGATCCGGTGGTAGCGGGTCGGCACCACCACCTCGCCGGCGAGGTTCACCGCGCCCCAGCCGCCGTTCTGCCGTACCGCCGCCAGGCCGTTGCGGAACGGCCGGGCCTCCTCGTACCCGGGCGGGATCTTCACGATGTTCATCCGGTCGACGGCCATCCACCGGCTCTTGCCGTCCATCGACACCCAGGACAGCCCGTCGGAGAAGGGCAGCACCGACCGGTAGCCGTTGTTCGCCTCGATCAGCGCCGCGCCGGACGTGTCGATCAGCGCCCAGCGGGACGCCTCCGGTCGCCGTACCCAGGCCACTCCCTCGTGGAACGGCTGCGCCTCGGCGTACCGGTGCGCGACGACCATCTCGCCGTCGGCGTCCGCGTACCCCCAGAGCTGCTGTTCCTCGTCGAACGTCGCCACCGGCGGCCGCGGCGTGCCGAGCACCTCCTCGGGCCGGCGCGGCGCGGGCCCGAAGCCGTCGGCGGCGGCCCGTTCGGCGACCGCCGCGAGCGCGATCTCGACCCGGCCGTTCAACTGCGCGTCCTCGCCGTGACGCAGGTCCAGTGCCCGCTCGAAGTGCAGGCACGCCTCGGTCAGCCGGCCCTGGTCGTAGCAGCACCGCCCGGCGTGTTCGTGCAGCAGCGCGCGCAGCCGGTCCGGCAGCTCCGGCGAGTTCGCCTCCGCGAACAGCCGGTCCGCCTCCGCGTGGTCACCCCGCCACCGCAGCGCCTCGGCGAGCCGCGCGCGGGCCATCGCGGTCCGCCGGAACTCGCCCGTGGCCTCGGCGTACGTGACGGCCAGCCGCGCGTCGTCCAGCGCGTCGTCCAGGTCACCCAGCACGCGGGACGCCACCGCGCGCAAGCTGAGCAGCCGGGCCCGGCTGCGGTTGTCGAGCGCCGTGTCCAGCTTGCCCGTCAGCCCGTCCCGGATGACCCGCAACCGCGCCGGATCGGGCGCCTCCTCGCGCAGCGCCCGCGGGTCCAGCCGCCAGGCGACAGCGGCGAGGGCCTGCTCCGGGTCCGCCGGGGGCGGCGTCGCCGGCTCGGGGGTACGCGGAGACGGCGCGTCGTCGGTCCGACCGGCCGGCTCCGGTCGTGCTGCCCGCTCGCGGCCGTGCTCCGGTTCGGCGCCGGGCTCGTCGGTCGCCGTCTCGGCGGGCGTGACCGGGGTGTCCTGCGGCGTGCCGGCGGGTTCGGCCGTATCGGCGGGCTCGTCGCCGGGTGCGGGCTCGGTGGGGGCGACACCGGTGTGGCCGACGCCGGCAGGTCCCGTGGCGTCGTCGGCTTCGGCATGGGCGGTAGCGCCGGTCGTGGTGCGGCTGGGCGCGGGCTCGTCGTCGGCCACCTGCCGGGCCGGCGTCACGTCGGCGTGGCCGGCGTCGACCGGATCCGCAGTGCCGCCGGGCCTGTCGCCCGTTGCGGGGCCGGTGCGCGTGACATCGGCACGACCGGTGTCGGCCGATCCCGGCGTGCCGCCTGCCGATACGCGGTCGGCGTTCCCGGGGTCGGCGTTCCCGAGAACCGTGGGCGCGCCGCCTGGCGTGGCCTGCTCGTCGCCGGTGGGGCGGGCCGGCGTGCTCGGGTGCCCGGCCGCGGGGGCAGGCGTCGCCGCGGCGTCTGCCGTAGGCGCGTCGGACGTCGTCGTCGAGGCCCCCATCGCCTGCGGCTGGTCCTCAGCGGGCGAGCGCGTACCCGAAGGCGCCGCACCGGCGGGCGGCGCCACCACGTCGTCGCCGGGTTGCCGCGCGGCGGGCGCGGCATCGCCGGTCGCCGGCTCGGCCCCGTCCGTCGAAGATCTTGGTAGGAAAGGGCCCCCAGGAGGGCCGGAACCTTCCAAGATCTCTGGCGGTTCCGCGTTCTGCGAGGGCGGGGGTGCGGGCTGGCTCGGGCGGAACCACGCCTCGGGGCCGGAGGCCGTGACCGGAGAGGTCTTGTCCGCAGGTCCGTGCTCCGCCCGCTCCGACGGCTCGACAGGGCGGCCGGTGGTCGCCCCGGTTTCACGCCGTGTCGTGCCCGCCGTCGTTGCGGCGTCCACGACGCCCTCCGGACGGTTGGCCTCGATGGCCGGTGTGGGCAGGGCGGCTACTTCGGACTGCCGACGATCGGCATCCGTGCCCGGCGCGACCACGCCGGGCACCGCGGCCTCGGGCCGGCTGGTCGCGTCCGCCTCGGCGTTGGGCTGCTCGGTCGCGTCCGCCTCGGCGGCGGGCCGGGGCACGATCGGGACCGGTGGGGCGACCGGGCGCTCCACCGAGCCCGGGGGCGTGGGCATCGCCCGCTCGGCGGAAGGCGGGCCGTGATGATCGCCGGTCCGGTCCTGCGGTGATGCCGGTCGGGTCGCGCCTTCGGCCCGGTCCTGCGGCGGCGTCGGCCGGGTCGCGTCCTCGGTCCGGTCTGCCGATTCGGTGCCGCCGGCACCCCGTCCGCCGGGAGCGGACGCGCCGGAGGCGGGCGGGTCGGAAGCAGGCGCCTCGAAGGCGGGCGGGCTGGAAGCGGGCACGCCGGCACGCGGCGGCATGGGTGTGACCACGCCGGGAGCCGGGGCGGTCGCGACAGGCGCGCCGGCCCCCGGCGCGGGAGATGGGGATGGTGGGGCGTCGCCGACCGGGGCCGGCGGGTGAGCGGCCGGCCGTACCGG
Source organism: Micromonospora sp. NPDC005686 (assembly GCF_042871665.1). Taxonomy (NCBI): domain Bacteria; kingdom Bacillati; phylum Actinomycetota; class Actinomycetes; order Micromonosporales; family Micromonosporaceae; genus Micromonospora; species Micromonospora sp. NPDC005686. The sequence goes on from NZ_JBIAIY010000006.1 coordinate 317,994, forward strand.
CCACTGCGCCGGCGGCGCGGACCTGGGCGAATCCGGCGGTGCCGACCCGCGTACGTCCGGCGGCGCCGGACCCCGGTCGGGTGATCCCGGCCGGTGCCCGTCGGGGCGTGCCGGCCACTGCTGGGCGCGGGCCTCGGGGCGGACGGTGACGTCTGGCTGCGGCCGACCGGGTTCGGGGCGGGACGGGGCGGTGGGCGGCCGGGTGGCGGAGGGCTGGGAGCGCGGCTCGTCGCGGGAACCGGCGAGGTCGAGCTGGTCGCCCGGATCGGCCGGCCGGGTGTCCCGCGAGCCGGGACGGCCGGAACCGCCCTGTTCCGGGTGGCGTACGTCGGCTCGGGCGGCTTCGGACGGCGGCATCGGGTAACGCGGCGCCGCGGGCCGGTCCGTGGACGGGTGCCGGCGGTCGTCCGGCTGCCGCGGATCCGGCTCCGGGCGGGAACGTGGCTCGACGATCGGCCACTCGCCCTGGTGCGGGCGGGGCCGGTCGACCGGCTGGCGCTGACCCTGCCACCGCTGGTCGGCGGCGGGACGCGACGTGCCGTAGCGATCGGGCGGCTCGGTCTGGGACCGCCCGTTCTCCGGCGCGCGACGCCGGGTCTCGGGGTGCGCGGCGGCCTCCCGGCCCGGCGCGTGACCGTCCACTGGCGTACGGCCGTCCACTGGCATACGGCCGTCCACTGGCGTACGGCCGTCCACCGGCTCGCGCCGGTCCCCCGGAGGGCGGCGGTCCGGCTCCTGCCAGCCGTCACGGTGCGGCTCGCGCCGGCCGTCACGGGCCGGTCCGACCCATCCGGCCGCGCCCCGCACCGGCGGAGTCACAGCGCCGTCGCGCCGGTCGACGGGGCGCCCGGTGCCGTGGTCACGCCGTCCGTCCGACGGGGGTTCCCGCCGGTCGTCCGGGAAGACGCCACGGCGTCCGTCGGACGGAGACTCGCGACGCCCGGTGGGGGAGTGGTCGGGCCGAGCGTCGGGCGCGGCGCCCCACCGCTGTCCCGAAGCGGCCGGACGGCCCTCGGCCGGGTGCGGGCGATCGGCCCGGCGGTCGGCGGCGTGCGGGAACTCGTTCGGCTCCGGCATCCAGCCGGGCTGAGACGGCCGGCGCGGCGCGGCGTCGGGGCGCGTCCAGCGTTGGTCGAGACGCTCGGGCGGCACCGGCGGCCCGGGGCGGCGCCGGTCCTCCGGCCATGGCCGCCCGCCGTCCGCGGCGGGTCCGTCCGGGTGTCCACGCCGGTCGTCCGGTGCGGCACCGGCGGGGCGCGGCCCGCCGCGACCCACGGGTCCGGCCGGGTACGCCCCGCGTGAAGCCGGCGGACCGCTCGACTCGGCCCCGCGCGGACCGGCCGGACTGGTCGGGTACGTGCCGTGCGCGCCAGCGGGACTGACCGGATCGACCCGGCGCGACCCGGCCGGGCTCACCGGATGCGTGCCGTGCGGACCCGCCGGGCTCACCGGGTACGTGCCGTGCGGGCCCGCCGGGCTGACCTGGTGCGTGCCGTGTGGGCCCGCCGGGCTCACCGGGTACGGGCGGTGTGGGCCGGCCGGGCTGACGGGATACGAGTCGTGCGGCCCAGCCGGGCTGACGGGGTACGCGTCATGGGGAGCGGCCGGGTTGACCGGGCGTACCTCGGCCCGGCCGACCACGGCGCGACGGGGCGGAGTCAGGTTCTCGATGCCGATGTCACCCGGGTAGCGCTGTCCGGGGAACTGCGGCTGCCACTCGTGGGTGGGCTCGGCGGCCCAGGCCGGTTCGGCCGGCTCGCGCCAGCCACCCCAGCCGCTCATCGGCAACCCCTCCCGCCGCTCGCGCGGGACGGCCCCGGGGCCGGCTCGCGTCGCTCGCTCACGGCGGTGTCACCTCATTGGAAATTCTCGCGCTGGGGCCCGGACGTACCGGTAGAGTCGCCCGGTCCAGCACGTCGTGGCTGCGGAAGGAGGGTAACGGCGTGGGCTCGGTCACCGCCACTGTCGCACCACCTACCGGCGCACACGTTACCCCATGGTTTCGGACATTCGGCGCGATCGCGGCGGCCGGGTTCCGGCGGCACGCCACCTACCGGCAGGCCGCCGTGGCGGGGTTGTGCACAAACACCGTGTTCGGCTTTCTGCGTTGCTACATCTTCCTCGCGGCGGCAGGCGCGGCGGGCACCGTGGCCGGCTACGACCGGGCGCAGCTCGCCACGTTCGTCTGGGCCGGCCAGGGGCTGCTGGCGGTCATCGCCGTCTGGGGCTGGACCGATCTGGCCGACCGGATCCGTACCGGCGAGGTGGCCGCCGACCTGCTGCGGCCGGTGCACCCGGTGACCAGCTACCTCGCCGCCGACCTGGGCCGGGCCGGGTTCGCGTCGCTGGCCCGGCTGGTGCCGCCGCTGGTGATCGGCCCGTTCTTCTTCGCCGTGTACGTGCCCCGGCACTGGGCCACCGCGCCGCTGTTCCTGCTCTCCGCGCTGCTCGCGGTGGTGGTCTGCTTCGGCTGCCGCTACCTGGTCAACGCCGCCGCGTACTGGTTGCAGGACGTGCGGGGCCCGATGATCCTGTGGACGCTCGGCTCCGGCGTGCTGGCCGGGCTCTACTTCCCGCTCGGCTTCCTGCCGGGTCCGCTGGAGACGATCCTGCGGTACGCCACGCCGTTCCCCAGCATCCTCCAGGTGCCGCTGGACGTGCTGGTCGAGCGCGAGCCGATGGCCACCGGTCTCACCCTGGTCGCGGTGCAGGCCGGCTGGGCGGTGCTGCTGCTGGCGCTGTGCCGGCTGGTCCAGCGCCGCGCCGAGCGCCGTCTGGTGGTCCAGGGTGGCTGAGCGCGGTAGCGCGTCCGGGGTGGCTGAGCGCGGCAGCGCGTCCAGGGTGGCTGAGCTGAAGGCGTACCGGGCGCTGCTCGGGGCGCAGGCGCGGTCGCAGGCGGCGTACCGCACCTCGTTCGTGGTGGACCTGGTCGGCAACGTGGGCGCCACCGTGTTCGACGTGGTCACCGTCCTGGTGCTCTTCGGCGTGACGCGGGAGCTGGGCGGCTTCACGCTGCGCGAGACGCTCGTCGTGGTCGGCCTGTCGTCGTGCGGCTTCGCCACCGCCGACCTGCTGGTCGGCAACATCGAACGGCTTCCCCGGTACGTGCGCACCGGCCTCTTCGACGCCGTGCTGGTCCGCCCGCTCGGTGCGCTGCCGCAACTGCTGCTGATGGACCTGCCGTTGCGCAAGCTGTCCCGGGCCGTGTTCGGGCTGGCCGTGCTGATTTTTGCGCTCGCCTCGGCCGGCATCGACTGGACGCCGGGACGGATCGCGCTGGCGGTGGTCGCCCCGCTGGCCGCCGTGGTCTTCTTCGGCTCGGTCTTCGTGCTGACCGCCACCGTGTCGTTCTACTGGGTCGACTCCGGCGAGCTGGCCAACGCGGTCACCTACGGCGGGCGCGACTTCACCTCGTACCCGGTCACCGTGTACGGCGGCTGGTTCCGCGCGCTGTTCGCGTACGGGATGGGGTTCGCCTTCGTCAGTTACCATCCGGCGCTGGCGCTGCTGGGCCGCGCCGACCCGCTCGGCCTGCCGCCCTGGGCGGGCTGGGCCGCGCCGGGCGTCGCGGTGGTCGCCGCGGCGCTGGCCGCCCTGGCGTGGCGCGTCGGGGTCCGTCACTACCGGAGTACGGGGTCATGAGCGTCATCGAGATGGACGGTCTGCGCAAGGAGTTCACGATCCGGGTGAAGGCCGGGCCGCTGCGGCGCGAGAAGCGGACGGTGACCGCCGTCGACGGGGTCGACCTGCGGGTGGAGCGCGGCGAGATGCTCGGCTACATCGGCCCGAACGGCGCCGGGAAGTCGACCACGCTGAAGATGCTGACCGGCGTGCTGACGCCCTCGGCGGGCCGGGCGCGGGTGTGCGGGCTGCGCCCGGTGGCTGACCGGACGCGGCTGGCGCTGCGCATCGGGGTGGTGTTCGGGCAGCGCTCGCAGCTCTGGTGGGACCTGCCGCTGCGGGACTCGTTCGACCTGCTGCGGCACGTCTACCGGGTGCCGGCCGGCGCGCACGCGGCCCGGCTGGCCCGCTGCCGGGAGCTGCTCGACCTGGACGGGTTCCTGGACACCCCGGTCCGGCAGCTCTCGCTGGGCCAGCGGATGCGCGGCGAGCTGACCGCGGCGCTGCTGCACGGCCCGGAGGTGCTGTTCCTGGACGAGCCGACGATCGGCCTGGATGTGGTGAGCAAGCAGGCCGTGCGCGGCTTCCTGGCCGAGCTGGGCCGGGCCGGCGACACCACGCTGGTGCTCACCACGCACGACCTGGCCGACATCGAGCGGCTGTGCCGGCGGCTCGTGGTGATCGACCACGGGCGGGTGGTGCACGACGGGTCGATCGCGGAGCTGCACCGCCGGTACGGCTCGCGCCGCATGGTGGTCGCCGAGCTGGACGCGGCGCTGCCCGAGCCGCCGGTGCTGCCCGGCGCGCCGGTGCAGCGGGTGGAGGCGGACGGGCGGCGGCTGGTCTTCGCGCTGGAACGGGCGAGCGTCGCCGAGGTGGTGGCCGGGCTGGCCGGCCTGACCACGTTGCGGGACATCTCGATCGTGGAGCCCGACATCGAGGAGGTGGTGACGCGCCTCTACCGCGCGCCGTCCGCGGTCACGGGTGCTCCATGACGAGCACGGCGAAGGTGCCGGGGGCCAGCGCCTCGTACTGGTGCGGGATGTCACCGGGGAAGGTGGCGTAGTCGCCGGGTGCCAGCTCGACCGGGTCGGTCTCGGGGCCGACGCGCATCCGCCCGGCGGCGACAACGATGTGCTCGACGCTGCGCGGGGTGTGCGCCTCGGCGAGCCGTACCGCGCCGGGTTCCAGCTCCAACACGTAGACGTCGCGCCGGGCGTGCGGCGCCCCGGCGGCGAGCAGCGTGGCCGAGAAGTCGGCGTGCTCGGACCCGATCCGCGGCCCCTGCCCGGCGCGTACCACCCGGACGGCGGCGCTCGGCGGTTCGACCAGGCGACTGAACGGTACGTCCAGCGCGACGCCGAGCGCCCAGAGCGTCTCCACGCTGGGGTTGCCGGCGCCGGACTCCAACTGGGACAGGGTGGACTTGGCGATCCCGGCGCGGCGGGCCAGCTCGGTCAGCGACAGGCTCGCCCGCTCGCGCTCGCGGCGCAGCGCGGCGGCGATGGTGGCGAGTGGGGGAGCGGGGTCTATCGCCATGTGTTCGCTCCATCGGTCGGTTTGTTCGGTTTGACGAACCAGCGTGCTGCGTTCAGGATAATGGACATGCGTACGGCATACCGAACGGGCGACGCCCGGGTGCTCCGCGACGTCGCCGCCATCGGCGCTGCGATGATCGCCGTGGGCGCGTCGTTCGGTGCCATGGCGGTGGCCGCCGGCCTGCCGGTGTGGGCCACGCTGGCCATGTCGGCGCTCGTCTACGCCGGTGGCGCCCAGTTCATGGCCGTCGGGCTCGTCGCGGCCGGCAGTCCGCTCGCGGCGGTCCTCGCCGGCCTGCTCCTGAACGCCCGGCACCTGCCGTTCGGCCTCGCCCTCGGCGGTGCGCTGGGCACCCGGTCGACGCGGCGGCTGCTCGGCAGCCACCTGATGACCGACGAGGCGACGGCGTTCGCGCTGGCCCGCCCGGCCGGACCGCAGCGACGCCGGGCGTTCTGGCTCGCCGGAGTGCTGCTGTTCCTGGCCTGGAACGCCGGCACCGCGCTCGGCGTGCTCGCCGGCGGCGCGGCCGGCGACCCGGCCGCCCTGGGACTCGACGCCGCCTTCCCGGCCGGACTGGCGGCCCTGCTGCTGCCCAGCCTGCGCGACCGGGAGACCCGCCGGGTGGCGATTCTCGGCGCCGGACTCGCCGTGCTGGCGACCCCGCTGCTGCCGGCCGGGCTGCCGGTGCTGCTCGCGCTCGCCGCGCTGGCCCTGCCGCTGCTGGCCCGCCGCCGCTCACCCGCCGCACCGGACGTGAAACCCGAGCCGTCCCACCGGGAAGCCGCGGGGGAGGTCTCGTGCTGATCGCGGTGATCCTCGCGCTGGCCGCCGGCACCTACGGTTTCCGGGTCGCCGGTGTGCTGCTGCGGGACCGGCTGGACCTGCCCGAATGGGCCCACCACCTGCTGCCGGTCGGCGCCGCCACGTTGCTGGCCGCGCTCGCCGCGACCGCGGCGCTCACCGAGGCCGGCGGCTTCGCCGGCTGTGCCCGGCCCGCCGGAGTGCTCGTCGGCCTGCTGCTCGCCTGGCGCCGGGCCCCGTTCGTGCTGGTCGTGGTCGCGGCGGCGGCAACCACCGCGGTACTGCGCCTGCTCGGGGTGGCCTGACGACGACGCCGGCCCGGCCGCACACGGAACGGCCCCTCACCGCCGGGGCGGGAAGGGGCCGATCGGGTCGAGCGAGGTCAGACCTTGTCGCCGATGTTCACCCGGGGCGCGGGCGCGCGCATCCGGCGGAACGTGATCGACCGCATGATCGCGTAGAAGTAGAGCGAGCCGAGTTTCTCGGTGCTCTTGGGGAAGCGCTCGCGGACCAGCCGCTTGATCTTCCGGGAGATCAGCACCGAGTCGATCAGCACGCCGAGGGCCAGCGCGCCCCAGAGCACGTTCGACAGCACCCGCACGATCGGCGGCATGGCCTGGTTGGAGCCGAACAGCACGATCAGCGCGCCGCCGAAGAACCAGGTGCCGATCGTACGCCGGGAGTCGACCACGTTGCGGGCCAGCAGCCGCTCCGGGCCCCGGTCACGCGGGCCGCCCTCACGGCGGAACTCGGCGGCGGCCTCGGCGCGGGCGGCACGGCGCTGCGCGCGGGCCTCCTCCTTGGTCAGCGGCTTGGCCGGCGCGGTCGGCCGGCGACCGGCGACCGGGCGCTTCGGCGTGACCTGCCCGAGTTCCTTCTTGCTTGGCGTGTAGCCCCGGGGGCGGGCGGCGGACTCCTCGTCGGTCGTCACAGCGGTGACGGACTCCTCGACGAGGTCGGCGGACTTGCGGCGAAACAGCGACGGCACGCGGCAAGGGTAGCCAACGGGCCGCGCCCGGTGCACATCACGGTGCACCGGGCGCGGACGAGCGAAGGCGGAGGGCGGTCAGGGGCGCTCGACGTGCGCGCCGAGGTCGGCCAGTTTGGCCTCGAAGTCCTCGTAGCCGCGGTTGATCAGGTCCACGCCGTACACCCGGGAGGTGCCCTCGGCGGCCAGCGCCGCGATCAGGTGGCTGAACCCGGCCCGCAGGTCCGGGATGACCAGGTCGGCCGCGTGCAGCTTGCTCGGCCCGGCGATCACCGCGGAGTGCTTGAAGTTGCGCCGGCCGAAGCGGCACGGGGTGCCGCCGAGGCAGTCCCGGTAGACCTGGATGTTGGCGCCCATCGTGTTCAGCGCCTCGGTGTAGCCGAGCCGCTGCTCGTAGACCGTCTCGTGGACGATCGACAGGCCGCGGGCCTGGGTGAGCGCGACCACCAGCGGCTGCTGCCAGTCGGTCATGAACCCGGGGTGCACGTCGGTCTCCAGCGCCACCGCGTTCAGCTCGCCGCCCGGGTGCCAGAACCGGATGCCGCCCTCCTGGCCCGGGCCGCCGCCGCGCGGCGGGCGCAGGTCGGTGACCTCGTACTCGCCGCCGACCGACCGGAAGATGTTCAGGAAGGTCATCATGTCGGCCTGCTGGGCGCCCAGCACCTCGACGTGACCGCGGGTGGCCAGCGCCGCCGCCGCCCAGCTCGCCGCCTCGATCCGGTCCGGGATCGGCCGGTGGGTGTAGCCGTGCAGCTTCTTGACGCCCTGGATCTCGATCACCCGGTCGGTGTGCACCTTGATGATCGCGCCCATCTTCTGCAGCACGCAGATGAGGTCGACGATCTCCGGCTCGACCGCCGCGTTGCGCAGCTCGGTGACGCCCTCGGCCATCACCGCGGTGAGCAGCACCTGCTCGGTGGCGCCCACGCTCGGGTACGGCAGCGAGAACTTCGTGCCGTGCAGCCCGTTGGGCGCGGACAGGTGCAGGCCCTCCGGCGTCTTCTCGACAGTGGCGCCGAACTCGCGCAGCGCCCGGAGGTGGAAGTCGATCGGACGCGGGCCGATGTGGCAGCCGCCCAGGTCGGGGATGAAGGCGTGGCCGAGCCGGTGCAGCAGCGGGCCGCAGAACAGGATCGGGATCCGGCTGGACCCGGCGTGCACGTTGATCTGGTCGGTGCTGGCGCTCTCGACGTTGGAGGGGTCGAAGACGAGCTCGCCCTCCTCGTCGCCGTCGCTGACCTTGACGCCGTGCAGGCCGAGCAGACCGCGGACCACCTCGACGTCACGGATGCGCGGCACGTCGAACAGCCGGCTGGGTGTGTCGCCCAGCAGGGCGGCCACCATCGCCTTGGACACCAGGTTCTTCGCGCCGCGCACGCGGATCCGCCCTTCGAGCGGAGTACCTCCGTGTACGACCAGGACGTCGTCGGTCAACGCAACCTCCAGCGCGTTGGGTGCTGCCGTGTCTAGTGGTGGGTGCACGAAGTTCATCGCTACCCGGAACGCGGCCATGGGAAAACGGGCCGCGTGTGTCGTCGCCCCGGCAGCATAGCCCTCCGTGACGGAAATGGAATCGGTCACATCGCCAGGGAGGGCACGAACCGGGGTGTCCGGTGCGTTTCCGTGCCAGCTGCGTAACCGAGGGTGATCAAGCTCCCGGGAGTGCGAGCATCTGGTCCAGCGCCGACCGAGCGTGCCGGGCGGTCTCCGGATCGACGGTGATCTGGTTCACCACCCGACCGGCGACCAGCTCCTCCAGCGCCCAGACCAGATGCGGCAGGTCGATCCGGTTCATCGTCGAGCAGTAGCAGACCGCCCGGTCGAGGAACATGATCTGCTTGTCCGGGTGGGCCAGCGCGAGCCGGCGGACCAGGTTCAGCTCCGTGCCCACCGCCCACGCCGAGCCGGCCGGGGCCGCGTCGATGGTCCGGATGATGAACTCGGTCGAGCCGACCAGGTCGGCGGCGTTCACCACCTCGTGCCGGCACTCCGGGTGCACCAGCACGTTCACGCCCGGAACCCGCTCGCGTACGTCGTCGACGCTGTCGAGCGTGAACCGGCCGTGCACCGAGCAGTGGCCGCGCCACAGGATCATCTTCGCGTCGCGCAGCTGCTCCGGGGTCAGCCCGCCGCCCGGCTTGTGCGGGTCGTAGAGCACGCAGTCGTCGAGCGAGAAGCCCATCTCCAGCACCGCGGTGTTGCGGCCCAGGTGCTGGTCGGGCAGGAACAGCACCTTGCGGCCCTGCTCGAAGGCCCAGTCCAGGGCCCGCTTGGCGTTCGACGAGGTGCAGACCACGCCGCCGTTACGGCCGACGAAGCCCTTGATGTCGGCCGAGGAGTTCATGTACGTCACCGGGACGGTGTCCGCCGCGATGCCCAGGTCGGTGAGCGTGTCCCACGCGGTCTCGACCTGCGAAAGCACCGCCATGTCGGCCATCGAGCAGCCGGCCGCGAGGTCGGGCAGGATCACCTTCTGCGCGTCCGAGGTGAGGATGTCCGCGCTCTCGGCCATGAAGTGCACGCCGCAGAAGACGATGTACTCCGCGTCCGGGCGGGCCGCCGCCTCCCGGGCCAGCTTGAACGAGTCGCCCGTCACGTCGGCGAACTGGATCACCTCGTCGCGCTGGTAGTGGTGGCCCAGGACGAACACCTTCGTGCCGAGCGCGGCCTTCGCGGCGGCGGCGCGGGCCACCAGGCCGCTGTCGCTCGGTGCGGGGAGATCACCCGGACACTCCACGCCACGCTCGGTGGCGCTGTCGCTGCCGCGGCCGAGGAGCAGCAGCGCCGTGGCGGTGTTGGACGGCTCAACCCAGGTCGAAGTCACGCCCCCATGGTCCCACAGCGCGCCCGCGCCGCAGCCGCGTCGGATGTGGCCTGCCACACTGCTGCGCATGCGCGTGCTGCTCTGCCCGGACAAGTTCGCCGGCACGCTGCCGGCCCCCGACGTGGCCGCCGCGGTGGCCGAGGGCTGGCGGGACGTCGCCCCCGGCGACGAACTGCTGGTCCGGCCGCTCGCCGACGGCGGGCCCGGGTTCGTCGACGTGCTCGCCGGAGCGCTCGGCGGGCGCCGGCTGCCGGTGCCCACCGTCGACCCGCTGGGCCGCCCGGCCGCCGGTGAGATCCTGCTCACCGACGACGGCACGGCATACCTGGAGAGCGCGCAGGCGTGCGGACTGCACCTGCTCGCCGCCGCCGAACGCGACCCGAAGGCCACCACCTCGTACGGGCTGGGACTGCTCGTCGCCGCCGCGGTCGAGGCGGGCGCGCGCACGGTGGTGGCAGGGCTGGGCGGCTCGGCCACCAACGACGGCGGCGCCGGGATGCTCGTACCGCTGGGTGTCACGCCGCTGGACGGCGCGGGCCGGGCCCTGCCGTACGGCGGCGCGGCGCTGACCGAGGTGGCCGCGCTCGACGGCGAGCCCCGGCTGCGCGGCGCCACGCTCGTCGCCGCCACCGACGTGGACAACCCGCTGCTCGGGCTGCACGGCGCGAGCAGCGTCTTCGGCCCCCAGAAGGGCGCCGACCGGGGTGACGTGCTGCTGCTGGACGCCGCGCTGGCCCGCTGGGCGCAGGTGCTCACCGAGCGGCTGCCGGACTGCCCGTCCGGGCTGGGCGCGCTGCCCGGCGGCGGCGCGGCCGGCGGTCTCGGCGCGGCGGTGCTGGCGCTGGGCGGCCGGTGCGAGTCCGGCATCGGGCTGGTCACCCGCGCGGTGAAGCTGGACGCCGCGCTCGACGCCGCCGACCTGGTGATCACCGGCGAGGGCTCGTTCGACCACCAGTCGCTGCGCGGCAAGGTGGTCGCCGGTGTGGCCGGGGCCGCCCGGGACCGGGGCGTGCCCTGCGTGGTGCTGGCGGGACGGGTGAGCACCGGGCGGCGGGAGGCCGCCGCGGCCGGGGTGACCGAGGCGCACAGCCTGGTCGAGCACTTCGGTGGCGAGGAACACGGGGGAGTGGACGCGGCGATGACCCGCCCGGCCGAAGGGCTGCGCGCGCTCGGCGCCCGGCTGGCCCGGCAATGGAGCCGCTGACCGGTTCCGCTGCTCACGCCGCCGGGTGGTGACGCCGGGAGCGGCGTACGATCGAAAGACGGACCACACCGGGAATCACTGGCGGACGTGCGGCGTTGGCCAGGACGTCCGGACCCATACCGCGCAGGGAGACTTCCACGTGACCACGCCAGCGCAGACCGAGTCGACCGAGGCCAAGGCCCCCAGCACCGTCGTCCTCACCGACGTCGCGGCGCAGAAGGTCAAGGCCCTGATCGAGCAGGAGGGCCGCGACGACCTGCGGCTCCGGGTCGCGGTGCAGCCGGGTGGCTGCTCCGGCCTGCGGTACCAGCTGTTCTTCGACGAGCGCTCGCTCGACGGTGACGTCGTCACCGACTACGACGGTGTCGAGGTCGTCGTCGACCGGATGAGCGCTCCCTACCTGACCGGCGCCACCATCGACTTCGCCGACCGGATCGACGCCCAGGGCTTCACCATCGACAACCCGAACGCGGGCAACTCCTGCGCCTGTGGCGACTCCTTCAGCTGAGTCGACCGACCGAAAGCGGGGGGGGGGGGGCGGCCGCGGGGGGGGGGGGGGGGGGGCGGGGGTAGGTGGGGGGGGGGGGGGGGGGGGGGGGGGGGGGGGGGGGGGGGGGGGCGGCCGT
>NZ_JBIAIY010000006.1:329605-386849 GCF_042871665.1 Micromonospora sp. NPDC005686
GCGCCCGCCGCCCCCGCCGCCCCCCCCCCAACCCCCCCCCCCCCCCCCCCCCCCCCCCCCCCCCCCCCCCCCCCCCCCCCCCCCCCCCCCCCGCTTCGTCGTATCTCCTGCGCGGGACCTTCGGATGTGCGCTGATCGGCCGGTTGGTGACTGACCGCCGTTCGTCCGGTCCGGAGGCCGGTAGGCTGACCGCGCCGTGCTCCCGACCCCGAGGGTTGACATGAAGATCGCCGTGACCGGCTCGATCGCGACCGACCACCTGATGAGCTTCCCCGGCCGGTTCGCCGACCAACTCATCGCCGACCAGCTCGACAAGGTCTCGCTGTCCTTCCTCGTCGACGAGCTGGTGCTCCGGCGCGGCGGCACCGCGGCGAACATCGCCTTCGGGATGGCCCAGCTCGGGCTGCGGCCGGTGCTGCTCGGCGCGGTCGGCGCCGACTTCGCCGACTACCGCTCCTGGCTGGAGCGGCACGGCGTCGACTGCGACTCGGTGCACGTCAGTGAGGTCGCGCACACGGCACGCTTCGTCTGCACCACCGACACCGACATGTGCCAGATCGCCTCGTTCTACGCCGGGGCGATGAGCGAGGCCCGCAACATCGAGCTGGCCCCGGTGGCGCAGCGCCTCGGTGGCCTGGACCTGGTGCTGGTCAGCGCCAACGACCCGGCCGCGATGATCCGGCACTCCGGCGAGTGCCGGGATCGCGGCTACTCCTTCGTCGCCGACCCGTCGCAGCAGCTCGCCCGGATGGACGGCGCGGACGTGCTCGGCCTGGTCGAGGGCGCCGACTACCTGATGACCAACGAGTACGAGAAGTCGCTGCTGCAGAGCAAGGCCGGCCTGACCGACGAGCAGCTGCTCGACCGGGTCAAGGTGCGGGTCACCACGCTCGGCAAGCAGGGTGTGGAGATCGCCGGCCGGGAGATCGGCACGCTCCGGGTGCCGATCGCGCGGGAGATCCAGGCGGTCGACCCGACCGGTGTCGGCGACGGCTTCCGGGCCGGCTTCTTCGCCGCGCTCGACTGGGGCGTCGGCCTGGAGCGGGCGGCCCAGGTCGGCTGCCTGCTCGCCGCGCTCGTGCTGGAGAACTTCGGCGGTCAGGAGTACGAGGTCCGCCGGGACCTGTTCGTGAAGCGACTCGCCGAGTCGTACGGGGACGCGGCCGCCGAGGACGTCCGGCCGCACCTGCTGTGACCGGCCCCGCCGGCGGGCTGGACCCGAACGCGGCCCGCCCCGGCTCCGGCCAGCCGGTGCTCGTCGCGTTCGCCGGGCTGCCGGGGGTGGGAAAGAGCACCCTGGCCGCCCGCGTCGGCGCCGCGCTGCGCGCCCCGGTCCTGCCCGTCGACCCGGTCGAGCGCGCCCTGCACCGCTATGGCCTCACCGGCGACGTGCCCGGGATGGCCGCCTACGGCGCTGTCGCCGGGCTGGCCGAGGTGCAGCTCGGCCTGGGGCTCAGCGTGGTCGTCGACGCGGTGAACCCGGTCGCCAGCGCCCGGGGCCTCTGGCACGACGTGGCCGAACGGGCCGGGGTGCCGCTGCGGGTGATCGAGGTGCACTGCGGCGACGAGGCGGAGCACCGCCGCCGCGTCGAGGCCCGCCCGCCCGAGGAGAACGTCACCTGGGAACAGACGCTGCGCCGCCGGGCCGAGTACGAGCCGCTGATCGGCCCGCGCCTGGTGGTCGACACCGCGGTGGAGGGCGACCCGCTGCCGGGCATCCTCGCCTACCTGCGCTAGCCGCTCACCCGGACGTCGTAGGCGGGCCCCGGGCGCGCGTCCAGGAACTCGTGGCCGCGCATCCGGCACCACGCCGGGATGTCCACCGCCGCCGCCGGGTCGTCGGCGAGCACCCGCACCACCGCGCCGGCCGGCAGACCGGGCACCAGCCGGGCGAGATTGATCACCGGCAGCGGGCAGCGCTGCCCCCGGCAGTCCAGCACCTCGTCCGGCTCGCTCACAGGTCGGTCACCCCCGCCTCCGCACGCAGCCGCGCGACGATCCCGGGCAGCTCGGCCAGGAACCGCTCCACGTCCGCCTCGGTGGTCTCCCGGTGCAGCGACACCCGTACGTTGCCGTGCGACAGCACTCCCATCGCCTCCAGCACGTGTGACGGGCGCACCGTCGAGGACGTGCAGGACGACCCGGAGGACACCGCGAAGCCGCGCCGGTCCAGCGCGTGCAGCAGCGCCTCGCCGTCGACGTACAGGCAGGAGAACGTCACCAGGTGCGGCAGCCGGTCCACCGGGTCGCCGACCACCTCCACGTCCGGCACCTCGGCCGCCACCCGCGCCCGGATCCGGTCCACCAGCGGACCCAGCCGGGCCGCCTCGGCCGCCGCGTCGGCCGCCGCCGCGCGCAGGCTCGCCGCCGCCGCGACCACCGCCGGCAGGTTCACCACCCCGGGGGTACGCCCCGACTCCCGCTCGTCGGCCGGGTACGGCGACTCCCAGCGGGTGCCCTTGCGCACCGCCAGCAGCCCGACGCCGGGCGGCCCGCCCCACTTGTGCGCGCTGGCGGTCAGCACCGACCAGCCCGGCGGCAGCGGCGCCCGGCCGGCGAGCTGCGCCGCGTCCACGTACAGCGGCACGCCCGCCTCCGCGCACAGCTCCGCCGCGGCGGGCACCGGCTGCACGGTGCCCACCTCGTGACTGGCCCCGATCAGTGCGGCCAGGGCCACGCCGGGCGCGGCCACCGCCGCCGCCCAGGCGTCCAGGTCCAGCCGGCCCGACCGGTCCACGGGTACGGACACCGCCGCGCCGCCACCGGCCGTGTGCCGCTGCGCGGCGTGCAGCACCGCCGAGTGCTCGATCGCCGAGTGCACGAGCGTCGCGCCGGCCCGCCGTCTCCCCGTGAGGCCACCGAGCACGGCGGCGTGTGCTGCCGCCGTACCGCTGGGGGTGAAGGACAGCTCGTCGGCGCGGACGCCGAGGATCTGCGCGGCGGCCCCGCGGGCGGCGTCGAGGAGCTGGCGGGCGCGGCGGGCCGCCGAGTAGAGCCGGGCCGGGTCGGCCCAGCCGTCGTCCAGGGCGGCCAGCATCGCCTGCCGCGCGACCGGATGCAGCGGGGCCGCGGTGGCGGCGTCCAGGTAGACCGGGGAGGCGCTCATGAGGTTCCACGCTATCGCCCGGTTACGCCCAAGATCCCCCCGAAGGGGGTGGACAGCGACCCCAAGACGGCCTGGCCGGTCATGGTCGAGTAATCTGCGACCGTCGGTGACGCCTTTGCCGTCGGTGTCAGGAGAACAACCGCCGCGGCGCGCTAGGGAGGCAGGACCAGGTGGTCGCAAGGAGTTCGGAGGTACGGCGCTCGGCCGTACGGGACAGCGCTTCCCCGGGGGCCGGTGTGCGCCGGCGGCGTGGTGCTGGTCGAATCGCCGGGCTCGGTCTCGGCGCGGCGGCGCTGCTGGTCTCGCTCACCGGCTGCGACGTCGGCAAGGCGTTCGGCGGGTTCGGCTGGCCGCAGGGCGGCATCACGCCCGAGTCGCACCGCATGTACGACCTGTGGATCGCGTCCTGCATCGCGGCGCTCGCCGTCGGCGTGTTCGTGTGGGGCCTGATCTTCTGGTGCGTGGTCCGCTACCGCAAGCGCGGCAACGAGCTGCCGGTGCAGACCCGCTACAACCTGCCGATGGAGTTCCTCTACACCATCGCGCCGATCCTCGTGGTCTCCGTGCTCTTCTACTACACGGCGGTCGTGCAGACCGACGTGAACAAGCAGTCGAGGAACCCGGACGTCACCGTCGAGGTCGTCGCGTTCAAGTGGAACTGGCAGTTCAACTACCGCGACGGCCAGGGCCCGGAGGCCAACACCGTCGCCTCGGTGCTCGGCACCAGCGAGGTCATCCCGATTCTGGTGCTGCCCAGCGGGCGCTCGATCCGCTTCGAGGAGACCAGCCGCGACGTCATCCACTCGTTCTGGGTGCCGGAGCTGCTGTTCAAGCGGGACGTCATGCCGGGCAACGTGCGCAACACGTTCGAGGTCTCCAGCATCGACCAGGAGGGCGCGTTCGTCGGCCGCTGCGCCGAGCTGTGCGGCAGCTACCACGCCTTCATGAACTTCGAGCTGCGAGTCGTCTCGCCGGAGAAGTACGACCAGTTCCTGGCGGCCAAGAAGGCCGGCAAGTCGACCCAGGAGGCGCTCGGCGAGATCGGTGAGGAAGAGTACGCCACCGAGACGAAGCCGTTCGACACCCGGCGCGACGTGAACAACTTCAACCCGTCCGACGCGTCGGCCGGCGCGGGAAGCTGAGGGGTTCGGCATGAAGACCGAGTGGAAGATCTTCCTCACCATCGCCACGTTCCTCCTCGGCGCGACGATCCTCTACGGCGCCTGGACGTACGGCGACAGCGGCGGCCACATCGAGTGGATCGGCACCGTGGCGCTGCTGCTGTCCTTCCTGCTCTGCGCGATGTGCGGCGGCTTCTTCTGGTTCGTCTCCCGCCGTATCGACCTGCGCCCCGAGGACCGGCCGGACGGCGAGATCGCTGACGGCGCCGGCGAGGTCGGCTTCTTCAGCCCCGGTAGCTACTGGCCGTTCGGCCTGGCGCTGGCCGCCGCGATCGCCGGCCTGGGCCTGGTGTTCTGGCAGTTCTGGCTGCTGGGACTGGGCCTGGTGGCGGTCGTCTTCGCCGCCTGCGGGCTGCTCTTCGAGTACTACTCCGGCACCCGCCGCACCGCCGAGCACTGACCCGACACACGCCGAAGGCCCGCGCCCCCGTCCCCGGGGTCGCGGGCCTTCGGCGTTCCCTCCTCGCACCAGGGTCCGGACCGGAGCCGGGCCGGAGGGGAGGGGAGGGGAGGGGAGGGGTGCGGTTCAGGCGGCCCGGGGGTGGGACGGCCGGCGCGGGGTGCGGCGGCTGGACAGGCGCGTCGGGCGGAAGGTGAACGTGGCGATCACCACTGCCGCGCCGCAGCCGGTGCAGATCAGCTCGGGGCAGTCGGCGCCGTGCCCGTCGCCGCACGGCGGCGCCTCGAACAGCACGACGTCCGCACAGGTGTCGCAGTGCAGCTCGCGGTTCGACACGGGTGTCTCCTCTCGCTCCGGGCGCCGGCCGAAAGGCCGCAAACGGAAAGGCCGCAAACGGAAAGGCCGCAAACGGAAAGGCCGCAAACGGAAAGGTCGAAAAAGGAAAGGTCGAAAAAGGAAAATAACTCCCGTGTAGTTTGGCACGCGGGTACGACAAGACCCGCGTCAGGCCGCCGTCAGGCGGCGCGCGCCACCTCGAGCCAGCGCTCAAGCGCGGCGGCGGCGGCGCCCGAGTCGACCGCCTCGGCGGCGCGGCCCAGGTTGGCCCGCAGCGCCTCGTGCAGATCGCCGTCCAGCGGGCCCTGGGTGGCCAGCGCCACCGCCGCGTTGACCAGCACCGCGTCCCGTACCGGGCCGGTCTGGCCGGCGAGCAGGCGGCGTACCACGTCGGCGTTGTAGACCGCGTCCCCGCCGCGCAGGTCGGCCAGGGTGGCCCGGGGCACCCCGAGCTCCGCGGCGTCCAGCAGCGCCTCCGTGACGGTGCCCTGCTGGGCCACCCAGACCCGGGTGGGCGCGCCGGTGCTGAACTCGTCCAGGCCGTCCTCGCCGCGTACCACTATCGCGGAGTCGCCCCGGGCCGCGAAGACGGCGGCCATGACCGGGGCCATCCGCTTGTCGAAGCAGCCCACGGCGCCCGCGCGGGGCCGTGCCGGGTTGGTCAGCGGGCCGAGGAAGTTGAACGCGGTGGGTACGCCTATCTCGCGGCGGACCGGGCCGGTGTGGCGCATGCCGGGGTGGAAGCGGGCGGCGAAGCAGAAACCGATGCCGGCCTCGGTGACGCAGCGGGCCACCTGCTCGGGCTCCAGATCAAGGGGCACGCCGAGCTGCTCCAGCACGTCGGCGGTGCCGCAGGAGGAGGAGGCGGCCCGGTTGCCGTGCTTGACCACGCGCACCCCGGCCCCGGCGACCACGAGCGCCGCCATGGTGGAGATGTTCACCGTGTGGGCGAGGTCGCCGCCGGTGCCGACCACGTCCAGCGCAGTCGCGCGTACGTCCTCGGGCAGGTGCACCGGCACCGCGCGGGTCAGCATGGTCTCGACCAGGCCGCCCAGCTCGGCGGGCGTCTCGCCCTTGGTGCGCAGCGCCACGGCGAACCCGGCGATCTGCGCCGGGGTGGCCGAGCCGGCCATGATCTCGCCCATCGCCCACGCCGTGTCGGCGGTGGAGAGCTCCTCGCCGCGCAGCAGCGCGTTGAGCAGAAGCGGCCAGGTCCGTTCGCCCATGACGGGCCTCCCGAGCGGCGTGAGGAAAGCGGTTGGGGCACGCCACGGCCGCGTCGCCGTGGCGCGCGAAGGCCGGAGGGTCAGGCCGCGGCGTGGGTGCGGCGCAGCAGCTCCGCCACGGTGCTGCCGGCGACCACCGGGTCCAGCGGGTGGGTGAGCGTGGCGTCGACCTCGGCGTACGCGGCCAGCCAGCGGTCGGCGGCGCGCGCCAGCACCACGCAGGTCGGCGGCGCGTCGTCCCGGTCGTCCTTGATCTGGCGGGCGATGCCGATGCCGCCGCCGGGGCTCGCCTCGCCGTCGAGCAGCATCAGGTCGATCTCGTAGTCGTCGACCAGCCGGATGCACGCGTTGTACTCGTCGGCCTCGACGAACTCGATCTCGATTCCCGGCGCCGGCCGGGTGCCCACGGCGAGGCGCATCCGGTCGCGGACCTTCGGGTCGTCGCTGTAGAGCAGGACGGTGCAAAGACGATCGCTCATCGTGACGTGGCTCCCACCTCGTAGCTGCCCGCTGATCGTAGCCGTTGTCACATCCGGGCCGTCGGCCCGCCCGGCCGGGCTCGGGGCGTACCCCGGAACGGGTCTCAGGCGCTGGCCTCCGCGGCGCGCTGGCGGGCCTCCTGACGGTCCAGCTCGCGGTCGAGCCGGCGCGCCTCGCGCTCGGACTGCTTGACCCACTGGACGACGAGGACGGCGAGCATGGTGACGCTGACGAACTCGCCGCCGGCCCACAGGATGCCGCCGGCCACCACCTGGTCGTTCCAGGGGTCGGACCAGGACAGGTTGAGCGACGGGTACCAGTCGCCGCCGAACAGCGTGGTGCTCTGCATGATGGTCAGCCCGAGGACCGTGTGGAACGGCACCGAGAGCAGCATGAGCAACGCGCGTCCCGGATACGGCCAGCGGCCGGGCAGCGGGTCCAGGCCGAGCAGCGGCCAGAAGAAGACGCAGCCGGTGGCGATGAAGTGCGCGTGGACCAGCTCGTGCGCCCACTCGTGGCGCAGGGTGAACTCGTAGAGGTCGGTGAAGTACAGCGCGAACGGATTCACCACGAAGATGGCGAACGCCACAAGCGGGAAGCTGTAGATCCGGATCACCTTGCTGTGCACGATCGCGAGCAGCCGCTTGCGGGGCCGCACCGGCAGCGTGCGCAGCGCCAGCGTCATCGGGGCGCCGAGCGCCAGGAAGATCGGCGCGACCATGGACAGCACCATGTGCTGGACCATGTGCACCGAGAGCAGCGCGGTGTCGTACGCGCCGAGGCCGGTGAGCGTGACCAGCGCGATGCCGCCGAGGCCGGGGCCGAGGAACGAGACGGTACGGATGACCGGCCAGCGGTCGCCGCGCAGCCGCAGCCGGTGCACCCCGTAGAGGTAGAGGCCGGCGGCCAGGACGATGCCCAGCGTGAGCCAGCTGTCCAGCCGGGTCTCGGTGAACACCCGGGTCACGGTGAACGGCGGCGGGGCACCCTCGCCTCCCGCGGCCAGCGTCGCCGGAACAGCCGAGGTGACGGCGCGGATCTGATCGACGTGCAGCACGCTTTTCAGGGTAGGTCAGGCGAAGCGGACCACCACGATCGGGCCACGGAAGGGCCAGGTTTGGCACCCCGCTGATCCTCGGTCCCGGTCAGGGGCAATAATGACCGCGTGACTGCGGCCCCAGCCATTGACAAGAGCCGGATCCACTCCCTGACCCGACCCAACATGGTCAGCGTCGGGACGATCGTGTGGCTCTCCAGCGAACTCATGTTCTTCGCGGCGCTGTTCGCGATGTACTTCTCCATCCGCGCGGCGGCGCCGGAGCAGTGGGAGAAGCACACCGAGGTGCTGAACATCCCGTACGCGACCACGTTCACGGTGATCCTGGTGCTCTCCTCGATCACCTGTCAGATCGGCGTGTTCGCGGCCGAGCGCGGTGACGTCCACGCTCTGCGCCGGTGGTTCACGATCACCTTCGTGATGGGTCTGATCTTCGTGCTCGGTCAGTTGAACGAGTACCGGACCCTGGTGCACGAGGGCGTGAAGATCAACGAAGACGGTTACGGGTCGATGTTCTACCTCACCACCGGCTTCCACGGTCTGCACGTGACCGGCGGTCTCATCGCCTTCGTGATCTTCATGATCCGGACCACGATGGGCCGGTTCACCCCCGCGCAGGCGACCTCGGCGATCGTCGTGTCCTACTACTGGCACTTCGTGGACGTCGTGTGGATCGGGCTCTACGTCATGATCTACTGGCTCCAGTGATCTTGGCGCGTCACGAACCGCGCCGCTGCTCCGTCCCCTGAGACAAGGTCCAACCGGTTAAGGACACAGGTCATGACTTCTGACAACGACCGCCGACGCGGTCTGCTCGCGCGGCTGCGCGGGCGGCCCGTGGCGCGCAGCAGGGGCCGCCGCCGGCTGGGCGCCGCGGTCCGGCTGTTCGCCGCGCTGATGCTGGCCGGCGGTGCCTACACCGTCTTCGCCCCCGGCGTGCAGGCGCAGGACAACCCTCCGTTGACCGCCGCAGGCAACGAGGGCAAGGCGCTGTTCGACGTGAGCTGTGTGACCTGTCACGGTCGCAACGCCCAGGGCGTCGAGGGCCGCGGTCCGAGCCTGATCGGCGTCGGGGCGGCCTCGGTGGAGTTCCAGGTCAGCAGCGGTCGCATGCCGATGGCCCGGCAGGAGGCCCAGGCCATGCGCAAGCCGCCGCAGTTCACCGACGAGCAGGTGCGCCAGCTCGGGCAGTACGTCCAGGAGCTCGGCGGCGGCCCGGAGGTCCCCAACGGCGACCTGCGTGAGGGCGCCAACCTCTCCACCGGCGGTGAGCTGTTCCGGATCAACTGCTCCCAGTGCCACGCCTTCGGCGGTGGCGGCGGCGCGCTGTCCTCCGGCAAGTACGCCCCGAGTCTCGCCCCGGCCAGTGACCGGCAGATCTACGCCGCGATGCTGAGCGGCCCGCAGAACATGCCGGTGTTCGGCGACAACCAGATCACGCCCGAGGAGAAGGCGGACATCATCGCCTACATCCAGGAGACGCTGAAGCACGACGGCGACCCGGGCGGCTTCAACCTGGGCCGCTACGGCCCGTCGACCGAGGGTCTGGCGATCTTCCTGGTCGGCATCGTCGCGCTGGTCTTCGCGAGCCTGTGGATCGCAGGCAAGTCGTGACCGGACCGATCATTGCTTCCAGTGCCGTGGCGCCGGTCCCCGGCGTCACCCGTAGCGAGGTGACGGCATGAGCACCCACACCGAGCACCAGGCCCAGCAGGGCCCGGAGCCGCTCGACGTGAACGACCCGCGGCTCTCCCGGTTCGAGATCGTCCAGGAGGGCGCGCGGCGCGACGACATCGAGATCGTCCACTACGAGCCGCAGGTGGCCCCGGGCAGCAGGGCCGAGCGCCGGCTGACTCGTACGGTCGCCCTGATGTTCCTGCTGACCGGGGTCTTCGCGACCGCCTTCCTGGTGGTCTACATCTGGTGGCCGTGGCAGTGGGAGCCGGGTCGCGGCGGCGACAAGCTCTACACGCCGCTGCTCGGCGTGACGCTGGGCCTCGCGCTGCTGGGCATCGGCTTCGGCATCCTGACCTGGGGCAAGAAGCTGCTGCCCAAGGAGGTCTCGATCCAGGACCGGCACGACCAGGTCGACAACCCGGAGGGTCGCAAGATCACCGGTGAGACCATGCTCTACATGGCCGACGAACTCGGCGTGAAGCGTCGGCCGCTGCTGGGCATCTCCCTGCTCGCCGGCCTGGCCCCGGTGGGCGCGGTGGCCGCCGCCCCGCTGATCGGCGGCCTGATCGAGCAGCCGCACAAGAACAACCAGATGTTCACCACCGGCTTCCAGCCCGGCAAGGGTGGCGAGAAGATCCGGCTGATCCGCGAGGACGGCCGGCCGATCCGCCCCGCCGACGTCAGCGTCGGCGGCCAGCTCACCGTGTTCCCCGGAATCGACGGCGGCGTCAGCAACCTGCACGCCGACTCGCCCACCCTGCTCATCCACCTGCGGGAGGACGACGCACAGAAGTCGCGCGAGGCGAACGAGCGCAAGGGCCACGGCGACTACATGTGGGGCAACTTCGTCGCGTACTCCAAGATCTGTACGCACGCCGGCTGCCCGGCCAGCCTCTACGAGCAGCAGACCAACCGCCTGCTCTGCCCCTGCCACCAGTCCCAGTTCCTCATCACCGACAACGCCAAGCCGATCTTCGGCCCGGCTAACCGGCCGCTGCCACAGCTGCCGATCGAGGTGGACGAGGAGGGCTTCTTCGTGGCGAAGTCCGACTACACCGAGACCATCGGTCCCGACTTCTGGGAGCGGCCATGAAGCGCCGAAAGTTTGATGCGGCCGCGTTGCCGGCCAAGAGCGCGCGGGCGGTGGACGACCGCTTCCAGGTGGCCACGCCCCTGCGCAAGCTGCTGAACAAGGTCTTCCCCGACCACTGGTCCTTCCTGCTCGGCGAGATCGCGCTGTTCTCGTTCATCGTCCTGCTGCTCACCGGCGTCTTCCTGACGTTCTTCTTCGAGCCGGCGATGACCGAGGTCATCTACAACGGCAGCTACGCCCCGCTGCGGGGCACCCCGATGTCGGCCGCCTACGCCTCCAGTCTGGACATCTCGTTCGATGTCCGGGGTGGTCTGATCATGCGGCAGATGCACCACTGGTCGGCCCTGCTGTTCATGGCCGCGATCGTGGTGCACATGCTGCGGGTCTTCTTCACCGGCGCGTTCCGCAAGCCGCGTGAGACCAACTGGATCATCGGCTCGCTGCTGTTCTGGGTCGGCTTCCTGGCCGGCTTCACCGGCTACTCGCTGCCGGACGACGGCCTGTCCGGCACCGGTCTGCGGATCGCCTCCGCGATCATCCTGTCGATCCCGGTGATCGGTTCCTGGGTCAGCTCGTCGATCTTCGGCGGGGAGTTCCCCGGCACCATCATCATCAGCCGCTTCTTCATCGCCCACGTGCTGCTCGTCCCGGGCCTGCTGGTGGCGCTGATCAGCGTGCACCTCGGCCTGGTGTTCAAGCAGAAGCACACCCAGTGGCCCGGCCCCGGGCGGACCAACGACAACGTGGTCGGCGAGCGGATGTTCCCGCGCTACGCGCTCAAGCAGGGCGGCTTCTTCATGGTCGTCTTCGGCGTGATCGCGCTGCTGGGCGGTCTGTTCCAGATCAACCCGATCTGGCTGTTCGGCCCGTACGAGGCGTGGGTGGTCTCGGCGGCCAGCCAGCCCGACTGGTACGTCATGTTCCTCGACGGCTCGACCCGACTCATGCCGGGCTGGGAGATCCACATCCCGATCGGCAACGGGTACGTGATTCCACCGTTGTTCTGGCCGACGGTGGTGCTACCCGGAATCCTGGTCGGCCTGTCGACGATGTACCCGTTCCTGGAGGCGCGCCGCCTCAAGGACTACAAGCACCACAACCTGCTCCAGCGGCCCCGGGACGTTCCGGCCCGGACCGCCGTGGGCGCCATGGCGCTCGCCTTCTACATCGTGCTGACCCTCTCCGGCGCCAACGACGTCATCGCGGACAAGTTCCACATCAGCCTGAACGCGATGACCTGGGGCGGCCGGATCGGCCTGCTGATCATCCCGCCGATCGCGTACTACATCACGTACCGGATCTGCCTGGGCCTGCAGCAGCACGACCGGGAGGTGCTGGCCCACGGCGTGGAGACCGGCATCATCAAGCGGCTGCCCGACGGCCGGTTCGTCGAGGTCCACCAGCCGCTCACCTCGGCCGAGGGCCACGACGGTCACCCGCCGGCGCTCGACTACGTCGGCTGGGTGGTGCCCAAGAAGATGAACCGGCTCGGAGCCCTCGGCCCGGCGATCCGGGGCTTCTTCTACCCGATCGAGAAGCCGGCCGAGGCGCCGGTCTCGCCGGGACACCCGCCGGTCGAGGCCGCGCCGGAGCGGGAGGAGATCGGCAGCGGCGAGAGCCGTCGCTGACCCTCCCCGGTACGACTGACAGTGGCGCCCGCCGGATCATCCGGCGGGCGCCACAGCCGTTTCCGCCCCTGCCGTCCGGTTGCCTCCCGCGCACGCCGGGCGACCGGTGCACCGACGGCCGTCGCCCCCGACACGGACGGGTGGAATCGCAGGAATAACCCCGGTCAGCCGGGTATCCGTGCGGTCCGACGTCTCATGGGGGAGGAACGAATGTGGGGAATCAAACGCCTGGGCCTGCTGGCCGCGCTGGTGGTCGTGGGGCTGGCGCCCGCCGCCGCGGCGCAGGCCGCGGCGCAGCCGTCGACGCAGGACACGCAGTACCTGCAGGCGGTGCACCAGGTCAACCTGTTCGAGATCACCGCCGGTAACCTGGCCCAGCAGAAGGGCCAGAACCAGCAGGTCAAGGACCTGGGCAAGATGTTCGTCACGGACCACACCCAGCTGGACCAGACGGTGCAGTCGACCGCGCAGCAGCTCAACGTGCAGTTGCCGGCCGACCCGAGCGCCGACCAGCAGAAGGTCCTGGACAAGCTGAACAATCTCAACGGCGCCGAGTTCGACAAGGCGTGGGTGACCGCGCAGCTCGCCGGTCACGTCCAGGCGATCCAGGCCACCCAGACCGAGATCTCGCAGGGCTCGGAGCAGTCGGTGGTGCAGATCGCGCAGGACGCGCTGCCGGTCCTCCAGGCGCACTACGACGCGCTTGTGGCCCTGGCGCAGACCCTGGGCGTCCCGGTGCCGCAGACCAGCGCCAGCGGTACGCCCAGCCCGGGCGGCACCACGTCCCCGGGGGGCACCGAGTCGCCGGCTCCGGGCGGCACCCAGACCGAGGAGCCCGCTCCGGGCACCACGGAGACCCCGGTGCCCAGCCAGAGCTGACGTATCGCACGGTCGACGGTGGCCGGTCCGCCCGGGAGGGCAGGCCGGTCACCGGCTCGTGTCAGTCGGCGTTCGCCAGCCCGATCGCGAACGCCGACTCCAGGTCGTGCTGCGAGTAGGCGCGGAACGCGATGTGCGACTCGGTGTTCAGCACGCCCGGCACTTTCGAGATGCTGCCGGCGATGACCTGCGCGATCTGCTCGAACTCCCGGACCCGGACCATGGCGATCAGGTCGACGTGTCCGGCCACCGAGTAGACCTCGCTGACGCCGGGCAGGTCGGCCAGGGCCTCGGCCACCTCGGGGATGGAGTCGGTGGCGCAGTCGATCAGCACGATCGCGGTGATCACGGGACGTTTCTCCGTTCGTCGGCGACGAGGCCAATGCTAGAGCCAGTGGCCCTCACCGCGCCGCCGGGACGGTCAGGTCGTCGCCGGCCCGGATCACCTCGCGCAGGCGTTCCCCGGCCGCGACGCTCGCGCCCGGCCACACCACCGACCGGTCGACGTCGCCGTGCACCAGCGCCCCGGCGCCGACCACCGAGCCGTCGACCCGGCCGGTCACCGTCGCGGTCGGGTCCACCAGCCCGTGCGGGCCGGCCGCGTGCAGGTTGGCGGCCAGGTAGTCGGCCGGGGTGCCGGTGTCGTAGAACGTGCCCCGGTAGGGCACCACGGTCAGCTCACCGGCCGCCTCCGCGGGCCGCCACACCGCCCGGACCAGGTCGCCGAACGTGGCCGGCAGGTCGCGGACCAGCCGCCAGGGCAGCAGCGAGAAACCCACGAAGTCGTGGCCGTCGAAGGTCCCGAGGGCGTCCGGGTCGTCGGCGGGCCGGCCGAGCAGGCGTACGCCGTGCCCGTCCCAGCCGTCCAGCAGCGCGGCGATGTCCTTGCCGGGTGGCGCCTGCGGATCGGCCAGGTACGCGTCGGCGTTGCCGACCAGCACCCCCCGGCCGTCGATCCAGTCCCGCAGCCGGCCCACGCCCCCGGCGGTGCCCAGCGGAGCGCCCGGCTCGACGGACAGGTGCGCCCGTTCGCCCACCCGCGCGACCACCTGGTCACCCAGGTAGCAGGCGTTCACCGCCACCCGGCGTGGGCCGGTCAGGCCGAGCCCGGCCAGCCGGGCCAGCGCCCGGTCCAGCAGCGGGACGTTGCCGACCGGGCAGAGCGCCTTCGGCACCCGCTCGGTGAGCGGACGCAGCCGGGTGCCCTCGCCCGCGGCCAGCACCACAGCGCACACCTCGACGCCCGGCGCGGCCGCGGCGCCCGCGTACGCGACCGGGGTGCTCATGCGGCCGGCGGGTGCTCGCCCGCCCGCGGGCCGATGCCGTAGTACCCGAGCAGGTTGGCGGTGGCGCGGCTGAGCCGGGGCAGGTCGTCGAGCGGATGGAAGGCGGCCTCGAAGACCTCGGCGCCGTCCACCTTCAGCTCGGTGCGGGAGGCCGGCACCTCCGCCTCGAAGACCACGTCGACCCAGCCCTTGGCGTGCACCACCGCGTTCGGCACCGCCGGGCGCAGCGCGTCGGGCGACAGGCGGACGCCGGACTCCTCGTACAGTTCGCGGGCGGCGCCGACCACCGGGGCCTCGCCGCGTTGCAGCAGCCCGGCCGGCAGCGTCCAGCTGTACCCGGGCGGCTGGCGCAGCAGCAGGAGACGGCCCGCGCCGGTGGCCTCGGCGTCCCGCAGCAGGGTGACCGCGCCGACGATGTACTTCGGTACGGCCAGCCGGACCAGCCGCCGCCGCAGCGGGACCGGAAGCCGGTAGAAGAGCTTGTAGCCGAGGGCCCGTCCGGTGGCACGCGCGCGGGGGATCATGCCGTTCAGGCTAGTGGTCCCCGGGCGGGCCGGCTCCGCCTACTGCCGGTGGTCGACCAGATCGATCAGCTGCTGGACCACCGTGTCCGGCTCGACGGTGCGGTCGAAGACCGCCACCAGCAGCGTCTCCAGGTCGGGGTAGCCCAGTTCCTCGGACAACCGCAGCAGCGGAAGGTCGTTGGCCAGGCCCCGGTTGTGCTTGCGCAACGCCAGGCCGATGGAGGCCCGGCCGAGCCGGACCTTGTCGGCGATCGAGATGCCCGGCTCGGTGTGCTCGGCGAACCAGCGGTTGATCTGCATCTGGGCGTGCGGGGACTTCACGAAGCCCAGCCACTCCCGGCGTGGGCCGCGCGGGGCCGCGTCCGCCTCGAACCCGCTCTCCGCGTCGTTCTCGGTGAAGATCTCCACCACGTCGCCCTCCTCCAGTTCGGAGGCGAGCGGCGCGAGCCGGCCGTTGATCCGGGCCGCCAGGCAGCGGTCCCCGCGCTCCGTGCCCAGCTCGTACGCGAGGTCGACAGGGGTCGCGCCGGCCGGCAGCACCACCTGCCGCCCGTCGGCGACCACCTGGATCTGCGCCTCGGACAGGTCGCAGCGCAGCGACTCCATGAACTGCGTGGGGTCGACCGTCTCCTGTTCCCAGTCGAGCACCCGGCGCAGCCAGGCCAGCTCGTCCGCCCGGTCGACGGCCCGGCCCGCGGTGCGGGGGAAACGGTAGTGGGCGGCCACGCCGTACTCCGCCGAGCGGTGCATCTCGGTGGTGCGGATCAGCACCTCGACAGTGCGGTCCTGCGGCCCGCAGACGCTCGTGTGCAGCGACCGGTAGAGGTTGTTCTTCGGGGAGGCGATGAAGTCCTTGAAGCGGCCCGGCACCGGACGCCAGAGCCCGTGCACGGCGCCCAGCGCGGCGTAGCAGTCGGTCGCCGGACCGTCCACCACGATCGCGATGCGGGGCAGGTCGTACGGGGCGGTGTGGTCGCCGGCGACGGTGTCCTTCCAGATCGAGTAGAGGTGCCGGGGACGGGGGGAGACCTCGGCGTCGACCCGGTTGCGGCGCAGCGCCACCCGGGTGCGGGCCACCACGTCGGCGAGGTAGGCGTCCCAGCCGGGCCGGTCGTGCACGAACCGGGCGATCCGCGCGTGCTCCTCGGGTCGCAGGTGCAGCAGCACCACGTCGTCGAGCTCGCGTTTGAGCGTCTGGATGCCCAGCCGGTCACAGAGCGGGACCAGCACCTCCTGGGTCTTGCGGGCGATCCGCTCCCGGGATGCGGCCGAGCGGACGCCGAGCGTACGCATGTTGTGCAGCCGGTCGGCCAGCTTGATCACCAGCACCCGGACGTCCTTGCCGGCCGAAACGATCATCTTGCGGACGGTCTCCGCCTCCGCGGCCTTGCCGTAGAACGCCTTGTCGAACTTGGTCACGCCGTCGACCAGGTGGGCGACCTCGCGACCGAAGTCCTCCTGGAGCGCCTGGAGCGTGTAGCGGGTGTCCTCCACCGTGTCGTGCAGCAGGGCGGCGACCAGCGTGATGGTGTCCATGCCGAGGCCGGCGCAGATCTGCGCCACCGCCAGCGGGTGGGTGATGTACGGCTCGCCGCTCTTGCGGAACTGACCGCGGTGCATGTTCTCGGCGATCGTGTAGGCCCGGCGCAGCACCGAGGCGTCGGCGCTCGGGTGGATGCCGCGATGAGCCCGGACCAGTGTGGTGACCGGATCTCCGTCGGCAGTCGGCCAGGTGAGCAGGGAACGGAGGCGGCGGCCCAGCGGCAACTCGCCCTGGGTCGGGAGCGCGCCACCCAGGGCGGCGCCGTGTCCGGCGTCGACGTCCACCTGGGACACCTCCTCACCCCGGCCCTCGGCCACCGGAAGCCGGCGGCCGGGAGCAGAGCCCGCGAAACGGGCAGGTCTGCACTCCTTTAACAGACTAAGGGAGGCAAGGTAGTCCGATCGGTCAGTTGGTCATGAGCGTTCGGTCGAGAGTTTGGCGGATCCGCCACTCTCCGCCTTCGCCAGCAGGTCGCGGAAACGCCCCGCGCCGGCCACCGGCGAGGCCCATCCGGCGGTCGTCTCGACCAGCCGGGTCTCCGGTCGCTCCAACCAGGACAGGATCCGCTCGGTCTCCTCGGCGGTCGCGGCCGGCACCGGACCGTGCCCGGGCAGCACCGTCTCGGCGGTGGCCCGGATCGCGGCGATCGTGGGGCGCGGGTGGACACCGGGCGGGGACACCCCGGCCCCGGCGAGCCGGCCGTGCCGGACCAGCGCCAGCTCCCAGCCGCCCCGGGCGGCCGGGCGGGCGGCGGCCAGCTCGGCGATGCCGGTCAACGCGGCCAGCCGCTGCATCCGGACCGCCGCGCGCAGCACCGCCACCAGCCGGCCGCGTACCGCTGCTGCCTCCTCGTAGCGCTGGGCGGCCGACAGCACCTCGATGCGGGCGAGCAGCGCGTCCACCACCACACCCGGGTCGTCGCTGGTGGCGGTGCGGAACGGCGTCGCCGCGCGGTCGTCGTACTCCTCGGGGGTGATCCGGTGTTCGCAGGGCGCCGGGCAGCGGCCCAGCTCGGCCAGCGCGCAGGCCGGCATGGTGGTGCGCCGGGAGAGCCGGTGCGTGCACTGACGCAGCGGCACCGCGTCGTGGAAGCCGGCGGCGGCCAGCTCCGCGGCCTGCCGGGACCGGAACGGCCCCAGGTAGGCCGTGTCGGTGGGCGCGATGTCGCGCACGATCGACAACCGGGGGTACGCCTCGTCGGTGAGCTTCAGCCACACCTGGCGCTCCGGATACTTCGACCGGCGGTTGTACGGCGGCGCGTGGGACGCGATCAGCCGCAGTTCACGGACCTCCGCCTCCAGCGAGTGGGCGCACTCGACCGCCTCCACCCGTTCGGCTGCGGCGAGCATCTCGGAGATCCGGGCCCGCTTCTCGGCGGCGGTGAAGTAGCTGCGGACCCGGGTGGCGATGTCGCCGGACGTGCCGACGTAGAGCGGCCGGTCGTCGGCGGCCCGGAAGATGTAGACGCCCGGCACCTTGGGCAGCCCGTCGGCGAGGTGCCGCTTGCGGCGCTGGGTCGGGGTGACCGCGCGGGCGAACTCGATCGCCTCGCCGACCGTGTCGACCCGGTGCCCGCCGAGGCGGCCGATCAGCCCGTGCAGCACGTCGACGGTGGCCTTGGCGTCGTCCAGCGCCCGGTGGTTGGGCTGGGTGGCGGTGCGGAAGTAGGCGGCGAGCGTGCCCAGCTTGCGGTTGGGCACCTCGTCGCGGGTGAGCACCCGCCGGGCCAGCGCGGCCGTGTCCAGCACCCGGGGGTTGGGCCAGCGGTAGCCGTGCTTCGCGCAGGCCGCCTTGAGGAAACCCACGTCGTACGGCGCGTTGTGGGCGACGAGCACGGCGTCGCTGATGAACTCCAGGAAACTCGGCAGCACCTGCTCGATCGGCGGAGCGGGCAGCAGCATGGCCTGGGTGATGCCGGTGAGCACGGTGATGAACGGCGGGATCGGCACGCCCGGGTTGACGAGCGTGGCGAGCACGCCCAGCTCCTCCCCGCCGCGGACCTTCACCGCGCCGATCTCGGTGATCCCGCCGCCGTCGGGCGCGCCCCCGGTGGTCTCCAGGTCGACCACCACGAAGGTGGTCGCGTAGAGCGGCAGCGCCGGGTCGACACCGCTGCCCGCCGGGTCCAGGCCGGCCAGCGGCTCCTGGACGTACTCCGCTCGTGTCACCCGCGGGACGCTAGCGGCACGGTCCGACACTCCTGTCACTGCCGTCCCAGGAGCTACCACGGGGTACGATGAGAGATCGGCTCACTCACCGGGCGGTGGGCCCGTTCGGGGTGGGAGACTTGCCTCATGCCCCTCACCGAGCCGTACGACGACCACTCCTCCGCGGAGGAGCCGGTGGTCGGCGTGCCCGCCGATGAGGGCACACCCCCGACGGTCGAGCCCGAGCCCGTGCTGCCCGAGCCGGTCCGGCAGCGGATCGTCACGCTCACCGCCGCCGTGCTGCCCGGCCTGCCCGCCGACGAGGTGCCGGTGCCGCTGCGGCGGGTCGCCAAGTTCGCTCCCAACCGCCGGGCCCGCCTCGGCGCGCCCGCGATCGCCACCCAGCTCACCGCCGACCCGCTGTTCCGGCAGCGGATCACCGCCCGGGTGCTCGCCGACGCCGGCGACCTCGGCGCGGCGGTGGTCGAGGGCACCGCGCCCGCCGCCGCCGATCCGGTCGAGGTGGCCGCCCTGGCCTACCTGGCCCGGCCCCGGGGCTGGCGGGAACTGATCGAGGCCAGCGGCGAGGCGGTACGCGCCGAGGCCGACAGCGCGGTCGTGGCCGAACTGGTCCGCGAGGCTGAGCAGCGCGCCGCCCGCGCCGAGCACGACCGGGCGGTGGCCCGGGTCGAGGCGGAGAAGCTGCGCGACGAACTGGCCCGGGTCCGGGAGGAGCTGGGTCAGCTCCGCGAGGAGGCCCGCCAGTTGACCCGTACCCTGCGGGAGACCCAGGCCCGCGAGCGCAAGGCCACCGAGACGCTCGCCACCGAGCGGGGGCGGGCGGCCCGCGCCGCCGCCGACGCGGACGCCGAGCTGCGCCGCGCCCGGGCCCGGCTGGCCGAGGCGGAGGCCGCCGCCGGGGTGGCCCGGGCCAGCGCCAAGGAGGCCCGCTCGGTCGACGACGCGCGCCTGTGGCTGCTGCTGGAGACCATCGGCCAGGCCGCCGTGGGGCTGCGCCGGGAGCTGGCGCTCGACCCGGTGGACAAGCTCCCGGCCGACTTCGTCGCCGACGCGTTCGCCGAGCAGCCGGGCACCGCGCCGGCCGGGCCGTCGACGCGGGCCCGCGACACCGACGACCCGGCCCGCCTCGACCAGTTGCTCGCGCTGCCGCGGGCACACCTGGTGGTGGACGGCTACAACGTCACCAAGCGCGGCTTCGGCGAGATGTCGCTGGAGCAGCAGCGCAAGCGGCTGATCACCGGGCTGGGCGGGATCGCCGCGCAGACCGGGGACGAGGTCACTGTCGTCTTCGACGGGGCGGAGCGGATCCACGGTCTGCCCCCGGCGCCGCGCGGCGTGCGGGTGCTGTTCTCCCGCAAGGGCGAGACCGCCGACGAGCTGATCCGCCGCCTGGTGCGCGCCGAGCCTGCCGGGCGGCCGGTGGTGGTGGTCTCCTCCGACCGCGAGGTCGCCGACGGGGTACGCCGGCACGGCGCGTACCCGCTGGGCGCCGACTCGCTGCTGCGGCGCCTGGCCCGTTCCTGACCGGATGATCGTGTTCGCGGCGGCTGCTGCCTCGTTGTCCGGTTCTGTCATACCCGAGCGTTAGCGTCGTGGTGACCGACGGTGGTGGCTTCTTCCCCGACCGCCACCGGCGACCCGTCAGGAGGCGTTGATGCTGATCGACTGCGACACCTGCGCCAACCGTGGTGCCGGCTGCTCCGGCTGCCTGGTGACCGCCCTGCTCGACTCCGACCCGGCCGACCTGGGTCCGGCCGAGCACCGGGCGATCGAGGTGTTCGCCCGGGCCGGATTCGAGGTGGAGGTGCTGCCGTCCGCACCGGTCGCGGCGCCCGTGCCCGCCGCGCGACGGGCGCCGGCACCCCGCCGTCCCGGCCGTCGCCGGATCGCCTGACGCTGCCCACTGCGAGCCTTGCGAGGTGCCACAACTCCAAGATCGGCGCGTTCGGCCGGGGCCGGGGACGGCGCGGCCGGGCACGTGTCGGCGCGGTGGGCCCCGATCGGGGCCGGGCCATAGGATGGGCGGTCACGGCGGGAGGGGAGCGGCATGACGCGGACGGGGCACCACGGCGGGGTGGGTCGGTGACCCCGCGCGCCTGGGCGCTGCTGACCCTCGGCGGCCTGGCGGTCGCGCTGCTGGTGGCGGTGGTGCTGCTGGTGCCGTGGAGCCGGCCGCCGGCGCCCCGCGCCGACCAACTCGCGGCGCTGCGGGAACTTCCGGCCGGGCAGGTGGCCCGGGGCCGGGAGTTCCACGGCGCGCTCCGCCCGTCGGCCTGGTCGGCGCTCGCGGTCGGGCTGGTGGTGGCGTTGCTGCTCGGGCTGACCCCGCTGGGCGCGCGCCTGGTCGAACTGGTCGGCCGTCCTTTCGGCGGGCACTGGGTCGCACAGGCGGTGCTCGGCGGGCTGGCCGTCATCTTCCTCGCCGACCTGCTCACACTGCCGTTCGCGGCCTGGCGCCGTACCGTGCTGGTCCGCTACGGGCTGAGCACCCAGAGCTGGGGTGGCTGGGCGGTCGACCTGCTCAAGTCGTACGCGGTCAGCGCGGTGATCGGCGCGCTGGTCCTGCTCGGCTTCTACACGGTGGTCCGGCTCGCCCCGCGCTGGTGGTGGGCGTTCGGCGCGGCCGGTGCGGCAGCCCTGGTGGTGGTGCTGTCGTTCGTGCTGCCGGTGCTCGTCGAGCCGGTGTTCAACCGGTTCACCCCGATGGAGCCGGGTCCGCTGCGCAGCGAGCTGACCGCGATGGCGGCCCGGGACGGCGTACCGGTGCGCGACGTGCTCGTCGCCGACGCGTCCCGGCGTACCAGCGCGGTGAACGCGTACGTCTCCGGACTCGGTCCGACGCGGCGGGTGGTCGTCTACGACACGCTGTTGCGCGAGGCCGAGCCGGCGGAGGTGACCAGCGTGGTCGCCCACGAGCTGGGGCACGCCAAGGACCGGGACGTGTGGACCGGCACGCTGCTCGGCGCGCTCGGCGCCGCCGCCGCGGTGGTGGCGCTCTACCTGATCGGGTCCTGGACGCCACTGCTGCGGCTCGCGGGCGTCGACTCGATCGCCCAGCCCCGGGCGTTCCCGCTGCTGATCGCGCTGGTCACGATCGCCGGCCTGCTCGCCACCCCGGCGCAGGCGCTCGTCTCCCGCCGGATCGAGGCCCGCGCCGACGCCCACGCGCTGGCGCTCACCGGCGACCCGGCGACGTTCGAGGCGATGCAGCGGCGGCTGGCCGGGGTCAACCTGGCCGACCCCGACCCGCCGCGCTGGGAGCGCCTCTGGTCGGCGACCCACCCGTCCACCGTGGAGCGGATGGCCGCCGCCCGCGCCTACGCCAGGGAGCCGGGCCGATGAGCCGCACCTTGCTGATCACCAACGACTTCCCGCCGCGCCCCGGCGGCATCCAGTCGTTCGTCCACAACCTCGCGGTGCGCCAGCCGCCCGGCTCGGTGGTGGTGTACGCGTCGAGCTGGCGCGGTGCGGAGAAGTTCGACGCCGACCAGCCGTTCGAGGTGGTCCGGGAGCGGACCCGGGTGCTGCTGCCCACGCCGCTGATCGCCCGGCGGGCGGCGCGGCTGGCCCGCGCCTACGACTGCGACACCGTCTGGTTCGGTGCGGCGGCCCCGCTGGGGTTGCTCGCCGCGGGCCTGCGGCGGCGGGCCGGGATCCGCCGGGCGGTGGCGCTGACCCACGGGCACGAGGTCGGCTGGGCGGCGCTGCCCGGCGCCCGGTCGGCGCTGCGCCGGATCGGCCGGGGCGTGGACGTGACCACCTACCTCGGCGAGTACACCCGGGAGCGGCTGGCCCGCGCGCTGGACGGGCTGACCGAGCTGCGGCGGCTCGCACCCGGCGTGGACGTGGACACCTACCACCCGGACGTCGACGGCAAGGAGGTCCGCAGGCGGCTCGGGCTGGCCGACCGCCCGGTGGTGGTGTGCGTGTCACGGCTGGTGCCCCGCAAGGGCCAGGACATGCTGATCCGCGCGCTGCCGGCGATCCGCCGCCGGGTGCCCGACGCCGCGCTGCTCGTGGTCGGCGGCGGACCGTACCGCTCGACGCTGGAGAAACTGGCCCGGCAGACCGGGCTGGAACGCGACGTGGTCTTCACCGGGTCGGTGCCCTCGGCCGAACTGCCCGCCCACTACGCGGCCGGCGACGTCTACGCGATGCCGTGCCGCACCCGCAACCGGGGGCTGGACGTGGAGGGCCTCGGGATCGTCTACCTGGAGGCGAGCGCGACCGGACTGCCGGTGGTGGCCGGTGACTCCGGCGGCGCCCCGGACGCGGTCCGCGAGGGGGAGACCGGGTACGTCGTCGGTGGCCGGGACGTGGCCCAGCTCGCCGACCGGGTGGCCACGCTGCTCGCCGACCGGGATCTGGCCCGGCAGTTCGGCGCCGCCGGCCGTGCCTGGGTGGAGCGCGAGTGGCGCTGGGAGACGCAGGCGCAGCGGATGGCCGCCCTGCTGACCGGCTGACCGCGCGCCGCCGGATCAGGTGGCGGGGGGTCAGGTGGCAGGGCCGGCCGGTCAGGAGGCCGCGTCTCAGGGGGCCGCGTCGACGTGGGCGGGCACCCGGCCCAGGTGCGGCGCGGCCGGACCGGGACGGCCGAAGTGCCAGCCCTGCCCGGCGTCGCAGCCGATCGCGCGCAGCCGTTCGGCCTGGTCGGCCGTCTCCACCCCCTCGGCGGTGACGGTCAGGTCCAGCGCGTGCGCCAGCGAGACGAGCGAGGCGAGGATCCGCTCGTCGGTGCGGCTGCCCGGCGCGCGCAGGCCGCTCACGAACTCGCCCGCCACCTTCAGCTCGTCGACCGGCAGGTCCCGCAGATACGCGAGGTTGCAGTATCCGGTGCCGAAGTCGTCTATGGCGACCCGGACACCGAGGTCGCGGAGCACCCGCAGAGCCCGCACCGGCTCGACCACGGTGCTCATCATGGTGCTCTCGGTGATCTCCAGTTGCAGCCGGTGCGGCGGCAGGCCGGTGCGCCCGAGCACGCCGCGTACCTCGGTCACCAGGTCGCTGCGGTGCAACTGCCGGACGGCGAGGTTGACGCTGACGAACGGCGCGTCCCCGTCCACGTCGGGCCAGGCGCCCGCCTCGCGGCACGCCTCGGCCAGCACCCAGCTGCCGAGCCGGACGATCAACCCGGTCTCCTCGGCCAGCGGGATGAAGCTGTCCGGCCGCAGCACACCCAGCTCCGGGTGACGCCAGCGCACCAGCGCCTCCATGCCGACCACCCGCCCGTCGCGCAACGACGTCAGCGGCTGGTAGTCGAGGTAGAACTCGCCCCGGTCCAGCGCGGCGGGGATCGCCGCGGACAGCGCGTACCGGGCCAGGTCGCGGCGGTTGCGGTCGGCGTCGAACAACGACCAGCGGGCCCCGCCGGCGGCCTTGGCCCAGTGCAGCGTGCTGTCGGCCGCGCGCATCAGATCCATCGGCGAGGTGCCCGCGACCGGCCGCTCCACGATGCCGATGCTCGCGGACACGGTCAGCTCGTGGCCGTCGACCAGCGCCGGCTCGCGTATCGCCGCCAGCGCCACCTCGGCGACCTTCACCGCGTCGTCGGTGCCGACGGTGCGTTCCACGAGGATCACGAACTCGTCCCCACCGAGCCGGGCCACCAGGTGTTCACCGAGCGCCCGGTGCAGGCGCTGGGCCACTGTCACCAGCAGCGAGTCGCCGACCTGGTGGCCGAGGGAGTCGTTGACGACCTTGAAGCGGTCCAGGTCGAGGAAGCAGACACCGACCCGGTCGGCGCCCCGCCCGGGCGCGGTGATCGCGGCGGTCAGCCGTTCGGTGAACAGCGTGCGGTTCGGCAGGCCGGTGAGCGGGTCGTGGGTGGCCTGGTGCCGGAACCGGGCCTCGCTGTCGCGCAGCGCCCGTTCCGCCTGCGCCCGGGCCATCATGGCGGCCCGGCGGATGGACTCCTGCTCGTCGAGCGTGCGGTCGCGCAGGGCACGGGCGTACCCGGTGGCGACTGTGGCGAGCAGCCGCGCCATCCGGTCCTCGACGTCGTCGACGACCAGGTCGAGATCGCGGACCAGGCGCAGCTGGATCACCTCGACGGTGCGGCC
Source organism: Micromonospora sp. NPDC005686 (assembly GCF_042871665.1). Classification (NCBI taxonomy): domain Bacteria; kingdom Bacillati; phylum Actinomycetota; class Actinomycetes; order Micromonosporales; family Micromonosporaceae; genus Micromonospora; species Micromonospora sp. NPDC005686. Next base: position 354,249 of record NZ_JBIAIY010000006.1, read on the forward strand.
GAGCCCTTCCGCGGAGGCGATGTGCGCCTGCACCAGCTCCGCGCCGACCTGCTGGCCGATCCGCATGTCGAACGGCTCGGCACGCAGCGCCTGGGCCAGCCGCTCGGTGAGCCGTTGCAGCGTTTCCTCGAGTTGCGACTGGGCCATCGGCAGGTAGCTGGTGCCGGAGACCGCCTTGGCCCAGGCCCGGGCGAAGACGCCCGGGCGGCAGCGGGCCGCGTCGTCACGCACCGAGCCGCCCCACCCCGCCCATGAAGACGGCCCGCTCGGCGTTCTCCGCCTGGTCGGGGGAGTCCGGCCGCCACTGCGGCACCCACACCACGCCCGGGTCGACCACCTCGAAGCCGTCGAACAGCGTGGTCAGCTCGGCCCGGCTGCGGATCCAGAGCCGGCTGTCGGTGCGCCGGTAGACCCGTTCCGCCTCGGCCCGCTCGCCGGTGCCGGCGCGGCCGTCCTCGCTCGCCTGGGAGAGCACCAGGTGACTGCCGGGCGCCAGAGCCGTGCGCAGCGTCCGCAGGATCTCCTCGGGACGGTCGGCGTCCGGGATGAAGTGCAGCACCGCCACGATCATCACGGCGACCGGCTGGGTGAAGTCCAGCAGCCGGGTGACCTCCGGGTGGGCCAGGATCGCCTCCGGCTTGCGCAGATCCTCCTGGAGCACGACCGCGTTCTCGTTGCCGGCCAGGATCTCGTGGCTGTGCGCCACCGCCACCGGATCCACGTCGACGTAGACCACGCGCGACTCCGGGTCGATCCGCTGGGCGATCTCGTGCACGTTGCCGACGGTCGGGATGCCGGAGCCGATGTCCAGGAACTGACGGATGCCGGCGTGGGCGAGGTACTGCACCGCCCGGCGCAGGAACGCGCGGTTGGCCTGGGCCATCAGCGGAGCCTCCGGCACCGCCTCCACCATCGCGCGGGCGGCCGCCCGGTCGGCCGCGAAGTTGTGCGATCCCCCGAGGTAGTAGTCGTACATCCGGGCGACACTGGGGCGCTCGATGTCGATCGTCTCGGGTGCCCAGTCCGGCCGCTGCATGTCCTGCCCCTCGGGTGTCGGCGACACGCGGTCCGCGCCGTCGCGTGGACCACCCGGGTATTCTGCCCCTCCGCCGTCGCGGTGCAAAGACCGCCGTCGCTACGCGTCCGGCCGTTCACCGTACGCGACCAGGCGTGGCGTCGGAGCCGCGAGAGGCCCGCGTCCGTGGCGGACGGGGCCTCTCGCGGCGGTGTGCCTCAGAACTTCGGGGCGTCCGGGGCCTCCAGCAGCCCCAGCCGCAGCGCGGTCATCAGCGCCTGCGCCCGGTTCGCAGCGCCCAGCTTCTCGTAGAGCTTGGAGATGTGGGTCTTGGCGGTCGACTCGCTGACGAAGAGCTGCTTGGCGATGCCGGCCACGCTCATGCCGTCGGCGAGCAGGCGCAGCACCTGGCCCTCGCGGGGGGACAGCTGCGGACCGGACGGCGCCAGCCGGCGCTTCATCGCCTCGGCCAGGTCGGCGGCGGTGAACGCGCTGGGGGAGGAGGCGGCGTGCCGGGCGGCGGCCACCACCTCGTCGGCCGGGGCGGTCTTCGGCACGAACGCGCTCGCACCCGCCTCCAGGGCACCGAAGAGCTGGTCGTCGCCGGCGTACATGGTCAGCACGACGATGCCCATGGACGCGCTGGACTTGCGCAGGGCGCGGGTGGCCTCCAGGCCGCTGCCGTCGGGCAGGCGCAGATCCATGATCACCACGTCGGGCTGGAGCGCGCCGGCCTGACGCACGCCCTCCGCGGCGGTGGCGGCCTCGCCCACGACCTCGAACTGACGGTCGCGCTCGAACGCGTGACGCAGCCCCTTGCGGATGAGGTCGTGATCGTCGACCAGGAGAACCTTGGTACGGGTGGCCGGTGTCGGACTGCTGGTCATCCTCGGGTTACTCCCCTTCTGCTGCTGCGGCGCTGCCGCGCACCTTATCGCGCCGGGGCGACGAACCGAGCACCACCGCCACAGTCGTCCCACTCGGCTGTCGCGGCCTGATCTCCAACCGGCCTCGGATACGTTCCGCCCTCTCCGCCATGATCGCAAGGCCATAGTGCCCGTCCGGGCGCTGGTCACCGATGCCGTGACCGTCATCCGACACTTCGATTCGGGCGAACGGGGGATCCACCTCGCACGTGACCCACAGGTTCGAGGCGCCGGCGTGCTTGCGGGCGTTCGTCACCGCCTCCTGCGCGATCCGCAGCATCTCGGCCTCGGTGGCGGCGGGCAGCCGGGCGGTGGACTCGTCGAGCGACAGGTGCACCCGCAGGCCACCGGAGGCGCCGACGGTGCGGGCGTACTCGGCGATGGCGGCGGCCAGGCCACCGTGCCGGTCCACCTCGCTGCGCAGCTCGAACAGGCTCAGCCGCAGCTCGGTGATCACCCGGGTGACCTCCTGGCGCAGCGTACGCAGCGAGTCGGCGGTCTCGTCCGCGTCGTCGTGCACGGTGGCCAGCGCGTTGTCGATGCCGTACCCGACCATCACCAGCTCCTGGGCGACCCCGTCGTGGATCTCCCGGGCCAGCCGCTGCCGCTCCTCGTTCGTCGCCAGCGAACGCACCTCGTCGAAGAGCAGCGCCGCCTCCAGCCGCAGCGCCGCCGGGCCGGTCAGCGCCGTCACCCGGGACACCACCGGCGGCGGGTACGCGGCGGCGGTGTCCGCCTCGATCACCACCAGGCCGACCGTGCGTACGCCCGCCACCAGCGGGACGATCAGCGCGGACACCTCGCCGGAGTGCCGCGACCGGGCCTGCGAGCGCGACGAGACGGTCGGTTGCTGGCTGGCCCAGGCGTCGGCGATGGCCGAGTCGGCGTCGAGCGTCGTCTCCCAGTCCACCCGGTCCGCGCCGATCTGCGCGAGCACCACGAGCCGGCCGCCGCCGCTGGCGGACAGCACCGCGCCCCGGTCGGTCTTGGCCACCACCCGCAGCTCCTCGAGCAGGTGCTCGGAGATGCCGCCCGGGTCCAGGGTGGCGCCGGGCAACTGGCGGGCCACCGTACGGAGCTGGGTGAGCAGGCGGGTCGCCTCGGCGTACGGCTGGGGTTTGCCCTCGCCGCGCATCCGCATGACGCGCTGGAGCGTGCCCGCGGTGTAGAGGCCGAGCCCGGCCAGGATCAGCCACTGGGCGCAGACCGTGAGGTAACCGACCTGGCCGAGTTGCGGTCCGCCGTCGACCTTGGTGAACGCGGCGCTGGCCAGCAGCGTCGCCGCCGCGACCACGAGCAGCGCGGCGCCCTCGCGGAACCGGCGGCCCAGAGCGGTCACGGTGACCGGCACGGCGAGGTACGGCAGCACCGCCGAGGCGCCCAGCCCACCGGTCACACCGGACAGATGGGTGTCGGCGGCGACCTGGCTGGCGGCCAGCCCGAGCACCACCACCTCGGCGAAGCGGCTGAACGGGGCGAGCAGCCGGTGTTGCGGTGCGAGCACGGCGGGCAGGCCCGCGACGCCCAGCAGCGCGATCCACCAGAGCTGGGCGGCGTCGCGGGTGGCGAACAGGGTCAGGGCGGCGACCAGCGCGAGGAGGACCGCGCGAGCCGCTACCGCGAGGGGCTGCGTCGACGGCTGGCGGGATGTGGAGGCGGGCACGTGACGGATGGTAGTCAGCCCCGGTAGATCTCGGCGATCTCCGAGGCGTACGTCTTGTGCACGACCTGACGCTTGACCTTCAACGACGGGGTCAGTTCACCGGTGGTCTCGGCGAAGTCCTGCGGCAGGATCCGGAACACCTTGATCGCCTCGGCCTTGGAGACCGCCTGGTTGGCCTGGTCGATCGCGGACTGCACCTCGGCGCGCAGCGCCGCGTCCTCGCGCAGCTCGGCGATGCTCGTGGTCTCCGGGCGCCCCTGCCCGGCCAGCCACTTCGGCAGCGCCTCCTCGTCGATGGTGACCAGGGCGGCGATGAACGGCTGCCGGTCGCCGACCACCACGCACTGGCTGATCAGCGGGTGCGCCCGTACCTGGTCCTCCAGCACCGCCGGGGCGACGTTCTTGCCGCCGGCGGTCACGATGATCTCCTTCTTCCGGCCGGTGATGCTCAGGTAGCCGTCCTCGTCGAGCTGCCCGAGGTCGCCGGTGCGGAACCAGCCGTCGGTGGTGAGCGCCTCGGCGGTGGCCGCGTCGTTGCGCCAGTAGCCCTGGAAGACGATGTCGCCGGCGATCAGGACCTCGCCGTCGTCGTCGATCCGGATGGTGACGCCCGGCAGCGGCCGGCCGACGGTGCCGATCCGGGTGCCGCTGGGCAGGTTGGCGGCGGCGGCCGGCGAGGTCTCGGTGAGGCCGTACCCCTCGCAGATGGTCACCCCGACGCCGCGGAAGAAGTGCCCGAGCCGCGCGCCGAGCGGCGCGCCGCCGGAGATGGCGTCGCGGCACCGGCCGCCCATCGCCGCCCGCAGCTTGCGGTAGACCAGCTTGTCGAAGAGGGCGTGTTGCGCGCGCAGGCCAAGGCCCGGACCGCCGGGCAGCTCCTGCGCCTCGCTCCACGCGATGGCGACCTTCTCCGCCCGTTCGAAGATCTTGCCCTTCCCCTCGGCCTCGGCCTTCTGCCGCGCGCCGTTGTAGACCTTCTCGAAGACCCGGGGTACGGAGAGCACGAACGTCGGCTTGAAGTCCTGGAGCTCGGCGACCAGGTCCTTGGTGTCCGCGCAGTGCGCCATGGTGGCCCGGGCGTGCACCACGCCCACCTGGATGAGCCGGGCGAAGGCGTGCGCGAGGGGCAGGAACAGCAGCGTCGAGGCGCCCTGGCGGAACAGGTTCGGCAGCACCGGCACCGCGTTGGCGATGTCGGTGTAGATGTTGCGGTGGGTCAGCACGCAACCCTTGGGCCGGCCGGTGGTGCCGCTGGTGTAGATGATCGTGGCGACGTCGTCGGCCTTGAGCAGCGAGCGGCGGGTCGCCACCTCGGCCGGGTCCACCGACGCGCCGGCGGCGACCAGCTCGCCGACCGCGCCCAGCTCGATCTGCCAGACCTCGCGCAGTTCCGGCAGCCGGTCCCGGACGCCGGCGACCAGGGTGGCGTGCGCGGTGCTCTCCACCACCACGGCCACGGCGCCGGAGTCGCCGAGGATCCAGGCGGCCTGCTCGGCGCTGGACGTCTCGTAGATCGGCACGGTCACCGCGCCGGCCGCCCAGATCGCGTAGTCGAACAGCGTCCACTCGTAGCGGGTGCGGCTCATCAGGCCGACCCGGTCGCCGGGGGAGACGCCCGCGGCGATCAGGCCCTGCGCCAGCGCCACCACCTCGTCGCGGAACTGGCGGCAGGTCACCTCCTCGCGCGCGCCCGTCCCCGCGGCGGGGCGGACGAACTGCACGGTGTCCGGGGCGACCTCGGCGTTTTCCCAGACCGGGTCGGTCAGGTTGGCCGCGTCGCCGACGGTGACGATCGGCGGGACGGAGAACTCGCGCACCTGCACTCCCTCGTGCTCTACCGGCGGGGGGCCGGCCTGGTCGGCTCTGTCGAAAACCTACCCGCACACCCCCGGGGGCCTGCCAGGGAGGTTGCTCGCCCGGCTGGTGGGACACCGTCCGGCGGGTGGAGCGGGACCGGCCGGGACGCGGCCGGGTAGCCTCCCCCCATGGCGGACTCCTCCACCCAGTCGATCATCGTCGGCGCGTCACCGGACCGGGTGGCGGCCGTCATCTGCGACTTCCCGAGCTATCCCGAGTGGGCCGAGGCGGTACGCCGGGCCGAGGTGATCGAGGAGTACGAGGACGGCTACGCCAGCCAGGTCCGCTTCACCCTCGACGCGGGCGTGCTGGCCGACGAGTACGTGCTGGCCTACGAGTACGCCGAGGACATCTCGCGGATCGAGTGGCGCCTGGTCGCCCCGTCGAAGATGCAGCGCTCCCAGCGCGGCTCGTACGACCTGGTGGGCAACCCGGACGGGACGACCACGGTGACGTACACCCTGGAGGTGGAGCTGTCCGTGGCGATGCTCGGCATGTTCCGCCGCAAGGCCGAGAAAATGATCATGGACGCGGCGTTGAAGCAGCTCAAGCGCCGGGTAGAACCACCCGGTGCGGCGCAGGAGACCCGACCGTCGTCCCGGTAGTCACGCTGGAGGAGCCGAACCATGGGCACCACTGATCCGGGTTCGGCCCGGGAAGAGGCCGAGCGCCTCGTCGCCACACTGCTCGCCGGCGCGAAGCTGGCCGCCGCCGCGCCCGGCCCGGGCGCCTGGGGTCCGCTCGGTGGGATCCTCTCCGGTGTCCTCGGTCACACCCCGACCGGCGCCGGTTCCGCGGCGGAGCCCTCCGGCAGCACCGGTTTCGCCACCGGCTCCCCGGAATGCTGTGTCTGCCCCCTCTGTCGCGGTATCGCCGCGTTGCGGGATCCGAGTCCGGAATTCGCCGAGCGGCTCGCCACCGGCGCCGGGGACCTGGCGGCCGGGGTGGCCAGCGTGCTGCGCGCGTTCACCCCCGCCGAGCCGCAGCGTTCCGCCGACGACGGCGCCGCCGAGCCGGCCGGATCCGGGGACCACGTGTGGCGCGAGGCGACCCGTACCGGGCATGATTCTCAGCCGGCACCCGAGCAGGACGTGTGGTCCGCCGCCACCCGGGGGGAGGGCGCGGCCGATTCGGGTGCCACCGCCGACGCCGCCGGGCCGCCGGAGCCGGGCACGAGCCGGCCACCGGCCGGCCGTCCCGTGGTGCCCGCCTCGCGGGCGTCCGGCGAGGTGGGCGCGGACGCACCAGGCGACGGAGCCTGACCACCGGACATCCCGGGACCGTACGGCCGGTTCGGCCGGTTCCCGGGCAGCACAGCAGAGGGGAGTGGCAGCGGTGACGCTGACCATCGGAGTCGACGTCGGTGGCACGAAGGTGGCCGGCGGTGTCGTGGACGACGCCGGCACGGTACTCGTGCAGACGCGACGGGACACCCCCGCCGACGACGTGGCCAAGACCCGCGACGTCATCATCGAGGTGGTCACCGAGCTGGCCGCCGGTCACGCCGTGGGGGCGGTCGGCATCGGCGCCGCCGGCTGGATCGACGCCTCCCGCTCCACAGTGCTGTTCGCCCCGAACCTGGCCTGGCGGGACGAGCCGCTGCGCACGTACGTCGGCGACGCCACCGGCCTGCCGGTGATCGTGGAGAACGACGGGAACGTGGCCGCGTGGGCGGAGTTCCGCTACGGCGCGGCCCGCGACGCCGACGACTCGATGGTCATGTTCACCATCGGCACCGGCGTCGGCGGTGGCATCGTGCTCGGCGGTGACCTGGTCCGCGGCGCCAACGGCATCGCCGCCGAACTGGGCCACATGCTCACCGTGCCGGACGGCCACCAGTGCGGCTGCGGCCGGCTGGGCTGCATCGAGCAGTACGCCAGCGGCAGCGCCCTGGTCCGCTTCGCCCGCGCCGCCGCCCGGCAGGAGCCGCACCGGGCCACCGCGTTGCTGGAGCTGGCCGGCGGCGAGGCCGAGACGATCACCGGCCCGATGGTGACCGCCGCGGCCAAGGGCGGCGACCCGGTCTCCACCGAGGCGTTCGCCCAGGTCGGCCGCTGGCTCGGCACCAGCCTCGCCGACATGGCGCAGATCCTCGACCCGCAGGTGCTGGTGGTGGGCGGTGGCGTGATCGACGCTGGTGACCTGCTGCTCGGCCCGACCCGGCGGTCGTTCGCCGACGCGCTGGCCCAGCGCAGCCGCCTGCCCGTCGCCGAGGTACGCCCGGCCGAGTTGGGCAACACCGCGGGCGTCATCGGCGCCGCCGACCTGGCCCGGCGGATCTGACATGACGGACACGGGTGTGCCGCTGCGGGTGGTGTCGTACAACATTCACAGCCAGCGCGACGACACCGCCGCCCTGGCCGAGGTGGTCCGGACGGCGGCGCCGGACGTGGTGATCGTCCAGGAGGGACCGCGCCGGTTCCGGTGGCGGCAGAAGTGCGCCGCGCTGGCCGAGTCGTTCGGCATGGTGGTGGGCGCCGGTGGCCTGCCGTCGCTGGGCAACGTGCTGCTGACCAGCCTGCGGGTGCGGGTCGTCGACGCGAGGTGCCAGCGCTACCCGCTGACGCCGGGACGGCACATGCGCGGCGCCGCGTACGCGCAGTGCCGCGTCGGCGGCGTCGACGTGCTGCTTGCCGGCTCGCACCTGTCCACCGACCCGGCCGAGCGGCCGGCCCAGGCGGCGGCGTTCAAGCGGGAGCTGGCCGCGTCCACACTGCCCGTGGTGGCCGGCGCCGACATCAACGAGGGTCCGGACGGGCCGGCCTGGCAGACGCTCGCCGAAGGGCTCACCGACACGGCGCTCGCCGCCGACCGGGCCGACCGGCTCACGTTCTCCTGCGCCGACCCTCGTCGCCGCATCGACGCGCTGTTCGTCGACCCCCGGATCACGGTCGTGGATTACGACGTGGTGGACACGCCGCTGACCCGCCGCGCCAGCGACCACTTCCCGGTCCTGGTGGACCTGCTGCTGCCGCCCGCCTGACCGGAGCGGACCGCCGGGGGAAGTACCCGGGCCCGGCGGTCCACCGGCGTCACGCCCGCCTGGGCCGTGACACACGGTCAGGTGCCCGCCGGCCGGAAGGACCACCCCTCGCCGCCTTTGCTCTGCCGCCATATGCGCATCAGCTACCCGCCGTGACCGGCGGGCCGCGTCCTGGCCGGACGGCCGCGAGGCATAAGCGCAGCTCGCGGCGGTGCTGCGTCTGTGGCGGCAGAGCAAAGGGCACACGAGGATACGCCTGCGGGGCTGCCCGTTCAGCCACGCTCGGTGACCGGCCCTGCGTGACGCTGTGTCAGGGGAGCCGGGCGGGTGGGCGCGGCGCCGGATCCGGTGGCTGGACAACGGCGGGCATTCTCGGCAGGATTTCGCGGTGTCCTCCACCACCGACCCCGGCCGCCCCGATCCGGACCGGACTGTCGTACCGAGCCGTGACGAACGCCCGGTCTCCGATCGGGGCGACACGGTCTGCGTCATCGGCGCCGGCGCCAGCGGTCTGACCGCCGTCAAGAACCTGCGCGAGGCCGGCTTCGGCGTGGACTGCTACGAGCGGGAGACGGGCGTCGGTGGCGCCTGGAACTGGCGGCACGACCGCAGTCCGGTGTACGCCAGCACGCACCTGATCTCGTCCCGGCCGTTCACCCAGTTCCCCGACTTCCCGATGCCCGACGACTGGCCGGATTACCCGCACCACAGCCAGTTGCTGTCCTACTTCGAGCGGTACGCCGACCACTTCGACCTGCGCGAGCACATCTGGTTCGGCACCGAGGTGGTCCGCGTCGAGCCGGTCGACGGGGACCGCTGGGACGTGACCACGCGCAGCACCGGCGGCTACGGCCCCGAGCGCACCTCCCGGTACTCCGCCGTGGTGCTCGCCAACGGCCACAACTGGTCGCCGAAGCTGCCCCGCTACGAAGGGCTGGAGGAGTTCCGCGGCGAGGTCATGCACGCCTCGTCCTACAAGGACCCGGCGCAGTTGCGCGGCAAGCGGGTGCTCGTCGTCGGCGCCGGCAACACCGGCTGCGACATCGCGGTGGAGGCGGCCCAGCAGGCGTCGCACTGCTGGCACTCCACCAGACGTGGCTACTGGTACGCCCCGAAGTACGTCCTCGGCCGCCCCGCCGACCAGGTGAACGACACGCTGCTGGCGTTGCGGGTGCCGCTGCGGGTACGGCAGTGGCTCTACCACTGGACGCTACGGCTGACCGTCGGCGACCTGACCCGGTTCGGCCTGCCCAAGCCGGACCACCGGGTCTACGAGACGCACCCGATCGCCAACAGTCAGCTCGTCTACTACGTCGGTCACGGCGAGATCACCCCGGTGCCGGACGTCGCCCGGTTCGACGACCGCGCCGTGGAGCTGACCGACGGCCGGCGGATCGACCCGGAGCTGGTCGTCTTCGCCACCGGCTACCTGCCGCGCTTCGAGTTCCTCAAAGGCCGGGTGCTCGGCGACGAGGACGGCTCCGGGCGGCCCCGGCTGTGGCTCAACGCCTTCACCGCCGGTCATCCCACGCTCGCCGTGGTCGGCCTGGTGCAGCCGGACTCCGGCATCTTCGCGATCTCGCACTGGCAGAGCGTGCTGTTCGCCCGGCTGCTCACGCTGCGCGCCACCCGGCCGGAGCGGGCCGCCGCGTTCGACAGCAGGGTCCGGGCCGGTCTCGGCGAGCGGTACTCGGCAAAGGTCAAGGACAGCACCCGGCACTGGTTCGAGGTCGGGCACGCCGACTACCTGCGCGCGCTCCAGCGGGCGCTGCACGAGCTGGAGGAGGGCACCAGGTGAGCGCGAGGAACGCAGCGCAGCGGAGTCCCGCAGTCGCGAACGAAAGGCCGGCACGGTGAGCGCGAGGAACGCAGCGCAGCGGAGTCCCGCAGTCGCGAACGAAAGGCCGGCACGGTGACGGCCGAGCGGGTGCGGGTGGTCCGGTCGTGGGAGTGGGCCCGGCCGGAGCGGCCCGCCCGCCGCGAGGTGATCGCCGCCGTACCGGACCGGGAGGAGGCGAAGCCGCCGCTGCTGTTCGTGCCCGGCTTCGGGCACGGCGCGTGGGCGTTCGCCGAGCACTGGCTGGGGCACGCCGCCGGTCGCGGCTTCCCGGCGTACGCGCTGAGCCTGCGCGGGCACGGCGGCAGCGAGCCGGCGCCGGAGGCGACGCTGCGCTCGTACACCCATGACGTGACGCAGGTGGCGGCGAGCCTGCCGCGGCAGGCGGTGCTGGTGGGGCACGGCGCCGGCGCCCGGGTCGTGGCGCACGCGCTGGCCCGCTACCCGGCGCGGGCCGCGGTGCTGGTGGCGCCGGTGCTCGGCGGATGGGCGACGTTCGGTACGGCGTTGCGGCGCAACCCGGTCGGCACGGTGCCGGCGGTCTTCGGCGCCGGGCTGCGGCTCAACCGGCGGCAGTTGTTCAGCCCGGAGCTGCCGGACGCCGACGTGCGGCGGCAGCTGGCCCGGCTGGGCCGGGCCGGGCGGCGGGCGCAGTGGCAGTTGCTGACCGGCCGGTCCCCGGAGCCTGCGGTGGGCCGGCCACCGGTGCTGGTGCTCGGCAGCCCGGACGACCGGGTGCTGCCGGCGACGGCGCTGACCAAGGCGGCCCGGCGGTACGCCTCGGCGCCGCTGCTGTTCCCCGGCATGGGCCACGACCTGATGCTCGACGCCCGCTGGCGCGAGCCGATCGACGCGATCCTGGACTGGCTGGACAAGGACCCGGCGCCCGCCCTCGGGTGAGCGCCCGGGGCGCCGGTCACCGGGCCGCGGGGCGGCGGCCGCCGAGCGGTCCGCTCTCCTCCAGCGCGCTGAGGTAGGACGCCGCCCAGGCGTGGATGTCGTTGTGGGCCAGGTGTGCGCGCATCGCGTGCATCCGGGCCGTCACGTCCTCCGGGCCGGCGCGCAACGCGGCCAGCAACCCCTGCTTGAGGCCGTCGAGGTCGTGCGGGTTGACCAGGTACGCCTGCTCCAGTTCGGCGGCGGCGCCGGCGAACTCGCTCAGCAGCAGCGCGCCGGTGCCGTCGACCCGGGCCGCGACGTACTCCTTCGCGACCAGGTTCATGCCGTCGCGCAGCGGCGTCACCGCCATCACGTCCGCGACCCGGTAGAGCGCCACCAGCTCGGCGCTGTCGAACGGCTGGGTGAGGTAGTGGATCGCCGGCTCGCCGACCCGGCCGAACTCGCCGTTGATCCGGCCGACCTGGTGCTCCACCCGGTCGCGCAGGATCTGGTACTGCGCCACCCGGTCGCGGCTGGGCACCGCCACCTGGACCAGCACCGTGTCCCGGACCTTGATGTCACCGTTCGCCAGCAGCTCCCGGTACGCCTTGAGGCGCTGCTCGATGCCCTTCGTGTAGTCCATCCGGTCGACGCTGAGGATCACCTGCTCCGGCTGGCCGAGATCCTGCCGTAGTCGGCGGGCCCGCTCGGCGACCTCGGGGCGCGACGCGAGCGCGGACATCTCGGCGGTGTCGATGGCGACCGGGAAGGCGCCGACGCGCACCACCCGGCCGTCCACGCCGATCCGCCGGTCGGTGGCGGGCAGGCCGAGCACCTTGGTGGCGAGCTGGGCGAAGTTGTGCGCGGCCTGGGCCCGCTGGAAGCCGACCAGGTCGGCGCCGAGCATGCCGCGTAGCAGCTCGGCCCGGCGGGGCAACTGCATGAACAGTTCCGGCGGCGGGAACGGCACGTGCAGGAAGAACCCGATCCGCAGGTCGGGGCGCAGCTCGCGGAGCAGGCCGGGCACCAGCTGGAGGTGGTAGTCCTGCACCCAGACCAGGCCGCCCGACTCGGCCACCTGGGCCGCCGCCTCGGCGAACCGCTGGTTGACCCGCTGGTACGCCTCCCACCAGCGGCGGTGGTATTCCGGCTGTTCGACGGCGTCGTGGTAGAGCGGCCAGAGGGTGGCGTTGGCGAAGCCCTCGTAGTGGTCGCGGAAGTCCTCGGTGCTCAGCGGCACAGTGTGCATCCGGACGCCGTCCACGTCCGGCAGTTCGGGAGCCGGACCGGTGCCGCCGGCCCAGCCCACCCAGGTCGCGGGCGTGTGCCGCAGCAGCGGGTGCAGGGCACTCACCAGGCCGCCGGGGCTGCGGCGCCACTCGAAGGCGCCGTCGGGCGCCACGCTGTCGTCGATGGGGAGGCGGTTGGCCACCACCACGAGGGGGCTCTGTCGCATCTCGGGCATTCCGCTCAGCAGGGGACCGGCGACCCGGAGTAGACGCAAGCCGGACAGCCGGTGCGGGACGTGACGTTCAGCCTATTACTACTGACCGTAAGTTACACGCTTGTTACGCCTCGGCCCGGGGTGGGCGGCGTCCCGGCATCCGGGCAGGAGCCGACGACGCGGCGTCAGACGACCGCGCCGTCGTCCGGGTCGTGGTCGTCCCGGTCACCCGGGCGCAGCCGCCAGATCAGCATCACGAAACCGGCCAGGATGCCGGTGAAGCCGAGCAGCGTCACCACCGACGGGTCGACCAGCGACACCACGGTGGGGGACAGGAACAGCAGGAAGCCGAGCACGATGCAGGCCACGCCGAGCACCGCGTACTTCGAGAAGCGGGGCAGCGGGGGCGGCGGGGGCGGAGTGTAGTGCTCCTCGTCCGAGGCGTCGTCGGGCAGGCCGGCGCCGAACGTGTCCAGACCGTCGAGGAGTGAGGGCTCGTCGTGCCGGTCCCGGCTGACCGAGACGCCGGAGACGTCGGCGGCGTACGGCAGCCGGCGCACGTCGGTGGCGGTCGGACCGGCGGGCTCCTCGGCCCGGCCGCCGGCGGCGGTGCCCGGCACGGGCGGGTCGTCCACGTCCTCCGCGGCGGGCCAGGGGTGGCTGCCGGCGCTCGGCGCGGTGTGGAAACCAGCGACGATCTTCGCCCACTCGGCCTCGATGTCCGGCTCGTCGGCGCGCGGCGGGTCGCCCGCGCCCTCGTCGGCGAGCTGGGTGAGGTAGTCGCGGGCGGTGGTCAGGTGCGATCTGTCGACGTAGAGCCGGTCGACCGGGCGGGCCGGGACGGTGGTGGTGCGGGTCACCGGGTTCAGGTCGGCCGAGGGCTGGAGGTAGGCCGCGATGCCACCGGCGGCGAGCACGTCGAGCAGGTGCTCGCCGACGCGTGGATCGACGTCGCCCGCGACCGCGTACTCGGCCGCGTCGAGCCCGTTGTCCCGTCGTCCCCGACGGGGCCCGCCCCCTGACAACGGACACCCCCTTCGCCGATCCCTGACCTTGCCCTGAATCGTGACACGTCGGCACCCGGTTCCGGGAGTGCGTTGTGGCGTGCCGCTCGTCGTTCGTACCCTCTTCCCGGAGTCCGGCCGGCGCGGACGGCGCCTCCGGGGCCGCGCGGAGACCCGTCCGCCGGCATCGGCACGGGACGGACGCCGGTGTTGTACTGGCTGCTGAAGTACGTCATTTCGCGGCCCGCTGCCGAGGTTGATTCCCTCTTCACTCGCTGATCGTCGAGCGAAAAGTCACATCCATCGCGAAAGCCGAATACTTCACCGGTAACGGCCTCGTCCACCCCGGAGCCGCCCGGTCGTCCCGGCTCGACCCTCAGCCCGCCCCGGCGATCCGCAGCAGCCCCGCGGCGGCGTGCCGGCCGGCGAACGCGCGTACCCGGTCCAGCGTCGCCGCGGCGGCCGGCGGATCCGCCTCGGTCAGCGGCCCGACAGCCAGCGCGGACGCGATCATCTGGTCGGTCACGTCGGTCATCTCCGCGTACCCCTCGGCCGCGGTGGTGAGCAGCCGGCCCGCCCGCGCGGCGTCGCCGTCGCCCCGGGCCAGCGCCGCCTCGGCCGACCGCCCGGCCGAGCGCGCCCAGCGGGTGGCGCGCGGCGACCGCGCCAGCAGGTCGCGCACCAGCACCGCGGCGTCGCCACCGAGCAGCGCGGCGACGTGTCCGATCGCCGGCACCCACTCGGCGAACGGGATCATCCGGGTCTGCCGCCAGTCCTCGTCCAGCTCGGTGAGCAGCGCCACCGCCTCGTCCCGGCGGCCCTGCACCGCGCGGCAGAGCGCGGCGTGCGCCAGCGTGGAGCGCAGCACCCGCTGGAAGCCGCTGCGCCGGGCCGCGACGAGCGCCTGGTCCACCAGGTCCTCGCCGGTGCCCGGCCCGGCCGGATCGTCGCTGAGCGCCCTGATCCAGCCGGACACGGCCACGATGTGCAGGTCCCACTCGTCGGTCGGGCGCCGCGTCGACCCCTCGGCCATCCGCAGCGCCGCCGACCAGTCCCCGCTGTAGTACGACCGGGCCCACTGATCGCTGAAGTTCACCGTCAGCGCGTGCTCGCCGGCCAGGTCCAGAGACCGCTGCTCGTCGATCAGCCGGGCCGAGCCGGCCAGGTCGCCCTCCTCCTGCAGCACCCAGGACAGGTTGTGCACCGCGCGGCGGCGGCTGGTCAGCCGCTCCACCCGGCACTCCTCGGTCAGCTCGGCCAGCTCGGCGTACGCCTCCTCGGCACCGGCCTGGTAACGGACCACGGCGAGCGTGATGCGCGCGTTCGCCCGGGCCTCCCGCATCCCCAGCCGCTCGGCCAGCTCGGCGGCGGTGCGCGCGGCAACGCACGCCGGTTCGGTCTCCGCGTCGAGCATGTGCGCCCGGGCCAGATCCAGCAGCACGCCCACCTTGTCCTCGCTGTCCGGCAGCGTGGCGTGCAGCCGGATGGCCCGGTCCAGGCAGCGCATCAGCTCCGAGCGGTCGGCCCGCGCGAAGGCCGCCGTGGCCAGCAGCCGCCACGCCTTCGCCGCGCCGGGCCGGTCCCCGGTGTCGGCCAGCCGGTCGGCCAGGGCGGTGAGCAGCGCCGTGCCGCCGCCGTCGAGGAAGCCGTCCCGGTCCCGGTAGAACGCCAGTTCGGCCCGGAACAGCTCCAGCGCCGGGTCCGGACCGCACTCCACGCTCAGCGCGCGGTCCACCAGCGTGGCCGCGGTCTCCAGCGCGTGCAGGTCGTACGCCCGGCGCGCGGCGCGGTGCAGCGCGGACCGGGTCGCGCCGTTGTGCGAGGTCTGATCCAGCCCGACGGTACGGGCGATCTCGTGCGCCGCCCACCTGTGGTTGGCCAGCACCTCGGCCAGGTCGTGCTGCCGGCCGTCGGCGAGTTGCTCCAGCCAGTCTGCGGTGCGCTGGTGCCGGGCGACCCGCTCGGCCCGGGGCAGCCGCTGATAGCAGACGTCCCGGACCAGCACGTGCCGGAACCGGTACTCCGCCTGGCCGGGCATGGTCGACACAGGCAGCTCGTAGACGAGGTCACGGCGCTGGAGGTGGTGCAGCGCGCGCTCGACCCACTCCGCCGGGCGGCCGAGCGCCAGCGCCACCGGCGCCGCCCAGAACTGCACGCCGACCACCGAGGCGGCCTGGAGCACCGAGCGGTCGGCCGGATCGAGCAGGTCCAGCCGGTTGGCGATGACCGCCTGCACGGTACGCGGCATCCCGGCGCCCGCGGTCGGGTCGACGAGCGCGAGCGCGGCCGTCCGCTCCGCCAGCCCGCCGTCGAGCAGCATCCGCGCGTACTCCTGGGCGTAGAGCGGGTTGCCGTCGGCGAACTCGATCAGCGGCGCCCGTGCGTCCTGCGGCAGCGTGGCCTGGCCGAGCAGCAGCGAGTAGAGCGTGTCGATGTCCCCGTCGTGCATCGGCGGCACCGAGATGGACATCGCCCCGCTGATCGTGCCGGTCCAGGCCGGATGCCGTTCGCGCAGCTCCGGGCGGGCGGTCGCGACGACGAGCAGCGGCACGTTGCGGGCCGCCGCGCCGAGCTGCTCGACGAAGGACAGCATCGCCTCGTCGGCCCAGTGCATGTCCTCGAAGACGAGCACCGTGGGACCGGTCGCCGCCAGCGTGAGCAGGAAGCGCCGCCACGCCGCCTCGGTCTCGGCCGAGGTGAGTCGTTCGCCGGTGACGCCGACGAGCGGGCCCAGCGCCTCGGCCAGCCGTACCGCGTGCGGGTCGGCGAGGAGGCCCAGCCGCTCCCGCAGCCGGTCCCGGATGGTGGCCGGGTCGTCGACGCCGGTCAGCTCGGCCCAGCTCCGGACGATGTCGGCCAGGGCCGCGTAGGTGACGTTCTCGCCGAACGGCGGGCACTGGCCGGTCAGCCAGGTGACCCGGGTGCCGGGCAGGCTGGCGGCGTGCCGGGCCAGTTCGCGCAGCAGCCGGCTCTTGCCCACCCCGGCCGGGCCGAAGACGGTGAGCAACTGCGAGGTGCGTTCGGTCAGCGTGCGGTGCAGCGCGCTGACCAGCAGCCCTCGCTCGTGGTCCCGGTCGACCATCGGGGTCAGCTCGGCGGTCTGCCCGTCGCGCCGGGGCCGCGCCCGCACGGCCAGCCAGATCCGGCTCACCGCGGACCGGCCGCGCAACGTCACCGGCGGCTGGTCGTCGTACTCCATCTCGCGCCGGGTCGCCGACCAGGTGCTCTCGTCGACCACCACGCCGCCGACCGGGGCCAGCCCCTGCAACCGGCTGGCGGTGTTCACCACGTCGCCGGTGACGAACGCCTGGCCGCCGTCGCGCGCCGCGGCCAGGTCGACAAGGGCCTCGCCGGTGGCGATGCCGACCCGGAACCCGAGCGGCGGATGCGGTCCGGCCGGCTGCTTGGCCAGGCTGCGTTGCAGCTCCAACCCGGCGCGTACGCAGCGCAGCGCGTCGTTGTCGGTGGCCACCGGCGCGCCGAACAACGCCATGACCGCGTCGCCGATGTACTTCTCCACCACGCCGCCGTACTGGTGCACCAGCCGGCGCACCGTGGCGAAGTACGCCTGTTGCAGGCCGCGGGCCTGTTCCGGGTCGGCCCGCTCGGCGTATGTCGTGAAGTCGACGATGTCGATGAAGAGCACGCTGACCTGCCGGCGGTCCTCCTGCACCGTGACCGCGTGGTCGCGCAGCGGCTGACCGCAGTTGGTGCAGAAGTTGGCGTCGGCGTCGTTGGCGTGGCCGCAGCCGGGGCAGGCCGCCGCGAGCGGGCGCCCGCACCCACCGCAGAAACGGTCGTCCGGCCCGGCGGTCCGCGAGCACTGTCCACAGGTGAGGTCGATGTCCGGCTCCGTACGCGTGAGATCCCCAGTGTCCCGCGCGGCCGCGCAGTCGGGTACCCGACGGGTCGGCGGACGTCGCGGCTGTTCGGCCGGGTCTAGTCTCCCCTAGCAGGAAGTCCCGTCGACAGGGAGTTTGCCGTGCACGTCCGGCTGTCCACCTCATGGACCGATCCACGGGGGACGGTGTGGGCCGTGGGCGACACTGTCGACGTGGACGCCGTCACCCTCGCCGAACTGGAGGAAAAAGGCATGGTGGAGCAGCCCGCGGGTAGCGGATCGAGCGAGACCACGACCACCACGACGACCCCGCCGAAGAAGACCGACCCGTCGAAGATCGGCCCGGGCCCGAGCGCGCCCCCGGCGGACACCGACAACGACTGACCCGGCGTACGACGAACGCGGCGGGGGCCGGCGGGACGACCGCCGGCCCCCGCCGTCGTCGTGTCAGCGGTCGTTCATGCCGGCCCGGCGGCGGAGCGCGGCCACGTCGGTGACCACGATGCGGCGTCCCTCGGTGCGCAGCCAGCCCCGGCTGGCGAACGAGCCGATGGCCTGGTTGACGCTCTGCCGGGAACCGCCGGCCATCTCGGCGAGCTGGCTCTGGTTCAGCTCGATGGTGATCATCGGGGCCTGGCTCTCGCCGGCCAGCCGGACCAGCGTCTTGGCGACCCGGCCGGGCAGGTCGAGGAAGACGTGGTCGGCGTTCTGCTCGGTGAGCCGGCGGATCAACTGGCCCAGCGAGCGCATCACCGCGTCCAGGATGCGCGGGTTGGAGTGCACCAGCTCCATGAACGCGGGCCGGGACAGCGCCAGCGCGGCGCAGTCCTCGATCGCCTCGGCCGACGCCGAGCGGGTGGAGGCGTCCAACAGGGACACCTCGCCGAGCACGTCCGGGGGTCGGATCACCGACAGCACCGCGCGCTCGCCGGTGGGGGCGGTGCGGAACACCGCCACCGCGCCGCGGCGCAGCACGATCAGCGACTCGCCGGGGTCGTTCTCGACGAAGAGCAGTTGGCCCTTGCGGTAGGTGCGCGGTACGGCCGCGGCGATGACGCGCTGCCGCACCTCCGGCTCCAGCCCGGCGAACATCTCCACACCCGTGAGCGCGTCACCCGGCTCCGGCAGGCGAGACTCCACGGCTCAACCCCTCCCCGGTCAGAAGTCACGACTCGCACACCGGGTGAAGCTGTGAGTCCCGGTTCCAGACAGTTCAACCGGTTCGGCGCCCGACGGCGGTACACATCAGATCATGACGCTCTCGTCGCGTGCTGTACACCCCTGGAAACACTTCCGTGACCATGCCCGGTCGCCGCCGGCACGCCGCCGACCTCGGCGGACGCCCCGGCGACCGGGCCGCGCCGTCGATGGGCGAAGATGGGTGCGATGGTCTACCGCTATTTCTACGACTGCGAATTCATCGAGGACGGCCGCATCGTCGACCTGGTGTCGATCGGCGTCGTCGACGAGTACGGCCGCGAGTTCTACGCGGTCTCCACCGAGTTCGACGACTCCCGGGCGGTGCCCTGGGTGCGGCGCAACGTGCTGGACAAGCTCCCCTCGCCGGCCGACCGGGCCTGGCGCTCCCGTGAGCGCATCCGTGACGACCTGCACGAGTTCCTGCTGGAGCCGGTGCGGGACCGGCCGGGTGAGCAGTTGGAGCTGTGGGCCTGGTACGCCGCGTACGACCACGTCGTGCTGGCCCAGCTCTGGGGCGCGATGCCGGCGCTGCCCCGGGAGATCCCCCGCTTCACCAAGGATCTGCGCCAGCTCTGGGACGACCGGGGACGCCCTCGGCTGCCGGACGCCGAGGCCGACCGGCACGACGCGCTCGTCGACGCGCGGCACAACCTGGCGCGGTGGCGGGCGATGATCGCGCGGGAGGTTTGACCGGTTCCGCCCAGGGCACGGGAGCGGCAGCTACGCCGACCCGAGGACAGGAGTGCCCCATGAGCAAAGAGCCGACAAACGCCGCGGACGCCCGTCGCCGGGTCACCGAGCTGATCCGGGACGCCCGGATCTGCCTGCTCACCACCACCGGCGTGGACGGGCGTCTGGTCGGCCGCCCGATGGGGTTGCAGGAGGCGGAGTTCGACGGCGACCTGTGGTTCTTCGCGTACGCCGACTCGGCGAAGGTCCGGCAGATCCGGGTGAACCCGCAGGTGAACGTCGGTTTCTCCGACCAGCGGCACCACGCCTGGGTGTCGGTGGCCGGCACCGCCACGGAGGAGTGGGACGCCGAGCGGGCGAAGAAGCTGTGGAACCCGCTGCTGAAGGCGTGGTTCCCGGACGGGCTGGACACGCCCGGGCTCACGTTGATCAAGGTGCACACCGGGTCGGCGGAGTACTGGGACTCGCCCGGCAGCACCGTGGTGAACCTGTTCGGCTTCGCCAAGGCGGCGGTGACCGGCAAGCCGCCGAAGGCGGGGGAGAACCACGAGGTCAGCTACTGACGGGTAGCCCGTCCGCCGTCCGGAACGGCCCGGGGTGCGGTGTCGGCGTACACCTCTGCCGACTACAGTGCGCAGTGACGGCCCGCCCCGGGCCGGCAACGGCGCCGATGGTCTGATCTGACACATATCCTGGGGCTTATCCGGGCTTCACCTGATGCTCCAGGAGGATGAGCAGATCATGCGTATCGGCGTGCTCACCGGCGGCGGCGACTGCCCAGGTCTCAACGCGGTGATTCGGGCGGTGGTCCGCAAGGGCGTCGCCACCTACGGTCACGAGTTCGTGGGCTTCCGGGACGGCTGGAAGGGCCCGCTCGAGGGCCTGACCAAGCCGCTCGGCATCGCCGAGGTGCGCGGCATCCTGCCGCGCGGCGGCACCATCCTCGGCTCGTCCCGCACCAATCCGTTCAAGATCGAGAACGGCGTGGAGCGGATCAAGGAGAACCTCGCCGCCCAGGGCGTGGACGCGCTGATCGCGATCGGCGGCGAGGACACGCTTGGCGTCGCCACCAAGCTGCACGAGCTGGGCGTCCACGTCATCGGCGTGCCGAAGACGATCGACAACGACCTGGGTGCGACCGACTACACGTTCGGCTTCGACACCGCCGTCAACATCGCCATGGAGGCGATCGACCGGCTGCACACCACCGCGGAGAGCCACCACCGCACGCTCGTGGTCGAGGTCATGGGCCGGCACGCCGGCTGGATCGCCCTGCACGCCGGCCTCGCCGGTGGCGCCAACGTGATCCTGCTGCCGGAGCGGCAGTTCGACGTCGAGCAGGTGGCTGGCTACGTCGAGAAGCGCTTCCAGCACCAGTACGCCCCGATCGTCGTGGTCGCCGAGGGCGCCCAGCCGCTGGACGGCCAGATGGTGCTGCACAACCAGGAGCTGGACTCGTTCGGTCACGTCCGTCTCGGCGGTATCGGCCAGTGGCTGGCCGAGCAGCTAGAGGCGAAGACCGGCAAGGAGGCCCGCACCGTGGTGCTCGGCCACATCCAGCGCGGCGGCACCCCGACCGCGTTCGACCGGGTGCTCGCGACCCGGCTCGGCCTGCACGCGATCGACGCCGTACACGAGGGCGACTGGGGCAAGATGGTCGCGATGCAGAGCACGGACATCGTCCGCGTCCCGCTTGCCGACGCCACCCGCGAGCTGAAGACTGTGCCGCTGGAGCGGTACGCCGAGGCCGAGGTCTTCTTCGGTAGCTGATCGACGGCGCGCGGCGTGGCGGGGCCGTCGACCGGCCCGCCACGTCGCGCCCACATGACCCGGGAAGGGGTACGGCTGATGGCAGATCAGGTGCGCACTGTCGCGGTGATCGGCGCCGGCAAGATCGGCGAGCTGATGCTCTCCGGTCTGCTGCGCTCCGGCTGGCCGGTGGAGCGGCTGCTCGCCACCGCGCGGCGGCCGGCCCGGGCGCGGGAGCTGACCGAGCGCTACGGCGTACGGGTGGTGGACAACCTGACCGCCGTGGCCGAGGCCGAGGTGCTGGCGGTGTCGGTCAAGCCGCAGGACGCCGCCGCGCTGCTGGACGAGATCGGCCCCAAGGTGCCGGCCGACAAGCTGGTCATCTCGCTCTGTGCCGGCCTGCCGACCGCCTTCTTCAACCGCCGGCTGCCCGAGGGCACCCCGGTGGTCCGGGTCATGACCAACACCCCGGCGCTGGTCGACAAGGCGGTGAGCGCGATCTCGGCGGGCGCGTACGCCACTGGCGAGCACCTCGCGCTGGCGGAGGGGATGTTCTCCCCGCTCGGCGCGACGGTGCGGGTGCCCGAGTCGCAGCAGGACGCGGTGACCGCGCTCTCCGGCTCCGGCCCGGCCTACTTCTACCTGCTGGTCGAGGCCATGATCGACGCCGGCATCCTGCTCGGCCTGCCGCGTCAGGTCGCGCACGAGTTGATCGTGCAGACGGCTGTCGGCTCGGCGGTGATGCTGCGCGACTCCGGCGAGCACCCGGTGAAGCTGCGTGAGGCGGTCACCTCGCCCGCCGGCACCACCATCTCCGCGATCCGTGAGCTGGAGAACCACGGCGTACGCGCGGCCATGCTGGCGGCGCTGGAGGCGGCCCGGGACCGGGCCCGGGAAATCGCCGCCCAGGCCGAGTGACGCTCAGCCGGACCGCGACGCCGGCCGCGGGTGCCGGCGCAGCAGCAGGACCAGCACGGCCAGGGCGATCAGCCCCCACAGCGGCACCCAGTGGGGCCGGTGCTGGGCCAGCGTGCCGATCGCGCCGCCGACGCTGTAGCTGATCAGGGCGAGCAGCCCGAGCAGGGTGCCTCGCCGGGCCCGGCTCCGGCCGGCGGTGGGGCCCAACAGCCAGTGGGCGGCCCGCTCACCCGTCTTCGTCATGGTGCCCGACTGGTAGGTGATCGGCGTCGCGATGCCCGCGGTACGCGTCGCCACCGTGGTCAGGCTGCCCATGGCGACCGCCCCGGCGGCGGCGAGCAGGACACGTGACGGCATGCCGTGCCGGCCGTACGTGAGCGCCAGGTTCAGCACCGTCCAGACCACCATGGCGACCTCGGTGACCGCGATGTCGACCAGTGGGGCCGTGGTCTGTCGTGCCCGGTCGCGCAGCAGGTTGACCAGGCCGGCGGTGGTCGAGAACGCGACGATGGACGCGGCCGAGACCGGCCAGGCGGGATGCGCGCCGGCCGGCCCCATGCCGAGGAAGATGGCGTTGCCGGACTGGTTGGCGACGAACGCGCCGTACCGCAGGAACGCGAAGGCGTCCAGCGCGCCGGCGGTCACGACGGCCAGCACCAGCGCCGCGAGCGGGTGGCGGAACTCCCGGTAGGAGTCCGCGGAGCCGTCCGACCGGTTCACCCTTCCCCCGTCCGCGTGCAGGAGCGACCCCGGCGGCGTCCGGGAGTTTCGCTGCCGGGCCGCCGAGGCGAACCTACTATATGTCGCATATGTGGGGTTTCGGCCGCATCCCTGGGCGGTCGCCGGCGGACGGGGTGACATGGCGTCGAGCGGACGCGCGGCCGGCCGCCCCAACTCCTGAAATCTCTCTGAACGGGCTGCGACCCGACTAAGCCGCCCTTACCGTAACGGAATAGCTGAAACCGTACAGAAGGTGCGGACGAAGGGATCACGACGTGCATCTCACGCCGAGGGAATTCGACAAGCTGACGATCCACTCGTTGGCGATGGTGGCCAATGCCCGGAGGGCGCGCGGAGTCAAGCTCAACCATCCCGAGGCGGTGGCGGTGATCTGCGCCGCGGCGCTGGAAGGCGCGCGCGAGGGCAAGACCGTCGAGGAGGTCATGAACGACGCGAGCCACGTGCTCACCGCCGACGACGTGATCCCCGGGGTGGCGGACCTGATTCCGATGCTCCAGGTCGAAGCGGTCTTCACCGACGGGTCGCGGTTGATCACCGTCCACTCACCCATCCAGTAGAGCAGCGACCGGAGGCCGTGGTCTCCGGCAGAGCGGGGGCGACATGGCGAAGCAACACCCGGGACCGAACTCCAAGCACCTTCGGCCCATCGGCGGCTACAAGCTCAGCGACCAACCGCTGGAACTCAACGCCGGGCGGCCGGTGACCGAGGTGGTCGTGCACAACACCGGTGACCGGCCCATCCAGGTCGGCTCCCACTTCCACTTCTTCGAGGCCAACCGCTTCCTGGAGTTCGACCGCCCGGCGGCGTTCGGTAAGCGGTTGAACATCCCGGCCACCACCTCGATCCGGTTCGAGCCCGGCGACCGCAAGACCGTCCAGCTCGTCCCGTACGGCGGCTCCCAGCGGGTCTACGGCTTCAACGGCCTGGTCCAGGGCTGGACCGGCGACGGGCCGATCCCCGGGTACCGGCCGGACCGGGCCGAGGCGCTCCACCAGGCCCAGACGCGCGGCTTCAAGACGACGCCGCAGGGCCAGGGCAAGGACCAGGCCAAGGGCAAGGACCAGGACAAGAGCGGCAAGGGCAAGAAGTAGCCCGGCCTTTCCTTCGACGCGCCAGAGCTGGAGCGAGAACGCATGAGTCAGATCTCACGGCAGGAATATGCCGGAATGTACGGCCCGACCACGGGCGACCAGATCCGGCTGGGTGACACCGACCTCTACATCGAGATCGAGAAGGACCTGCGGGTCCTCGGTGACGAGGTCATGTACGGCGGTGGCAAGACCCTGCGCGACGGCATGGGCAGTGCCAGCCAGGCCACCAGCGCCGAGGGCGTGGTGGACCTGGTGATCACCAATGTGACGATCGTCGACGCGCTGGTCGGCGTGGTCAAGGCGGACGTGGGGATCAAGGACGGCAGGATCGCCGGGATCGGCAAGGCCGGCAACCCCAACATCATGGACGGGGTGACGCCGGGCCTGGTGACCGGTCCGGGCACCGACGCGATCTCCGGTGAGCACCTGATCCTGACCGCCGGCGGCATCGACGCGCACGTCCACCTGGTCACCCCGCAGCAGGTGTGGGCCGCGCTCAGCAACGGCGTCACCACCCTCTGGGGCGGCGGCACCGGGCCCACCGACAGCACGAACGGCGTCACCATCACGCCCGGCCCGTGGAACATCCAGAACATGATGCGGTCCTTCGAGGACCTGCCGATCAACATCGGCCTGCTGGGCAAGGGCAACAGCAGCGGCCGGGCGCCGCTCGTCGAGCAGATCATGGCCGGGGTGCCCAGCTTCAAGATCCACGAGGACTGGGGCGCACCGCCCGCGGTGATCCGGTCCTGCCTGGCCGTGGCCGACGAGTACGACGTCCAGATCAGCATCCACACCGACACGCTCAACGAGAGCGGCTACATCGAGGACAGCATCGCCGCCTTCGAGGGCCGGACCATCCACACCTTCCACACCGAGGGCGCCGGTGGCGGGCACGCGCCGGACATCATCAAGGTCGCCGGCCAGATGAACGTGCTGCCCGCGTCGACCACGCCCACCGTGCCGTACGGCATCAACAGCCAGTCCGAGCTGTACGACATGATCATGGTCTGCCACAACTTCAACCCGAAGGTGCCCTCGGACGTCGCCTTCGTGGAGAGCCGGATCCGCACCGAGACCATCGCCGCCGAGGACGTGCTCCTCGACGAGGGCGTCATCTCGATGATGCAGAGCGACTCGCAGGCCATGGGCCGGGTGGGGGAGACCTGGCTGCGCACGATCCAGCTCGCCGGCCAGATGAAGAACGTCCGCGGCAAGCTGGCCGAGGACTCCGACGCCAACGACAACTTCCGCGTCCTGCGCTACGTCGCCAAGATGACCATCAACCCGGCGATCACCCAGGGCGTCTCGCACGTCATCGGCTCGGTCAGTCCGGGCAAGCTCGCCGACCTGGTGCTCTGGGAACCCGCGTTCTTCGGCACGAAGCCGAAGATGGTGCTCAAGGGCGGCATGATCGCCTGGTCGATCATGGGCGACCCGAACGCGTCGCTGCCCACCCCGCAGCCGGTCTACTACCGGCCCATGTTCGGCGCCACCGGCTCCCAGCTCGCCAGGAACTGCGTGACGTTCGTGTCCCGCGCCGCGCACGAGTCGGGTGTGGCCGAGCGGCTCGGCCTGCAACGGCAGGTCATGCCGGTCTACGGCTGCCGCAACCTGACCAAGCGCGACATGGTGCGCAACGACCGTACGCCGAAGCTCGAAGTCGACCCGGAGACCTTCGCCGTGAAGATGGACGGCGTGCACGCGACAGTGCCGGCGGCCAAGAACCTCCCCCTCAGCCAGCTCTACTTCTTCAGCTGACCCGGCGCGGCGCCCGCCCCGGCCGGACCGGCGGCGGGCCGCGTGAAAGGAGAACAGATGCTCGTCGAAACGGTACTCGGCAACGTGAACGAGCCGGCCTGGACCGAGCGGCTCCGGGAGGCCAAGGTCGACGACCTGGTCCTCGACCAGTGGGACGCCCAGAAGAGCCGGCTGCGCCGGACCACCAGCCTCGGCACCGAACTGGCGCTGTCGCTGGCCCGCGGCGTACGGCTGCGTGACGGCGACGTCCTCGCCTGGGACGACGCCACAGCGACCGCGGTGGTGGCCCGGATCGCGCTCGGCGAGGTGATGGTCGTGCACCTCGACACGCTGCACGGGGAGTCCCACGAGATGGTGGTCCGCTCGGCCGTCGAACTCGGCCACGCGATCGGCAACCAGCACTGGCCGGCGGTGGTGAAGGGCACCAAGATGTACGTCCCGCTCACCGTGGACCGCAAGGTCATGGACTCCGTGATGCGCACCCACGCGTTCACCGGTCTCACCCACGAGTTCATCCCCGGCACCGAGATCATCGCGTACCTGGCCCCGCACGAGTCGCGGCGCCTGTTCGGCGGGGCCGACTCGACCCCGCACACGCACCTGCCCGCCGATCTGAACTGAGGGGCCGGGTGTCCACGGTGACCGAGGCCCTGAAACTGCTCCAGTTCGGTGACTCGGTCTTCCCGGTCGGCGCCTTCTCCTTCTCCAACGGACTGGAGACGGCCGTCGAGCAGGGCGCGGTGCACGACCGGACCACGTTGCGGGAGTTCGTGCGTACCGTCACGCGCGCCGCCGCCACCGGCGACGGGGTGGCGCTGCTCGTGGCGCACCGCGCCGCCCGCGCCGGTGACCTCGACCGGATCCGGGCGGCCGACGAGGCCGTACACCTGCGCAAGATCAACGAGGAGACGCGGACGATGACCGTCCGCATGGGGCGCAAGCTGGCCGAGGCCGCCGAACGGGTGGTGGGGGAGTCCCTGCTGCGCAAGCGCCTCGCGGAGAGCGGTGGCGGCGTCCCGGTCACCTACCCGGTCGCGATCGGCGTGCTCTTCGCCGAACTCGGCGTGGGCGAGGCGGACGCGTTCGCCGCCCACCAGTACGGCGCGGCGTCGATGGTGCTCGGCGCGGCGGTCCGGCTGATGCGGGTGGACCACCTCGACACCCAGTCGATCCTCTTCGCGGTCAACGAGCGGGTCGGCGAGGACTACGAGGAGGTGCGCACCGCCGGGCTCGACGACATGCAGAGCTTCGCGCCGCACCTCGACCTGCTGGCCGGCGCGCACCAGCACGCACACGTACGGATGTTCATGAGCTGAGCGCTCATCCACCTGAAGGGCTTCGGAAATGAAATCAGCGAGTCGGATCGGTGTCGGCGGCCCGGTGGGCAGTGGCAAGACGGCCATCATCGAGGCCGTCGTGCCCCGCCTGGTCGAGCAGGGCCTGCGCATCCTGGTCATCACCAACGACGTGGTCACCACCGAGGACGCCAAGCACGTCCGCCGCGCCCTGACCGGCGTGCTGGTGGAGGAGCGCATCATCGGGGTGGAGACCGGCGCCTGCCCGCACACCGCGGTACGCGAGGACCCCAGCATGAACCTCGCCGCGGTGGAGGACATGGAGGCGCGGTTCCCGGACAGCGACGTCGTGCTGATCGAGAGCGGCGGCGACAACCTCACGCTCACCTTCAGCCCCGCGCTCGTCGACTACTTCATCTACGTGATCGACGTGGCGGCCGGCGACAAGATCCCGCGCAAGAACGGTCCGGGCATCTCCAAGTCCGACATCCTCGTGATCAACAAGACCGACCTGGCCCCGTACGTCGACGCCGACCTGGACGTGATGGCCCGCGACGCCGAGCTGATGCGCGGCGGCAAGCCGTTCGTGTTCACCAACTGCAAGACCGGCGAGGGCATCGACGACCTGGTGGACCTGGTCCGCCGCAACGCGCTGTTCGACGCCGAAGTGCTCGCATGACCACTCTGGACTCCGTCCGGGAACTCGCGCCGTACCAGGACCAGCCGGCGCAACTGCCGGCCGCCGCGAACGGCAAGGTGGGCATCCTCCGGCTGGGGTTCGAGCGGCGCGAGGACCGGACGATCCTGCGCGACGTCTACCGGCAGTCCCCGCTGCTGGTGCAGCGCGCCCTGTACTGGGACGAGGAGATGCCGGGCCTGCCCTGCGTCATGATCCTCACCACCTCCGGCGGCGTGCTCCAGGGCGATCGGCTGCGCATCGACGTCGACCTCGGGCCCGGCGCGCAGGCGCACCTGGTCACCCAGGCCGCCACCAAGATCCAGGAGATGGACGCCAACTACGGCACCCAGACCCAGAGCTTCACCCTGGCGCAGGACGCCTACCTGGAGTTCCTGCCCGAACCGGTGATCCCGTTCCGGCGCAGCCGGTTCGTCTCCGACACCGTGGTCCGGCTGCCGGAGACCGCCACCATGCTGTACGCCGAGGTGCTCCAGCCCGGCCGCAAGTACTACCGCCAGGGCGAGATCTTCGCGTACGACCTGTTCTCCACCACGCTGCGGGCCGAACGGCCGGACGGACGGCCGCTGTTCGTCGAGAAGTTCGTGATCACTCCCGGCCGCTTCCCGGTGTCGCGGATCGGGATGATGGACCGCTTCCACGTCTTCGGCAACGTCGTGCTGCTCACCGACCCGGACCGGGCGGCCCGGGTCTTCGAGCGCACCGCGACACCGGTGTGGGACGAACAGACGCCGCTGGCCACCGCGGTCAGCCGGCTGCCGAACGACGCCGGCCTGGTGTTCAAGGTGCTCGGCCAGGAGACCGAGCCGGTCCGCGCCGCGGTCCGCGCGTTCTGCGTGGCCGCCCGCGAAGAGGTGACCGGCTGCACCTTCCCGCCGGTCTTCAGCTGGCGTTGAGCGAGGAGAAGACCGACATGGCCGACATCGGACGAGGCTGGCACCACCTGGCCGACCGGAACCCGCTGGTCCGGTTCGTCGACGCGTGCCTGCGCGGCGCCGCCCAGGTGGTGCTGCAGAACAATCCGCTGAGCGGCCTGCTCATCCTGATCGCGCTCGCCTGGGGCGCGTTCGAGAACGGGACACCCCGGGTGTTCGGCGGCGGCGTGCTCGGCCTGGTCGTGGGCACCGCCACCGCGCTGGCACTGCGGGTGGACCTGGGAAGCTGGCGTAAGGGCCTGTTCGGCTTCAGCCCGCTGCTGACCGGACTCGCGGTGCCCACGTTCCTCGACCAGCGCCCGCTGATGTGGCTCTACCTCGTGCTCGGCGCGATCGGCACGGTGGTGGTCACGCTCGCCCTCAACGCCGTCTTCACACGTTGGAACCTGACCGCCTACACGTTCCCGTTCGTGCTCACCACCTGGTTCCTGCTGATGGGGGCGTACCAGTTCGACAGGTTCACGGTGCTCACCAAGCTGACGCCGAAGTTCCCCGGTGAGGGGCCACTGAGCGGCGGCACGTTCGACGGGGGCCTGATCCCGACCTTCCTCAAGGGCGTGTCCCAGGTCTACCTGATCGAGAGTTGGGTCACCGGACTGCTCATCCTCGTCGCCCTGCTGATCAACTCCCGGTGGTCGGCGCTGTTCGCGGTGATCGGCACCGTCGGCGCGACGCTGCTGGCGCTCTGGTTCGGCGCCGACGGCGCGTCGCTGGACAAGGGCCTGTTCGCCTTCAACGCGGTGCTGACCGCGATCGTGGTGGGCGCTGTCGCGCACCGCCCCGGCGCTCTGGTGACCGTCTACACGCTGTTCGGCATCGCACTCACGCTGTTCGTGCAGATGGCGCTGACCACCATGCTCACCCCGCTCGGCATCCCGGTGCTGACCGGTCCGTTCAACATCGCCGCCTGGCTGTTGCTGCTGCCGGACCGGCACTTCGCGCCGATGCCCAACCACGAACGGGTGGAGGACACCGCCCTGTCCACCGTTCGCGACTCCGTCCACCTGCGAGACAAGGGGGGAAACCATGTCCGCTCCGAACGCGGGTGACACCGCCTGGGTGCTTGTGTGCGCCGGCCTCGTCCTGTTCATGACGCCGGGCCTGGCCGCGTTCTACGGCGGCATGGTCCGCACCCGCAACGTGCTGGCGATGCTGCAACAGAACATGATCGCGCTGGGCGTGGTCAGCCTGACGTGGGTGCTCGTCGGCTACACCATCGCCTTCGGCGACGACGCCGGCAGCGGGCTGTTCGGCAACCTGGAACTGTTCGGGCTGACCGACCTGAAGGTGCCGCCCGCACCCAACCTGCACGTGGTCGACGGCCGGATCACCATCCCGACGCTGGCGTTCGTGCTGTTCCAGATGATGTTCGCGGTGATCACGCCGGCGCTCGTCACCGGCGCCACGGCGGGCCGGCTGAAGTTCGGCGGCTGGGTGCTGTTCCTCGCGGTCTGGTCGGTGGTGGTCTACGCGCCGATCGCGCACTGGCTCTGGCACCCCGGCGGCTGGCTGGCCAAGTTCGGCACCCAGGACTGGGCCGGCGGGCTCGTCGTGCACGCCAGCGCCGGCGCCGCCGTGCTGGCCGTCCTGCTCGTCGTCGGTCGCCGCCGGGACTGGCCGCACACGGCCGCACCACCGAACTCGATCCCGCTGACGATCGTCGGCGCGGGCATCCTCTGGTTCGGCTGGTTCGGCTTCAACGGTGGCGACGGCCTCCAGGCCAACGGCCTGGCCGCGCAGGCCGTCCTCAACACGCACCTCGCCGCCGCCGCGGCGATGCTGGTCTGGCTGGCGCTGGAACGCGTCACCGACGGGCACAGCACCGTCGTGGGCGCGGTCTCCGGCGCGGTCGCGGGCCTGGCGACGGTCACCCCGACCGCCGGGTACGTCAACGCGGCCTCGGCCGTCGCGATCGGCGCGCTGGCCGGTCTGGTCTGCCACTTCGCGCTGAAGCTGAAGTACCTGCTGCGCCTCGACGACGCGCTGGACGTGCTCGCCGTGCACTTCGTCGGCGGCATGCTCGGCACGCTCCTGCTCGGCCTGTTCGGCAACAGCGGGGTCAACCCGCTCGGCGCCGACGGGCTGTTCCTCGGCGGCGGGGGCGGCCTGCTGTGGCGCCAGCTCGTCGGCGTGGTGAGCGTTGTCGCGTTCTCCTTCGTCCTGACCTGGCTGATCGCCGCCGGGGTGCAGGCGCTCATCGGCCTGCGCGTGCCGCTCGCCGACCAGGAACGTCTGGACCAGGCGCAACAGGGCGCTGACGCGTACCACCTGGGCGGCGTCACCAGCCTGACCGCGCCGGGGGCGCCCCGGCGCCGTACCGGAGCGACGCCGGCCGGCGAACCGGCCGTGCCGCCCGGCCAGCGGGTACGGGTGGTCACCGCGTTGCTGGAACCGGATCCGGCGGCGAACAGCGCCGACCTGCGCGACGCGCTGCTGCGCGCGGGTGCGATCTCGGTCATCGTCAGCGACGCCGCCGTGGCGACGACGACGCCGCAGGCGAGCCTGCTGCCGCGTGGCTACTGGCAGGACCAGCCGCTGTCGGCCCGGTTGCGCGTCACGGTGCTGATCGGTGCCGACGGGGTGGGGGCGGTGCTGGACGAACTGGACCGGATGGGGGCCCGCCGGAGCGACACGTTCGTGCAGGAGGCGGAACGCGTCCAATCCTGACAGTCCGCGGATCGGTGCCGGCGGGCAGCTCACCGGAGGAGGTCACGACAGGCCCTCGTGACCTGTATGGGATGGCGCTGGGTCACCTCAATCAACAGTGGCTGATGCCCTGAGGGCCGGAATGGAATCGATCTTCTGGACGCTGAGGCTTTCCCAGTAGATGCCGGCCGGGCGCTGGGTTCGGCGGCACTCGATCATCTCGTCCGGCGTGACGATCAAGTCGACCCGGAAGTCGTGCGACGACTCGGGAAGCGGTCCTTCAACGACCTGTAGCGAATGCACCGTCGTTGCGAGGATGGTGGAGGGGCCGACCAAGCCGGCCTCGGTGAGCAGGGCGACCTCGATGTCCGAGTAACCCGCGCCCTTTCCGATCCGTACCCCGTCACGATTGACCGCAACGCTGCACCTCGCGTTTTGCCTCATCGATGTTCATGTGCCTCCTCATGACGACATCAGAGCGAGAGTCCGAGGCGACCTCTGCCACAGTCGTCATCGGCTCACGCCGTCCCGTTCTCCCGCAGGTGCTGCAACATCTGACCGACCAGCCCAGGGGTGATCGCGAGGGTGGTCGTTGACTCGGCGCTGTACTCGGCCCCTCTGCTGTCGACGACGACGGCTCCCGCCTCGCGGGCGATGGCCACCCCGGCTGTCATGTCCCAGGTGTGGTTGGAGAGGGTGATGGCGGCGTCGATCTTCCCCTCCGCCAACCAGACGAGATCCACTGCCGCTGATCCACTCATCCGCACGCGCTGCACCGTCGCGGCGAGCCGCGCCATCAGTGCCAGCCGGATCCGATTCTTGTTCGCGGCATCCGCTCCGACGGCGAAATCGCCGATCCCTACGACGGCTTCGCCCAGGCTGGTGGTGTCGCTCACCTTGACCGGCTTGCCGTTCGCGAATGCCCCACAACCCTCGGCGGCCCAGTATCGAGCACCGAGGAAGGGTAGGTCCACGACGCCGAGGGCTGGACGTGTTCCGTGGAGTAAGCCGAGGGAGATACCGCACAAGGGGAGACCGCGAACGAAATTGATCGTTCCGTCGACCGGATCAAGCGTCCATTGCAAATCCCCGGTGCCGCTGGCTCCCTCCTCCTCCCCGAGGAAGGCAATGCCGGGCGTCGCATCGCGCAGGAACGATCGAAGGTCTCGTTCAATCGCGTAGTCGACATCCGAGACGAGATCGCGGTCGCCCTTACTGGTAGAGGTGACTGGTGCCTGGCGGCGCATGAAGGTGGCTGCCCGACCAACAGCATCGAGGGCGACCGGCAGCAGCTCACGATACGAGGTCACAGTTGGCGGCTCCGCTCCCACTGAGAGCGTGTTTGAGATCGGGTTGATCAGGTCCAGGTGAAGGTGCGGCGGGCTTGGCGGCGTGCGGGTTGGCCGCGGGTGATGCGGCGGGTCATGC